>CAZSUA010000437.1:0-3926 GCA_964609655.1 uncultured Polyangiaceae bacterium | reverse complement strand
ACAGGCCGAGGCTAGAGGCAAGGCGGAAGGCGAGGCTAGAGGCAAGGCGGAAGGCGAGGCGGAAGCGCTTCGAGATGTACTGGCTAAACTTTTGACGCTGGAGTTTGGCAAGATTTCCGAGGAGGTTCGAGATCGAATCCAAAGTGCGAATGAAGCCGAGGTGTTGCGGTGGACAGAGGGTGTTCTTTCTGCCCCATCGGTGGATTCGATCTTCCAGAATTAAGTGCAGGTTAACGGTGAGCCTCATTGAGGCGGGCGATGGCAATCGTGGCTTGATCGAGGTCACGGGCGTTTCAGGCGACATGGGCAAGTTCCGAACACCGCCCTTGCGCAATGTCGAGTACAGCGGGCCATACATCCACGATGGACAGTCGCGACCCTGCGCGAAGCGATCTTGAGCGAGCCCGCTCAAGGATGCGCGCATTCGCTGGTGAAGAACCCGCACGCGGTCGCACTCGGCAGGTTGGGCGGAGCCAAAGGCGGGCCGCGGAGGCGGGCTCACACGAGCAATGGTTCTGTATCCGGAACGTCGCCGTGAGATCGCGAAGCACGCCGCTGAGAAACGATGGGCGGCCCACAAGAAACAACTTCCAAGCCTGCCGCTGAGCGTGACCCGCTTGCTCAAGAGCTATGAGGTCGACACTCTCGACTGGAACAATCCCAATGATCGGTATGCGATCGTGCGCGAAATCATTCGGAGTGGCGCGCTTGATGCACGCCGATGGCTGGGCGGTATGCTTTCGGTGGACGGCGTTCGGGCTATTCTGAAGGACTTCCAGGGCGCCGGGCTGAATAAACCTGAAAGAGCCCTGGTGAGAAGACGTTACCGACTGACGGTAGCGGATATTCCTAGACGCCCCTTCTTAGGCTTCGGATGATCATCCACAGCGAAGCCCTCGATGACGAAAAATTACGCATCATCAGGCTCCAGTCGCCGCGCGGCAGATGCCCGTACAGAACGGTTTCCTGAAACTAACTACTTGCCTTCACTACGGTTCGGTAGGCCTGCTTCGGGTGAGACGGTCGATCCGGAAATACACGCTCTAGAACACCTTCCTTCAGCATGGGGCTGATGTAGTGGCGCACGATGAGCTTCTCGTCTCGTTTGATAAGACGACTCAGCGCCGCAGGTGTCTGCGGAGCCAATTCACACAGCGCTGCTAGGACTCCACGCACCTCGTGAGGGTCGGCGCGCTCCCCCAGTGCCTCCAGTTGGCGCTTCAGATCTGGGGGGAGCAGCCTAGTGTCATAAGGGCCCGAGCTAGGGCCTGAGCTAGTGTCATAAGGGGTGGAGCTAGTGTCATAAGGGGTGGAGCTAGTGTCATAAGGGGTGGAGCTAGTGTCATAGGGGCGTGAATGGTCGTGCTGATCCGGCGTCTTGGACCCTTTGTCGAACGCGTTCGCAATCTCGTAGCGCGAGGCTGAGCCCGCCCCTACCTGCCGCAGACGCCCCTGGTCACGAAGCTGAACCAGTACCTTGCTGGCTGCTAGCGTGTCGAGGCCAGCCGCTTCCCGCAATCCCTGATTATCTACCGTACCGCGAGTTCTAGCTAACACCAACGCTCGAGCCTGTTCTCCCGAGAGCCCGTGTTGTCCCTGACTCTCCAACCAGCGAGCATCTTGATCGCTTAACTCAGGGGTATTGCGCAAGGTGACGCCAAAGCGATGCTCTCCGACTTCCAGGCTTGGGTCGGGCAGATAGCTTCCAGCCATCTCATCAAAAATACGGGGGATGCCTTCACCCTGTTCGCGCATCATACCCAGCAATGCGAGTACGCGGGTCAAGCGTGGGTTGCGGCTGACATGAACTCTGGTCCGCGACCTCAGCGCGTCCAAGGATACTCCAGCCACAAGGCCCCCAGGATTCAGGATTTCCATCCGATCATCGAACAGCCAAATCTCCACGCCTCGGCCCTGGTCCGTGTAGTCGCGGTGTGCAACGGCGTTAACCAACGCTTCTTGCCAGGCTGACGTGGGCACCTCGCTCGTCGTCTGGAAGTGCAAGCCTACCAAGCGTGCCGGCTTCCGCAGCAAGTCCTCAATCAAACCCTTGGTCCGTTCGATGACATGGGGAAGGTTGCCTTCGACGCGTTCGCGCTCCTCCACGTTGGCGTTTGCGCCGTGGGTGCGCTCCTTGCCAACCACACGAAAAATGCGTACCCCAGCGTTCGGGTGCTCGATCCGGTGCGCCTCCCGAACAAATAACAAACACGCCGCCATGCGCAGTTTGAGGCCCGACGGCGTTTGATCGGCAAGACGCAGGCGAACCAAGAATTCCTCAATTTGGCCTCCAAAACCGGCCTGCTCTGCTGCCTTTCGAAGGAGCTCAGCATCCAAGTCAGCGAGCGCGAGGGACGACGGCCGCGCTTCCCAGCTCTCTATCAGGCCGGCGGTTTTCCACGCATTGATCCGGGATTGTTCTTCCTTGATGACGGTATCGTCGACTCGCCGTGGAAATCCATTCCCGACCACCATGACGGCCTCAGCCGCTGGCGCCACGCGGAACAGCAATAATTCGTGCCCGTCGTGGCTTGAGCGTTCGCCGCGTTCAAGGGGCGGCTTGAGCCGAGCAGCTGGAGCATCCAGAAATTCATCAACCGCTTTCGCAGGATATCTGTGCCCGCTGACCGTGCCATCGTCTTCAACACCGAGGATCAGCGTTCCGCCGTCCGCATTGGCGAAGGCGGCAACCTGCTCGGCAATCTCATCGCGCACCTGGCGTCGATCTCGGGGTCGCTTGTTGCCAGGCAGCCCTTCCCAGAGAGATTTCCGCTCAAGATACTGCCCCTCGGTACGTGTGGAAACAATCAGAGGATCCAGCGGTCGAGCCAGGGGAGGCGCAAGGAGCCGCACTAAGTCTCCGACGTTGAGCGCGTCGTGAAGGATTTGCTCCAGAGGTGGATTGTTTAGGGACCATGCTCCCTCGGGGCGCACCAGGTTGTCGCGCACGATGCCGCACACGACCAGAAGCTGCATCAGCCACTTGGCATCGTCCTTGCCAGGCTTATCGAGATAGGGGTCGTGCTTGGCCAGCTCCTTAAGTGTCACAGCGTCAAAGCCGGGAGCGCCGGCTTCGTGAGCTCTCAGAGCTTTGAGCACACGAGCGAGGTAATTCTCGTAAACCTGTGAATACTGGCAGCTCAATGCACCCCGCAACGTCAGCCTGTACGCGTCCGCCATCGCTACGATGAGCCCATTCTCCAGCAGGCTCTGAAGGTGCTGATTTCGCTGTGCTGTTTGCCCCTGAAGGTGAGTGCGAAGCTGACGGCCAGTCATCCAGAGCTCGCCCTGCCGAAGGTTTTCAGCCAGGGCCAAGATTGCTGGGTCATCAGTCAGGGGGAGGACGGTCACAGAAGGGGGACCTTAGCATAGGAGGGTGCTGGATTGAGAGCCTGAGCTTTCGCCGTCGCAGGGCTCAGCCGGGATTCGACTGGCCACAAGGGCGCGGTGGATTAAACGGTGCCTGGGCGTACAACGCGCGATCGTTTCGCCTTCTGCCATTGAGTACCGAGTGCGAACGGGCATTCCGGGTCAGCGATCAACGCGGAACTGGTGCAGATGCGAATTGGTCCAGCCTAGCGCAACCTGAAGTGGCGTTTGGGCTTCCCAGT
Organism: uncultured Polyangiaceae bacterium; assembly: GCA_964609655.1. GTDB lineage: Bacteria > Myxococcota_A > Polyangia > Polyangiales > Polyangiaceae > JBBRRP01. The sequence goes on along the minus strand of CAZSUA010000437.1, from coordinate 315 downwards.
ACTTAGCTTGGTTTGCTGACCTGTCGAAATGGAAGGGCCTGCGAAGCATCACCCATAACTCTCGTCGCGAAGTGAACTGCGCGAAAGCAGCCGGCAGTAGCTACTCCCCGCTTTGTACCGCCCCCGCGCCCGTGCGATCTCGCGCTTAGCACGACTCGTGGCGCGCACTTTCACAGCTGCGCTCGAAGCTCAGCAATCACCGTTGATAGATCTTCAATATGGCCTACTTCTTCGTCCTCGATGCTTTCATCGATCGACCGGTGCAGCGCGGCGCGCTCGTCGTCGTCCAGGTCGTCGCCTCCAGTCGCAAGCACC
>CAZSUA010000436.1:0-3927 GCA_964609655.1 uncultured Polyangiaceae bacterium | reverse complement strand
GCGTGTAACGAAAACATCCGCCCAATGTTGCAGCCGTGGCATCGATGCCGGAGGGGTTGTCGTGAAACACGCGCTCCCAGGCATCTGCAGCTTCAAGGACCCAGCGATCGGTCTCGCTGATTGGCAGCTCGGAGGCGGCCACTTCCAATACCGCGCGGGCAATCGCGACCCCCAAGGAAGCTGACGCTCCCAGGCCGCACCCGGGTGGGAGCTCCGTCTTCGCTCGGACTTCAAACTCGCCCAGAGAAAGGCTCGCCAAGAGCGCCGCGAAAGCGCGCCCTGGTTCTGACTCCGGCTCGCACGGGGTTGGAAGCTCTGAAAGACGTAAGGACGCTTGAGCTGCGCGCATTGCGGATGCTTCAGCCCCGCGCTGGATCCCCGCGGCGATCGCTGGCACCCCGTACACCACGGCATGTTCGCCAAACAGGATCACTTTGCCGAGGGCTCGAGCCACGCGCTGCTCTTACCTGGTTTTTCCCGTCATGGGCAGTGCTTCTCGCACCAGAGCCCAGGACATTCCAGCCCGTTTTGCGGCTTCAATGCCGAGTGGACTATCTTCTAAGACCAGACAGTCTTGCGGGGCGACGCCCATGCGTTCGGCCGCCAACAGGAACATGTCCGGGTGAGGCTTGCCGTGTTGGACCTGTTCAGGTGTGATGATGATGTCGAAGATCTCTCCGACGCCAATGGCTTCCAGCGAGTGAATGACCTGAAGGCGAAGGTTGCCTGAAGCCACGCTCACCGGAGAAACGCGGCTCATTTCGTGCGCAAAATCGGTGACCTCTCGGATGGGTTGCAGGTCCTTGATCCGAGCCTCGAAGTGCACGCGTTGTAGGGCAGCGATGCGAGCTGCGTCGAGTTTGCAGTCGAACTGCCGATTCAATTCCAGCACGGTCTGCTCAAGCGGCATGCCCCCGCGCGAAGCAAAAAGCTCCCAGTTGAAGTCAAAGGGCGCGCCACACTCGCGGAGCGAGAACTGCCACGACTCGTGGTGGAGGGGCATCGAATCGGCCAAGGTGCCGTCACAGTCGAAAATGTAGCCTGCAAAACTTTGGACGGGTCGCGTGAATCTTGAGTGCATCGGGTTGCTCAACTGTTGCGTGCAAGAAGTGAAGCTGTAGCGGCCCGGAGGAGCTCCCGACCGGCAGGAGGGACGCGCGGGGAGTGCAAGGCGCGCTCGCCGGCGGCTGCAAGTTTCAATATTTCGAGCTCCAACACCTCAACCGCGCCTGAAGCCTGCAGCGCTTCGAGGGCGAGGGTGCGTTGGCGGAGAGTGGCCTTGCGCCGATTGAAGGCCGTCAAGAAGGCAGTCCGGGCGGGCCCGCGCAGGGTGTTTAGCGCGGTCATCACCAATAAAGTTCGCTTACCTTCGGTCAAATCACTCCCGAGCGGCTTGCCCGTGACGCTCGGTTCGCCAAAGGCATTTAAGAGATCATCGCGGATCTGAAAGGCCAGGCCAGTTGGAAGCGCGAACTTTTTGAGCGCCCGAAGGAGCGGCGCTGCTGCCCCGGCCATGCGAGCGCCTAGCTCCAGCGGGCCGTGAACGCTGTAGCTGGCGGTCTTCAGACGGTACGTGAGGAGCACGTCCTCCGCTCCCAAAAGATCACGTTGCTGACCAGCGACAGCATCCAGCTGCATGCGAGCAAAGCAACCCCAGATGCCCTGGGCGTGTTGCTTGGGGGAGGGCACGCGTGAGAGCATGTGTGTCGCGAGCGCTAGGGCATAATCCCCCGTGAGCACCCCCGCAGCGGCGCCCAAATGCGTGTCCCCAATCTTCGTAGTTAGCCAGGAGTGAACTGAAGGCCCACCGCGCCGCACTTCATCGCGATCCATCCAATCATCGTGGATCAGAAAATAAGCTTGGAGTAACTCCAGCGCGACGCCGGCTTGGATCACGGGTCGGGGCAGCGCGGAGCTTTCGTGCACGCACTGGTAGCCAGCAGCCACCAGGCCCGCACGCAAACGCTTGCCGCCCCGTAGGCAGAGGCTTGTCAGCGCTGCGACCATATTGGAGACGGGCTCGCCGAGCTTGCGCGCCTCTTTCTCGCGAAGGCCGAGTTCGCGCTTCAACTCGCGTTCGATGGCCGGACGAACGTTTCTGAGCAGGCGTTCGAAAGGATTCAGCTCTGAAAGCCCTGGTTTTCTCCGGTGTCTCGCTGGCTGCACGGGAGTGGCAGCCTAGGGACTCGGCGTTGGGAGTGTCAACGGCTGGCGTTTCCGTGGCCTGGCTGCTTGGAATGGCTTGCATTCTGACCCAAAAGGGTCATCGCTAGGTTTTCTCATGCCTGACATTTCGAATCGGAAGGGTGACCACATCGACCTGGCGGTGAGTGGCGACGTCGGTTTTCACAACACGACAACCCTCTTTGAGTGTGTGCGTCTCGTTCATAATGCCTTGCCAGAGTTGAGTTACGACGAGGTGCAGTTGGGAACGAGTGTCCTAGGCAAGCGGCTGTCAGCTCCGATACTGATTGCGGCGATGACGGGCGGCGCCGAAAGAGCCGAGAAGATAAACTGTGAACTTGCTGAAATCGCCGAGGAGCGCGGCTATGCGTTCGGGCTCGGCAGTCAGCGGGCGATGCTGAAGAACCCAGCGCTCAGAAGCTCGTACGACGTGCGGCGAGTGGCGCCTTCGGTGTTGCTGCTCGGTAACATTGGGATCGTTCAAGCAACCCAAATGTCGAGCGCCGAGCTTCAGGACATGGTTGGAAGCATCGGTGCCGATGCGTTGTGCGTGCACTTGAACCCCGCGATGGAGCTGGTTCAACCTGAAGGAGATCGAGATTTTCGAGACGGACTGACCACGCTCGCGCGCCTCACCGCGGAACTCGGGCATCCGATCATCGTGAAGGAAACGGGCTGCGGGATTTCCGCAGAAGTGGCCCAAAAAATCCGTGCTTTGGGTGTGGCCCATGTGGATGTTTCGGGAGCTGGCGGCACCTCCTGGGTCGCCGTTGAAACCCACCGTGCCAAAGAAGATCAGAAAGAATTAGGGCAAGCTTTCTGGGAATGGGGCATCCCCACAGCTGCGAGTGTGGCGCTGGTGGGCCAGCATGGCTTTGCGACGGTCTTTGCGACGGGTGGCGTGCAATCGGGGCTCGATATTGCCAAGGCGATCGCGCTTGGGGCCAATGTTGGTGGCATTGCGAGGCCGGTCCTGCAGGCGCTCGCTCAAGCCGGTCCGCCGGGCGCTAGAAGGTTCTTGGAGCGTACGGAGCAACAGCTTCGCACCGCATTCTTATTGACCGGTGCACGGAACGCCCAGCAGTTGCGCCGCGTACCGCGCGTGATTGTTGGTGAGTTGGAGCGCTGGCTCAGCGTCTTTCCACCGCTCACCTAGGCAACGTTACTTGCTCTTATTGAGCGTGACGGCGGGTGGTGGATGGGAGTGCGCCGTCGACGAAGATCTACCCTCGAATGAGAGACGCGAGGCTTCCTGATACAGGGTCTTCGCGCCCCGAGCGGTGGCATCTTTGCGCATGATCTGCACCAGCCGTTGCATCGCGACACCCGGCGCCAGCGAGCCATCGCGAAGGCCGAGTTTGATGCGGGCTACCCAATAGCTCTCATCATCTAGAGCAATCGTGCCAAGGGCGCGCTCTGCTTCTGCGTAGGCGGCCTGCTCGATGAGTTCATCAATCTCATTGGGAGCCGGGGGTTGTTCTTGTCCCATCCGAACAAGGCTAACAGCTTGGCAAGCTCGCGCGCCTCAAATGTTCCAGGCACTGCCACGTTTGCCGGTAGGCCTTTCGGCCAACGCGATCGGTGGGAGGATGTGGTACGTTTCGGCTGCCGCTTAAGCTTCGTGGGGCTCTGGCCGCATGTCGTCTGCAGAGTGCACGTGGTACTGTCAAACGTTGTCGGTTATGTCCAGCGTGCCCGATCGGAAGGATCAGGATGGTAGAGCCTCGGAAGTCAGCCCACCCA
>CAZSUA010000435.1:0-3935 GCA_964609655.1 uncultured Polyangiaceae bacterium | reverse complement strand
AGATGGAGGCGTCCTCCGAGCGAGCGCGCACATCGAGCCGAATGGCTTTGCTGCCGGTGAGATCACCAGGAATTTCTGGGTCCAGAACCTCTAACGATGCGATGGGCGAGCTTGGTTGAAGCACCGCTTCGAGCAGATCGCGGAGGAGCGCCGGATTTGCAATGAACAGGAGCTTGAAAACCAAGTCGTTGGTGGGTGTGAGGCGCACGAAGAACAACGTAGGAGTCGGGGTGGTGTTTGTCGATTGGGGGAAACCCTGGTTTTGCTTCAGTAGTAGCCGATGGAGAAAGTGAGCACAATTCTTCTGGTCCTCGCAGCTGGAGTGCGTTAACTTGGTGAGCCCCATGCATTCTCCACGGATAGATGCGATCATCTTTGACTGCGATGGAACACTTGTAGACAGTGTCCCGCTGGCTCGAGAGGCGCTCGCCGAATGTCTGAGCGCCTTGCATCTTGCACCTGGCGTGACGGACGCTGCCGTGCGGCTGTTCAATGCCGGAAAGCTCGCGGAATCTCTCGCCCGCTGCGAGGTCCTTCTTGGTATCAAGTTGCCCACCGACTTTGTTGCTGTGTTTCGTCGTGCTAGGGCTGACGCCGTCCGTGCTCGACTCCGACCGATGCCCGGTGCTCACGCGCTCCTTGGCGCCTTGAACCTTCCTGTCGCGGTCGCGTCCAACGGCCCGCTCGAGCAAACTCAGTTGAGTTTACAGGTTACGGACCTGCAACGTTATTTTGGGCGTAGTGTCTTCAGCGCCTACGAGCTCGACCGCTGGAAGCCTGACCCCGACCTCTTTCTTCACGCTGCTGCCGCCATGGGCGTGCATCCCTCGCGTTGCGCCGTTGTTGAAGATTCCCTATCTGGTGTTCACGCTGGGATCGCAGCTGGAATGACGGTCTTCTCGCTTTTTCCTGAAGTGCCCCAGCACGCCGCGCAGGTTCATCGAATAGCGAGCCTGCACGAAATCGGTCAGTACCTCGCAAACGCTGGCTAACTAGAATACCGACTCGACGAGTTGAATTCGATCTCGCTCAGCGTCGATCTCCATCGAGATTCCAAATGGCAACAGGCTCTGTGGGTCAGTGTGCCCGGCGTCGAAGTTTAGGATGATCGGGATATCCGTACGACCGTATTCTTCGACAATGACCTTGAGGACCGCTCGCTTCAGCTCCTCTCGCTCGGTAGCGTTGTACTTCTGGGGACGGCCAAAAATAACGCCCTGAACCCGATTCAGGATCGTCTGGCTCCCGTAATTGCGGAGCCAACGCTCCACAAGAAGAGGTGATGGTTTTTCTTCGGAGGTTTCAAAAAACAAGAACTTGTCGTCGAAGAACGAACGTTCCGGCCAGAAGTCGGTTCCCTTCATGAACTCGAGAACCTCGATGCAGCCGCCCCAAACATACGCCGTTCTTGGCGTTCCTCTCTGTGCCCAGTCCCAGCCGGGATTCTCCTTGGGCGGGCTGGTGGTTCCGAGTGTCGCTTCGACTCCCCAAGCAGGATAACCCTCCGAATAGCGCGCCTCGGGACGGTAGCTTGTAGTGCTAGGCGCGTCAAAGAGAAAGCTCCGTAGGTGCTCGACGTACGCATCCCCGCACGCGGGAGCTTGCGCAATTCCGGCCATCACCGACGGACCATGTACGGTGACGTTGCCTAGGGAATTGATGTAGCTGAGCAAGGTCGTAAAATCAGAGTAACCCATCAAGAGTTTTGGGTTTTGGGTGATGAGAGTGGGTGAAAGGTACGGCAGGATGCGCACCGAATCATCGCCTCCGATCGAAGCGATAATTCCGGCGATCGATGGATCCGCAAAGGCGGCATTCACATCGGAGCCGCGTAACTCGGGGTTAGTCTGCAGCCGCTTCGCAGGCCCACCCCAGGAAGGCGAAATGATGGCAACGCGATCTCCGGGACGGAGCTTCCGTGGTTTGCGAAAAGGCAGCCCTTCAGCGAGTGGCGACATCACGGCAACGGTGCCTGAGCTGGCTTGCGCGTCAAGGGTTTTTCTTTTCGCTAAGCAGGGTAGCGTCAGTTCACCGCATGTTTTTTTTGGTCGTCCCTCTCGTTCTCAGTGTCGCCCTCGTCGCGCTGGCGTTCCGACTTCGTCGAAACTCACGCCCACGAAAGATCTTAGGGCGATTTGCGTTGATTTGCTTGGCGCTCCTGGTTACCAGCAGCTGCGCCGGAGTCGGAATTGGTCTGTATCAAGGGATGACGGCTGTCGGCGGCGAATTGATCGACCCCTCACAAAAGGCTCGCGTCCTTGCCGAAGGCATTTCCGAAGCCATGAACTGCGGGGCCTTCGCCATTCTGGTGTTCTTCTTGCCAACAGCTTTGGCTTTTGTGATGTTTCTTCGGTCGCCTAAGGTGGAGCAGCCGTAACCGAGCCGTACAGAGTCAATTGGGTGACCACGCCTTTAAAACCTCGAATCATAGGACGCTCAAGTTCTCACTTCACGCGTGTGGTGCGGATCTTTGCGCTTGAGTTTGGCGTGGAGCATTCGTTTGATGCTGTGGCTGACCTGATGTCGTTGGACATCGAGCAGTACGCGGGAAACCCTGCGCTTCGAGTGCCGATCTTGGAGACCGCAAACGGTTCGTGGTTTGGCGCACTCAATATTTGCCACGAACTGTCGCGGCAGTCTCAAGCCCGAGCGCGCTTGCTAGCGAGTAGCCAGCTCCGTGTGGTGTGGCCGGAGGATCTTCACTTGCCCGTACTCGCGAATGCGCAGGAGCTGACGACGCAAGCGATGGCGTTGGAAGTCTCCCTGATCACCGCAAAACTCGCACAAGAGGATCCGAACAATGCGCAACTGATTAAGATGCGCGTGGCGCTTCAGAACATTCTGTCTTGGCTTGAAAGCAATCTCGATAATGCTCTCTCAAAGCTGCCGGCGGACTGCGATTTGAGTTTCCTTGAGGTGACGATGTACTGCCTTGTTACTCACTTGGAGTTTCGGGAAGTCCTGCCGATGGCAGCCTATGGGGCACTCAATACTTTCTGTGGTCGCTTTGGTGAACGAGCCTCCGCTCGCGCGACTGTGTATCGCTTCGACAACTAGACACGCCTCGAACGCGGGCGGCCACCTACTGCCTCGGAACGCCCTGGGTCTAGACGCCCAGCCTGTTGACGTGGGACACCGGTGCCCTTGTTTCACCCAAGCCTAAAGGCCCGTGCGCTAGCCCTGATTGGCTGCATCGCTTTAATTTGCGTGGGGCCGAAAACGGCGCACGCGGCCGCATTATCGGTCGAATGGGATCCTGCATCCTTATGCCCACGCTCGGACGTGCTGGAGCGTCGCGTGGCGGATCTATTGGGAAAGTCGCCTGAATCCTTGCTGAAAGAGGATCTGGCGGTGCGTTTGGCCTTTGCCGCGGATGCAGCCTCAGGCGTGAGCCTAACGGTGAGGACGCTGGCGGGTCAAAACTCCTTTGAACGCACGTTAACAGCGCCCACTTGTCCAGAAGCCGTCGAAGCAGCAGCGCTGGTTATCGCTATCGCGATCGATCCGAATGCCGTTGAACAGACGCATGCAAATGAGGAATCAGGGTCCAAGTCGCCTATTGCTGCCTTTCCATTGGGGATTCCGCCAGCGCAAATTGCTCCCATCCCGGCGGCTGCTCCACCTGTTGCACAAGCGGTTTTCGCTCCACCCGTGCCGGCTCGGCAGGTCGTGACCCCTATTCGCCCCAACCCCAATCCCAAATCGAACGCCATCCCTGAATCGTCGCCCGTTATAGTCGCCGAGATCGGGGCTCTTTTGGATGTGGGGACGTTGCCAAAGATCGCTCCAGGTTTCGGAGCTGCCGTGGGTCTCGGAATTTCATCGGTTCAGCTGAGGCTTGGAGCGCTCTTTTTGCCGCCAGTCAGCACCGCTATCCCTTCGAGTCCGAAGGGGACGCTCCAGGTTTCATTGCTCGCAGGCCAAGCTCGAGCTTG
>CAZSUA010000434.1:0-3965 GCA_964609655.1 uncultured Polyangiaceae bacterium | reverse complement strand
GTCACGGATCGGCCGACCGACAACTAGAAGGCTCGAGCCCGCCGCCATCGCTTGCGCCGGAGTTCCGACGCGCTTTTGATCCTGGCTGCCGGCTCCAGCGGGACGGATCCCGGGTGTCACCAGAATCATTTCGGGCCCGAGATTCTGCCGCAGCATGGAGACTTCCGCCACCGAGCTGACTAGGCCTCGAATGCCACTCCGCTGAGCCAAGACTGCGAGCCTGAGCGCTTGCTCGTTCGGCGGACTGCTGACTCCAGTCGCGACCAGATCCGACTCATCAAGGGACGTAAGAACCGTGACGGCGAGCAGAGCCAACTGGGCGTGTTCTCGCTCCACCCGGTCCGCGGCGAGCTCCAACATTTTCGGCCCGCCGCTCGCATGGAGGGTCAAATAGCGAACTCCAAGCGAAATCGCGGAGGCGACGGCGCGTTCAACGGTCGCCGGGATATCGTGCAGCTTGAGATCGAGGAACACCTCGCAGCCCAATTGGCGCCCGAGCTGGAGCGCCAGCGGCCCCTCCTTCACGAACAATTCCAGCCCAATCTTGAGCACCCCCACGTGCTCCGCCACCGCCTCGGCACCGGGCCGAGCTTCTTCGAGCGTTGGATAATCGAGAGGGAAGACTAGGCGCCGGCGCGCTTCGTCGAAGTTCGCTGAATTCACGTGTTAGCCTGTAGTTGCTAGGGCCGGAGCATCCGGGGGGCATTACAAACAAGAACACAACGGATCGCCCGGCGGACAACTGCAAGGCTTGCCTTCCGTCTTACCGCTACCACTGGGGCGGGGGCGACCGCCGCCGCCCATGTTCTTCTGCTGATCTTTATTGAGCTTGATTTGTTGCTCCAAGAGCGCGCGCTCCGCGTCGTCTTTCACAGATCGCAGTTTGCTTTCAAGATCGGCCCCCGCCTCTTCAAGCGCCTTCATCTTGCGATCGCTTTCCTTGACTCGCTCCTCGGCCTCCTGGGAGCGTTTGGCCAGCGCTCCCTCGCGTTTTTCGCTCTCTTCCGCGTTTTTCACGTACATGGCAGTGCCGCCCACAGCGAGCAGCACCAGTGATGCAACAGCAGCCCCGATCATGACCTTCAGCTTCTTCTGCGACTTGTCGCCCTTCATCGCCGCAAGCTGCTGCTCGTGCGCTTGCTGTGCACCCATCGCTTCCATGCGTGCTCGGTGCTCGGCTTCCGTTCGAACCTTCTCGATTTCGCCATGTCGAATGGCTTCGAGGCGAGTTTCTTCTTCGCGGCGCCGTTGCTCTTCTTGCCGGCGAGATTCTTCCTCGCCGCGAATCCTGGCCTCTTCAGCCTCACGCTTCGCGTGCTCCGCTGCGGCGCTCCGTTCCTGAACCTGGCGTTGCGCCGAAACTTTCGCGTCCTCCTCGGACTTGATCCGATCTTCCTCAAGATTCATCAACTCTTTGAGGGAGAAGAGTACGGAGCTTTCTTTCTGTTCAGCCATGGGTGGACAATTCCTATCTAGATTCAACAATAGTGCGGCGCTAGAGCCGTGAATGAAAGTCCAAACACGGCGAATACCAATCTAAAGATTGTCGCGTCAAGCGTGATCCTGATTGAACCGCCGTGCCGAAGGGACATTAAGTTTAGTGATGTAGGTATAGGTACGAGATGTTTCGCGTCGCGTGGGGATCGCGAGAGCAGGTTTTTGACGTCCTGCTGGGATGGAGATTGGGTGCTCGCGATCTTTGTGTGTAACGTTGTTGCATGAGTGAGGTTGGCGCGCACATTACCGGCACAGTTTGGAAGATCGTGGTCCAGGTGGGGCAGCAGGTGTCCGAGGGGGAAACGCTCGTCATTCTGGAGTCGATGAAGATGGAGATGCCCGTGGAAGCGCCCGAAGCTGGTCTCGTCAGCGCGGTCTTGGTGGCCGAGGGGCAAGCGGTTGAAGAGGGGGACGTGCTCGTCACGCTTGGGTAGGGATAGGGGAGGTGTCGGGTTCGGGAATTGAGTGAAACTTTCTGCGCGTGCTCTGCCAGAGCCACAGAGTGCTGGCGAGCAGCAAGAGATTGAGAGTGAGGGCTCCACCGACGATCACTTTCAGCAAAGGGGCGGAGGAGCGAGTCACGGTGATGGGACCGAGCTGGCGCAGCTCAAGCCGTGGCGGGGGCTTCTCGGCGGCAGATTGGCGAGAAATCACCGTGACATCCCCTGGTGCGAGTCCTGTGACGGCACCCGCAACGAGCCGCTGGATCTGAGACTCGCTGAGCGGCAGCTCTCCACGGCTCGTCAACAACACGGAAGCCGTCGGGCGCGCAGGTGCCGCCTTCGGAACGTCGAGGGCGTCGACAACTGGCACGGCGAGGTGCACTCGCACTGTCAGCACGCCTCCAAGACCCGAGAGTGAGCGCTCCAGCTCTCCGGCGATCCCGGCCAGCCATTTGGCGCGCTCCGTCTCGCGAGAGGGGATTATCGAGCCTTCCCCAAGCGCTTCAAGCACGCCCGGGGGGCGGCGGTGTGGGAATCCTGCCTGTGCCAGGATCTGGGCTGTGGTGGTTGCTTCATCCGAACTGACCGAAAGCCGAAAATGCCCTTCAGCATCGGGATCTGGCTCCTTCCTCGCGACCACACCGTGTTCTTGCAGCTTCGAGAGCGCCTGGTTGGCGTCCGCTTCCTCCAGCCCGCCCGCTACTTGCGCATTGCAGCCAACTAGGCTCAGACCCAGCAGCAAGCCAGCAAGCATTGCCCCGGGTCTTAGACAAATACCAATTAACATCTGCACAAAAAGCCCGAACGTTCTAGAAGCTGGTGCGCGTCACGTCGAGCTTGGGATGGCTGGGAAAAGAAAGCCTTCGAACGGCTGACGCAACGCAGCTGGACTTGCCGGCGTCCCTCGGCGAAGTGGTGATCGATACGCCGACGGCGCGCCCGTTCTGCACGGCGGCACAAATGCTGAGCTTCATGGAATCAGGAATGCCACAGTGCGAGAAGTAACTCCCACTGTTAAGGATCGAGCCATATTGCCCTGCGGTTAGGTCCGCTTGGCCTTTTGGTCCGCCAATAGACATCTCCTCCACGTAGGCAGCTTGCGCGCCTTCGCAGCTCATTCCCCCACCCAAAATGGGGATGCCACCCTGGCTGCCCACCACGCGGCCGCGTTTGCCGGAGCCCGTTTTCTTGCCGGTAAGCCCCTCGTTGGTTTCGACGCTCGATTGGCTGGCCTCCTGCACAATGATCGAATCGTTCTTTTGCCCGCGTGCGGTGAGAAACCACGCGCCAGCTGCCACCAGGAGAGCAGCCAGCGCGGCTACGCCCAGAAACGCCTTGCTACGGGTGCTGCGTCCCTCTTGAACGACCACGCGCTGAATGGCTTCTTTTTCGGCCTTGATGTCGCGATGACGGCGAGCGTGATCGGCGAAAGGAGCAAACTCTTCCCAGTCTTTGATCGTGCGTTCGTCGCCGCCGAGGGTATCGCGGAGGATGTCTTCTTCCACGAATGTGTGGGTCGCGATCTGCTGCAGAAGCTCCACGGCACTGAAGGGGCCGTGATCCATTCCATCTTTGGCAATCACGTAGCGGGGTCGCTGATCGGCTTCCAACCGTGCTTTTAGCGACAAAAGTTCGTTGGAGGCGTCGTCCATCCTTGGCCGTGCAGCGCGTATTGGTTCTTGGACTTGCACTTGCATTTCGAAGGGACTCGAGCCGACCGCCTTGGGGGTCTTCGGGATCGGTGGCAGCATGGATAGCGACACGTCCACGTCTAAATTATTGTCGTGATCGAGGTGTGTCACGTCGGCGGGTGGAGGCGTCATGCTGTGCTTCGGGGCCAACTCGTGCAGTGCCTGCGCCAGCGCGTTCAAATCGTCAGGGCGATGGGTTGGGTCGGCTACCAACGCCTTGCTGAGAATGAGCTCGAGTGCGGCAGGCAAGCCCTGAACGACCTCGCTCGGTCGCAGCATTCCAGGGCCGACGCTTTTGCCCGTGATCAGCTCGTAGAGGATGGCTCCAATAGAG
>CAZSUA010000433.1:0-3973 GCA_964609655.1 uncultured Polyangiaceae bacterium | reverse complement strand
GTCGCGATTTTCAGGACAACTGAGTACGGCGATCCTACCGTAACAATGTTGACCCGAGGATTGAGGGCAGGTGAGGCCATTGCAGCGAAACTTGAGCCAGCTTCATTGGCCGATTCGGCCAATTCTGCAAGCGGTTTGTGCCGCCCAGCTGGTGACAATCCTGGACCAGGGCGGTGCGCGACTGCTCAAGCTGTGGCTCAATCCAGCATGGAAACGGTTTGAGCGTCGCCCAATCCGAGGGCGTGATGCGCTGCTTCTTCGGTACGACCGACGGCGCGAAGCATGCGGATCAGGTTGCGTTCTGCATCCGGGCCAGCGTCGACGGCTACCCAACGGCGCGCTGCGCGCAACGCTTCGCCCCAAGCCTTCGCCTTGGCACCCGTCTCCGACCAAGCACGGAGCACGCGCGGCTCGGCAGGGTATTTTTTAGCAAGCGAACGGGCAGCGCCAAGTGCGCTCACGACATTGCCTCGCTTGAGCACTCCTGCGATTTGCTCCAGTTCAAGCTGGACTGCCGTTTGGTTCAGCAAAAGCTTGGAGGACGCGAGTTCCGTATCTGGGGCCTCGGAGGCCAGCGGAGAAGGAGCCGCTTGCCCAGGAGCGGTAACACCTTGGCTCGGCGCCACCGGCGATGGAGCTACCTGTGGGACCGAGACGCGTTCGAGCGGAAGTGATGCCGCCTTAAGCGTTAATCTATGAGCTATCGCCATAGTTTGCGCACTGGGCGGGGTGGCGCTAGCACCCACAACCTTGGCCATGAGCTTTTGCGCGAATGCTTCGACATGGGCCTTGGTGAATGCTTCGACATGGGCCTTGGTGAATGCTTCGACATGGGCCTTATTGAGCCATTCGGGGCCCATTTTCTTAACCGCGAGCAGGGCGGTACCGCCGATTAAGCAAGCTGCTGCGGCCATCACGATGACAGTACGCTGCCGACGAGCGCTACGCTGGGAGCCCTTGAGCACGTCGAGTAGCGCTTCTCGAAAAGCGCGTGCGCTCGAAAACCGGAGCTCTGGATGGCGCTCCAAGGCTTGCGCTAGCACTTTCTGAAGGCTTCGCGGAAGGCCACGCTGAGGCGCCCGTTCGCGGATAGGGAGCGCATCTTTGCAGCTCTTGGCCCGGAGAAGCGCAGCGAAACTCTCCGCGCGATGCGTTGGATGTCCCGTCACTAACTCGTACAAGACCGCACCGAGCGAGTAGATGTCACTCCGAGCGTCCCCAGATTGCCCGCGTGCCTGCTCCGGAGACATGGTCTCTGGAGTGCCAACCACGTGCAGGGTCCCCTCCTCAGCATCCAACACTTCGCTGGTAGCTTTTGCGACTCCAAAGTCTAACAGCTTGAGCACGCCGTCTTCGGTGAGAAACAAATTCTGGAGCTTGATATCGCGGTGCACCAGGCCTCGATCATGGGCCGCTTCAAGCGCCGAAAGTGCCTGGAGACCCAACTGGCACGCCTCGCGAAAGTCCATGCCACGCTTTCTCTCGAGATACTTGTCGAGAGTCTCGCCCAAGAGCCGCTCCATCACGAAGAACGGACGCCCATCGGAGCAGAAGCCGAAATCATGCACCTTGGCCAGATTCGGGTGCTCAAAGCCGAAGACTAACTTCGCCTCGGCGCGCAGTCGCTCTTTGGCCTCCACCTCTTCGCAAGCCTCAGGCCGGAGCAGCTTCAGCGCAAACACCTGATCGAGATCCACGTGGAAGGCCTCATACACGATTCCGTTGGCTCCCCGCCCGAGTTCGCGCGCCAGGCGATAGCGTGTTCCGGGCAAAAGTGCGGAGACGCTGGGCTCGATGAAGGCTTCCGCCGGGCGTTGAGCAACATCTAACTTCAGGCTCTTGGCGCGCTGTACAAGGTCAGAAAACTCCGAGCGCGTCTTCTGTGGCTCGCCGGCAAACAGCTGACTCATGATTCTGCGCACTCGCGCTGGTGTCGTGCTTTCTCCCGGCGTGACACTGGTTGAGTTCGAAAGGAGCTGCACCAGGTCAACAACGGCCGCACGCGCTGAGGAATACCGCTGCTCAATCAGCGTTGCAGTCAGCTTTGCTATGATGTTGTCCAGCTCAGGCGGGCTGCCGGTAATTTTTTCGAGCCGTGCCGGTGAGCGCTTACCGGCACCGACTGCGGCCATATGTTGAGCCGGATCACCGTAAAGGAAGCGACGCCCAGCGCACAGCTCCCACAGCATCACGCCCAGTGCATAGATATCCGCAGGGATACCGCCCGGAGTATTGTTCGCGACTTCCGGCGCCACGTAGCCTGGCTTGGCGAACACAATGCCAGCAACCGTTCGGCAACGTCGGTTTTCTGCGCGCGCGGTACCAAAATCGATGAGCTTGACGTCACCGGAGTAGCCGAGCATCACATTCTGCGGGCTCAGATCGCGGTGCACAATGTCGAGACTCTTGCCATTCGAATCGCAGCACTCGTGGATATAGGCCAACCCTTCGCCCATCCCAATCGCGATTGCCACAGCATCCTCCCAACCGATGCGCAGGTTGAGCTGCGCCGCGCGCAGACGAAGCTCGCTCAGATTGCGTCCTTCAACGAACTCCACCACAACGTAAGGCTTCCCAAACTCGTCCGTGGCCGCTTCCAGGACCTGCACGACGCCAGAATGTTGGAGTTGCGACTGGATCCGTGCCTCGTCCAGAAAGCGTGCGAGGAACGATTCATCGTCCGCATGATCCCGGCGAATTGTTTTCACAACACAGGGTCGTTCCGCACCATCGATGGCGCCGCTGGCAGCGAGAAACACGTCCCCCATGCCGCCCCGAGCGAGCTGCTTCAGGAGCACGAGGCGCCCCAGCGTGCGAGGCAACGGCAGCTCCGACGGAAGCGGCAGCCGTAGGCTGGGATCCTCCTTGCGGGCTGGTCCTTGGGGTTCGAGCACTTCATTAACAGCGAGCATCACCCCCCGATGGTGACAGGCTCGCACAAGGTAGGCAAAAAACTTACATGTCTGCCGGAGCCTCGCTCAGGCCCTCCCGTTATTCTTTGCCGGAAGACCCAGAGTAAAGAAACGGAGCGAATAGATCAGCGCTGGGGTTGTTGGTGGAGTCCAGAAGACTAAACTCTGCGCGCCCACGCTCATGACGCTCCGCCCTCCGATAGCTTGCCCAGCCAGGGCCAGCGCGTTTGCTGCCGCCCGGCGCCGACTCATGCTCTGCCGTGGCCTGCTATTGATAGCTTGTCTATTCGCGGTGAGTCTGCACACCGGAACGGCGAAGGCCGTAGGCGCTCCGGTGTGCAATCTTTTCGCTCAAAGCGCCTTTGCCGAAGCGCCCTTGCGAGCTCTGAGCGGTGCCACCGCCAGTAGCTGCACCACGATTTCTCACCGACGCGGAGCGACACCGCTCCCCCTCGATCCGAGTTCGCTCCCGAACGAGCCAGACTCTCAACAGCTCCGCATATTGCCGAGCGCGAGCACGCTAGTTCTGCCTGCGGCTTTCACGAACGTTTGGTTACTACCGATCTACCCGGAACGCGCTTCGCAAGGCGTGTTGGGCTCGGTGTATCGCCCTCCGCGTTGAGCGCAACGCCATCACACTTGGGGGCGTCCCACTTCAATTCTTTCAGCGTCGAAACAAGCTTCGGGATTTTCCGAGGCTTAGGCGCTGCTTCTAACTCTCTCGTTTGATTTTCAATACCTGATGAAAGCTTGAATCATGATCAATAAAGGCACAGCCATCGTTGGCTTTTTCATATGTTTCCTCGCGGGAATGTTCCTGATGTGGGGCGTTGACCGCAGAAACGGCGTGAGCATTAGCGCCGAAAACTCCGCAGCTTCCGGAGCCATGGTGGACCAGAGCGATGCTCCGGTTCCCGTCACCAGCAAGGATCCGAGCTGGGGCAAAGCCGATGCACCCGTAACGATCGTCATTTTCAGTGACTTCCAGTGTCCATTCTGCAGTCGGGTGGTGCCCACCATGGAGCAGATCAAGAAGGAATATGGACCCGATAAGGTTCGGT
>CAZSUA010000432.1:0-3990 GCA_964609655.1 uncultured Polyangiaceae bacterium | reverse complement strand
TGAAAAGCGCGGAACACCCTTGTAGCACCCGTGTCGGTAGACGGGATGCCCTTCGCGGCGAGGAATGCTTCAAACGCGGCTTGGAGTCGGGAGAGTTCGTCTGTGCAGTCCATGACCAATGTGACGTGAGGTAAGTTGTGTGGCGGAGCTGGGTCAACATGGCCTGATCAAGCCACCTTGAAGATCGCCGACTCCGTTGACAACCTGAGTATACCACACGGTACTGAGGTTTCGATCGCAATTCAAACTCCATGGGTTGAGCTAAACTAGCTAGGAATGGTGTCGCTCGATGCGATTGCAATTGGCCACGCAGGTTCTTGGCCTCAGAGCGCGCGGCGTAGCGCTCCTGCTCGACGAGCTCTGCTCGCAGGGTAAGGTCGGTGAGCACGCTTCCGCGGGCCGAGCGATGGAGAAGCCCAAGTGGAGGCCTGCGCGAGCCTTCGGGTTTTT
Organism: uncultured Polyangiaceae bacterium; assembly: GCA_964609655.1. GTDB lineage: Bacteria > Myxococcota_A > Polyangia > Polyangiales > Polyangiaceae > JBBRRP01. The sequence goes on along the minus strand of CAZSUA010000432.1, from coordinate 3,540 downwards.
CCGCGGCGATATTTCCCCCATCCAGGTGACTCGTGGCGTCCCCGTCGCTATGCTGAGGGTTGTTTTCCAGCCACTTGGAGATCTGACCTATGAAGCTCCTTCAACTCGTCTACATGAGCGAAGCTGCCCAGACTTTCACCCGCGAACAAGTCACAGAGCTTGTGGCGACAAGTCACATCAACAATCGACAAAAGGGAATAACAGGTGCGCTTTACCTGGGAGGCAAACACTTTATTCAAGCTTTGGAAGGCGCGGACGATGTGGTGATCAAGCTGTATGCAAAAATCCTTGATGACCCGCGCCACAAGAACATCCATTTGGTGGTAGTGAGACCTCTCGCCGAGCGCCTGTTTGCAGCTTGGGGGATGGGGCTTGTTTCAAACCTAGAACGGGAGATCGATGTGTCGCAGGTGCTGAAGCTGGATCCGGACCGAGTGGGTGGCTGGAATCATGCGGGCTGGGATGAAATCTTGTATTCCTTTCGTGAGCACGTCCGGGAGTAGCCAGGCCATCATCTGCCAAGACAGAGCAGTATCCCGCCAAGATCGAGGTTCAGCGCCAACTGCGTCCGCGACTGGCTCAGCCAGCTCACATCAAGATCGACCAAGCGCTCTAGCGGCCGCGTTCTACAATGAGCGTTGGATTGGATCTCGTTGAAGGTTGAACTCACAGTATTGAAGATTTCGCTTGTGGCCTCCAGGGTGGAGTCATCGACCTGGCCTGATTTGAGCTGTTCATTGACTTGGCCTTCACCGAACATCATGAGCCTTGCTCCTAGACGCACGGTACCTTCGAAGGAACACACGACAGCCCCAATCTCCGTATCCTGGTCGTCAACTAGGATCGACGCGTACCAGTCGCTGGGGTTTGTGGTTACGTTAGGTGCTTTCTTGATCGGCTTACAGGCTAGCGGCTGATCGAACAGTAGCGACATGCACTTCAGGAGTTTCTCCGAGGTTGGCAACCTGAGAGGCTTGAACGTCGGCAGTTCCGCCGTCGTTGGCGTTTCTTCTGGTAACGTCGCCTTGCTCGACGCTTCAGTTGCGACGCTCGCATCCGGCGCGACGCTCGCTGGCCCTGTGCTCGGTTTCGAAGCGACCTTAGGGCGGGCCGCGCCTGCTTCCGTAGGCACGGACATGGGGACAGCCTGTTCGTAGTGGCCGGTGACCGGCCTGGCACCGCTTCTTAAGCGCGCCACTTCCGACTGCAGCTGGTTCAAGTGAAGGCGAAGCTCTGCGCACACCGCTTTGACGCGTCCAAGCTCTGCCTGAAGTTCCAGGAGCTGTGGACCGCCGTGGGCGCCTTTGGAGCCGCTCCTCGGCGGCGCGTCGGTGAGGTTCCCATGCTGGACCCAAATGCCACTAGCCGCCTCATAGCTTGCTTCCTTCTCGGGTGGCGTCGCGAGGAGGGATTTCGCATCCGCCGCCAGCTCCGACGAAACATGCTCTTCCAAGTACCCGAGGATCAGCTTCGGGGACTTGAGGTAGTCGAGCTCCTGGTGATAAATGCCAGATTTTCCGACTAATCTGGAGATTTCAAGCTGCCACTTGCCACCTCTGTAGATTAATCTTTTAACTTTGGATTGACCCAACAGATCGTAAGACACTTCTCGGCCTCGGAACGCGTAACTCCCCGATGATCACGGCCGCATTGGGCCGTCCGGTAAGATAGCCGAAGCCTCTTGAGCGCCTTATTAGGGTGCGATAAGGTGCGCTGATAAACCAATCATTCCCGGTGAGGTTGACCTTAACCTCGCCTGAGTTGAGTCGTTGAATGCTTCACGGCTGAACCATCAGCCCAGGCGGTATTATGGACATTCTAATAATTGACGATAGTAAGGCCATGCGCATGATCGTTCGAAAGACTCTGCGGCAGGCTGGGTTTGGCGATCACACCGTTCGCGAGGCGGGTGATGGAGCTGAGGGAATGAAGGCAATCGAAGAGCAGAAGCCGGACCTTATCCTGTGCGACTGGAACATGCCCAACATGAACGGCATTCAGCTTCTCGAAGCCCTAAGAGACAAGGGCATCACCGTGCCCTTTGGATTTGTGACCTCCGAGGGAACCGCTGACATGCGGGCTCAGGCCGCGCACACGGGGGCGAAGTTCCTGATCGCCAAGCCTTTCACTGTAGAGGCTTTTGAAACTGCGCTGAAGCCGCTGTTGGGCTAACGGCGATTAACGGCGCTCTGCCTCGCCGAATGAGCTGAATAGCAGAGCCGAGACTCCTGTTCGCGTTGCCGCCCCTACGGGCGAGTCAACGCTTGTACGGTTGAACACTGCTAGCTGCCCCGCTGGCTCATTGACTGGGTCGTCAATATCATGACGTGCGCGGGCCAGCGTGTGGCCCCGAATCCAAGCGGAAAGCCGCAAGGAAGTCCTCGCGGAATTCGCACGCGAGGCTGGTGGTTCGCGTTGGCACCGGGCTTGCACAAGTCCTCCCTGTCGTGCCTCTTCTTCCACAACAACAGCATTCTTTCGGCGTACGCAGAGCTTCATCGCAGCCATGCCGACGCCAAGTCAGGCTCACCTCACAACGTCAAGTCGCTGACGAGTTGGCGGCACTACTGTGACAGATTCTCACTCATCAAAACGCAACGTTCAGCTCACTGCCAGGGGCTCTAGCCCAATTCCACTCCAATAAAGGACTCCTCACCATGCCCATGTTCGTTCAAACCAATTTTGCTGCCTTATCGGCACAGAAAAACCTCAACATCAACCAAGCTCAGCTCGATAGCAGCTTTAGAAAGCTCTCGAGCGGCTATCGGATCAACTCCGCAGCCGACGATGCTGCAGGGTTGGCTATCAGCGAAGCCATGAAGGCAGATATTCGTTCCTATTCGGTTGCAGAACGCAACGCGATGGATGGCATTTCAATGGCGCAGACGGCTGAAGGTGCGCTCGGGGAGATTCACGGAATCATCGGTCGTATGCGAGAGCTGTCGGTGCAGTCCGCAAACGGTTCGATGAGCGCCCAGGATCGCGGTTTCCTCCAGACAGAGTTCGGTGAGCTGCAGGCGGAAATCACCCGCATTCAGACGGCTGCCCAGTTCAACGGCCAATCTCTGCTCAATTCGGCAGCAACGGTGATCGACTTCCAAGTTGGCATCGGCACCACTTCGAGCGACCAGGTTTCGGTGACATTCGGTTCGGTTGATCTCACGGGCATCACCGTCGGTATCTCGGTAACCGGTATCGATGAGACGAACTCGTGGGCGGCGATCAACGCACTCGATACCTCGCTGGATGACGTTTCGACCGCTCGAGCTCGCTTCGGCGCCGTGATGAACCGTTTGGAAGTATCTGCGGCAACCGTAGCCACCATGCGCGTGAACACGGCCGCCGCCAATTCTCGCATCCGCGACGTAGATGTGGCCGCAGAAACAGCCCTCCTGAGCCGTAATCAGGTGCTCACCCAAGCCGGCATCGCTGTTCTTGGGCAGGCCAATCAGCTCCCACAATCCGTCTTGAGCCTGCTCCGCCAGTAGCCCAAACTAAGATAGTCTTGGGCGCACTAGGCGCCCGACGGAAAGCGTGATT
>CAZSUA010000431.1:0-4005 GCA_964609655.1 uncultured Polyangiaceae bacterium | reverse complement strand
CTGCTGTTTGACCAGGAACCTCCATTCGACAGAACCGTTCGGCTTCGCGTTCGTGGAAAGACGCTGGGAGGGAACCTCGTGCACGTCACTTCCGCCGAGGCGTTCTGAAGGCCACGCACGCAGCGTGTCGCACCGAAGCCAAGCGCAAGCGGAATTGCTTGACACCACCGGAAAAGGCGAGCTAGTTGCGCTGTTCGCGCCGCGGAGGCCGAACAACATGCAGGCAAGGGTCTGGGGACAAGCAGTAGGCCGTGCCAAAGTGTGGGCCAGTGTGGCGTGGTTTTTGGCTGGGGTTGGCGTTCTAGCGGCAACCCTTAAGCTGCATTGGGCTATTCCTGCCGCGGATGTTTGCATGGTGTGGTTGCTGCTGGGCACCGTTCTCCTGGCACTTGAGCGTACGCAGCCGCTTCAGATGCGACGGATCTACGAGAGCCCGCACGTCCATTTCATCCTGTTTGTTGGGATCCTAATTTCCGCTGTCGGAATGGTGGAGAGTTTCTTTCTGCATCCGACGATTGGCGAAGGAACGTTCGTCGGCAACGTGCTTCCCTACAGCGACGCTAGTAACTATTTCACGGGAACACGTTCGCTATTCGAGTTTGGAGTCCTTGATGAGTGGAACTCAAGGCGCCCCACCGCGAGCATCTTCTTTGGGATTCTATATGCGCTGGCCGGGCAGGATCTAGGAACGTTCTACGTCGTGGTGGCGATCACGCTTTCCCTGGTGATGCTCCTCGCCGCCCATGAGATATGTAGAAGCTGGGGCCTGGCAGCGGCGGCCTGTTTTTGTGCCCTAGTCTTTGGTTTCTATTTTCGCACCGTAGGCACGTTCATGTCCGAAAGTGCGGGTTTGATCATGGGTGTGCTGGCGCTCGGCGTTCTCGTGCGCGGCTTTTCGCGGAACGATTTTTGGCTGAGCTGTGCGGGTGTGTGCGTTCTGGCGCTCGCGGTACTCACCCGCGCCGGCGCATTGTTTGCGGTGCCGTTAGTGGCTGTTCAGTTGCTGATCGTGCACCATCGATCGTGGCGCATGAGTTTGCAGAATGGGATCCGGCTAACTGCCTGCCTGTCGATTTTTCTCGGTTGCGTTTACCTAGCAGCACGCCTGGTGGTGGCGCCCGGGGCCACGTTTCAGGGGAACTTTTCGTACACGCTCTATGGCCTGGCAGTCGGCGGAAAGGGTTGGGGCTATGTCCTCACTCAGCATGCAGCCGAACTCCACGGGCTTTCCGATGGGCAGATGTCCAACAAAGTCTATGAGCTAGCCTTTGCTCAGATCCAATCACAGCCATCGGTTCTCATGAAGTCGTTGTTGGCGGCTTTGACCAAGGATCTCATGGATCCCTTGCCCCTCTTTTACCCGTTCAGTCCGGCGTTCCCCTCTTCAGTTTGGTTCATTCTGTTGTTCAGCGCGGTTGGTGTCTTGTTGGTTGGACGTCCCGCTCGGCGTTTCCCCGGGTTCTTACTGATGGGTGCCTTGGGCGTGGTGCTCTCAGCTCCCTTCCTTGCCGACGGTGGTCCTCGCGTTTTGGCAGCCACCGTACCGCTCGTTGCAGCGCTTTCAGCATTTGCGGTGGGTAAACTTGCGGGTATTTCCCGGTTTCCACCGACGGAACCATGCCGAGAGTTGGATCGTATAGGCCTTCTGCCGGTTGGGCTTCTAGTGGCGGGGCTCGTATTCGCGCCGATCATCTTTCGCTTTCAGGGCGTACCGAAGCTTCAGGTTCCCACCGTTGCCAATGAATGGGTTGTGAAATTGGAGCGTGGCTCTGGTATTCGAGTCGTAGCCAGTGGGGCATCCCAGAAACGAAGGAGAGACGTTGCGCTCGATGTGATTCGAAAGGAAGGCCCGGTGGCGCAGATGCATCTTTCAGAACACTTGCGAGTGGGGAGCTACCTTGCCCACAGCATCGATCTCAGCGGCAATGGGTTCCAGTATCTCCTTTTTGACGAGGAACCTAGCTTTGAGAAAACCGTTCGACTTCGGGTTCGTGGCGTGCCGTTAGACCCGCATGCGGTGCACGTTGTGTCAGTGACGGAATTGTAGAAGAAGCACAACGTTTGCGCCTGGGGTAGCAAGGGACTTCTATCGAACGTCCGTCGGAGGTCGCGGGAGAAGCTGGTGCGCTTAAGTAGGCCTCTGGCAAGCTGCTGCCTCCAGTACCCGCACGTATTCAGCGACCATCTTTGCCACCGTCCGTTTCGACATGGCCTCCCTGGCACGCAGTCGAAATTGGGCCGCAAGTGCGGAGTCGCTCAGCAATCTTGCCATAGCTGAGGCCAGGGCCTGACTGTCGCCTACTGGCACCAACAGCCCATTCACTCCGGAATCAATGATTTCGGAGGGACCCGTCGGGCAGTCAGTCGAGACGCAACTGCCATTCAAGAACATCGCCTCGGCGAGCGCATTCGGGTAGCCTTCATACCGCGAGCTCATCACATAGAGTGAGGCGCGCCGGAGGAAGCGCGCGGGCTGCTCAACATAGCCAAGCAGGTGCACGCGGTCTCGGATGCCGAGCGTTTGGGCGAGTGATTTCAACGCAGCTTCGTCTGGACCGGATCCGAGGATCAGCAAGCGCCTCTCGCGCTGTGTGCTGCCTGGCGTTGCAAAAGCGCGGAGCAACGTGGGGTAATCCTTCGCTGCGTCCAGACGGCCAATGGCCAACACAGTGGGTGTTGCGAAAAGAGCTTCTTCCTCTGGAGATAATGGCTTTTCCGCCTCCAACTGCAAGCGCTCAAGATCCAGGCCATTATTGATAGCGACAAGCTTCTGGCGCGCGAAAGGAAAATCTTCGCGCATAAACCGAGCAAGCTGCTCGGACACCGCGATCACTGAATGGGCGCGGTGCAAACCAAAATAGAGCAAGCAATCTTTGAGCTGCTGGTGAAAATCCTGCGGAGCGGATCGATGGTCAGACCGAAAGGAGAGCACGAGTGGAATGCGCGTACCGAGGAGTGCAATTCCTGACACCAAATTGGGCGTGTCCATGAAGGAAAGGACCACATCGGGCTTGAGGCTGCGCATGTGCTGCCGCACGCGAGCGAAGAAGCGAAGCTTGGAGCCATCAGTTCGGATCTCAGCTACTCGAATGCTGGCGGCTTCTAGCCGTTGCAGGTGTATGCCAGATCTTTGGAACACCAACACTTCCACCTGGTGCGACTCCTCAAGAGCGCAGGCAATAGTGGTAAAGATATGCTCAGCACCGCCCCCGCTCAAACTGTCGATCACCATCAGAATACGCATAAAATGGGCACTCAGGCCTTCGCTTCTTGCTCGAGCCATGCTTCGAACATCAATACATTCCACAGCGCGTAGTGGCGCTCGCCGGCTCCGGAGGCGTGTGTTTCCCAAGCATTCGTGACCACTGCAGGATTGAGGTAGCCCTCGCGTTTCAGCTTGTTCGGGTCGCAGAGATCGCGACCCCAAGCGGCAAGTGGGCCACGCAGCCATTCGGAGAGCGGGATCCCAAACCCCATCTTGGGGCGATCGATGAGCGCCCGGGGCACGTGCTGATACAAAATCTGACGCAGAGGATACTTCCCTTTGCCGTCGCGCGTGAGCAGGCTCTCCGGTAGCCGGGCGGCGAACTCCAAGACGCGATGATCGAGCAAGGGCACACGCGCTTCCAAGCTAACTGCCATGCTCGCGCGATCCACTTTCACGAGAATGTCGTCAGGAAGATAACTGACGGTGTCCGTTTGCATCATACGTTTCAAGAAGGAGCGAAGCTCCCCCAATCGAGGCTCACGCGTGAGCGGGGTCGGATAGCCCTGCGTGCCCGTGCCCTTCACTAAACCAAGGCCATCGCTCCAGTGCGACATATGGCAGCGGTAGACATCGTCGGGCTCACCTGCAGAAAACACGTCGCCGACGCGTTTTCCTGTGCTGGAACCCGCACGTGGCCGGATGGCACTGGGCAGCCTTTTTTGCGCCAAGCGCATGGCGTGACTCCAATACCGCTCCGGAAGGCTCTTGAGTGCGCCTGCCGCAACACGTCGGAGCGG
>CAZSUA010000430.1:0-4012 GCA_964609655.1 uncultured Polyangiaceae bacterium | reverse complement strand
GCGGAGTCGAGCTCAAACAAGAGTTCACCCTTCTTCACCGGCTGTCCCTCTTCCACCGGCACGCGCACCAAGCGGCGGTTGAGCTCACTCACTAACTCGACGGACTCTCTCGCCAAAAGCGTTCCGGTGGCTGGCAGCTCCACCGCGAAAGGCGCGAGCTTCACGCTGTGAGTCGTCACCGAAAGAGGCCCGCTCCTTGGGGCTGCACCCGAAGCTGTTTTGGACTTTGCCGGTGACTCGGAGCGAAGGGCGAAGGCCAACGACCCGAGCGCCACGATTGCCGCTAGGGTAGCTGGGATGGTCCAACGCATCCCGGTGGGTGTAGGGCGCGACCCTCCAGGTGACAAGGTCGGTTCCCGCTGAACTGAGGTGCTAGTTGCGCGTTGGCTCACCGACCAGCCTGACGCCAGCTGCTTGTGGTTACCCAGCTATTCAGCCATAAGCGGCGCCCAACACCATGCGATTCCTGTGCGTCTCAGATATTCACGGCTACGCTGACGCGTTCGAAGCCGTGCTGGCCGAGGCGAGTGCGCGCGGCTTCGACCAGCTGCTCGTGTGTGGCGATCTTTGTTTTCCGGGGCCCCGCCCGCTCGACGTGTGGAAGCTGCTGGTGAGCCACCGCGCCGTGTGTGTCCAAGGGCTCACCGACCAAGCTGTGGCCCTGCTGGACCCTAACAACCTCAGCGCGAGCGACGACAATGGCCGCCTACGCCTCGAACGCCTCCGCCAAGTGCACAGCGAACTTGGCGAAATCATCGTCACGAGGCTGCGCTTGCTGCCGCCGATCGCTCAGTTGCCGCTCGAAAGCGGCCACACGCTCATTCTCGTTCACGGCTGCCCAACGGATCCCACCGAATCCCTTTCACCGGACATGACCGACGATGAGCTTCTAGCCGCGCTCGGCGATCAGCCAGGAGATTTGGTTGTCTGTGGTGGCAGCCACGTTCCGTTTGACCGCAGCGTGGAAGACGTTCGAATCGTTAACGTGGGTTCGGTGGGTGAGGCTCCTGGGGGCGGCTATGCTGACGCCACGATTATCCACAGCACCGCCACCGGTGTGCACGTGGAGCAATTTGTTGTGGAGCTCGCTCCCCCAGTTACTTGAAAGCGCTGAAACCTAAGCGCCCTGGACCGCTGCTGCTGACAACGCCCTGCCAAGCTGCTCAAGCAACGGCCGCTCGACTACCTTTGACCGGAGCGTGGAGCCATCCCACTTCACTTCCGCGAGGTATTGCCACTGCCAGCTACCTGGGCCGCGCAGCGAAAGCCCCAGCGTGCTCCCGCCGAGCGCGGGATCGAGCCGATACAACAGCTCGCCGAGCGGGAGCTCAACTATCGGCTCATCGTCATAATTCACCGGGCTCATGGCTTCTTCGTTTTGACTGCTCATGCGTTCAGTATGCTTGAAGGTAACGCACGATTCAACCCAAAACTGTTGAGGGGGCCTACTCCGGGCTTCGGAATCCGGCTGTTGGGCGGCCTTGGACAAGCGCCCCATCCCTTGAGCACAACGGATCCAACAAGCGCTCAAATCCATTTTCTTTGATCGCTAACATTGAACGCACGTTTTCCAAAAGCTGCTTCGAGAGCGCTTCGCGGCGCAACAACCAAAAAAGATACTCCTCCGGAATATCCTTCAAATATCTTCCGGCGAATCGCCCGAACGGCATCTTGTAGCGGGCAAGCTCAAGCAACGCCCCCGGATTCAAGTCAACTTGCTCCATCTCGATCAGCCACGCCTCTGACGGCCTGGCGCCTCCTCAGCGGTTTTTTCTAGTCATCCAACGTCAAAAACGCAAGCTTCGCTCGGACAGACAATTCCCCAGCCTGCCTCACTTCAGAAGCAGCTCTCTTGCTTGGTTCAGCTTGGCCGCTAGGTATTCGGACCCACCGCGATCCGGGTGCACTTTCAGCATCAGTCGCTTGTAAGCGATCATGACTTCTTCTCGGTTCGCTCCATCCTTCAGCCCGAGTACTGAAAGGGCTTCGGGACGTGTCATGCGGATGGCCGCCTGCGGAGACGCCGAGGAAGAAGCTGGCTTTCGGACCCGACGACGCGGGCGCAACGCCACGACGAGTACGAGAATCAATAGGGCCAAAAGGAGGACTTGAGAAATGATCGCGTTTTTATCAGAGAATGGGCGGGAGGCTAGCCGCTTGGCGCGCGGTTTGGATGAACCTCTCGATTCGAGCCGGATCTTTCGTACGCGGCTGGCCGTTCACTTCGACGCCACTGGCCACATCCACTCCAAAGGGTCGCACGGTGTCAATCGCTTGAGCCACGTTCTCGGCGTGTAACCCTCCCGCGAGGATAAGCCGCCGCTTCGACGCAAGCGCCGTCACCAGGCTCCAATCAAAGACCGCGCCGGTGCCGCCAAACGCGACCCCCACCTTGGCATCCACCAAAAGCCGTTCGCCAGGCCACAACGCGGCTGAGGCTGCATCGGCGGCGGAGCCGATAGGCACAGCCTTGTAAGCTCTCGGCAACACACCTTGCAACGCGGGTTGAGCCTCGAAGCCGTGCAGCTGCAGCCAGGCATTCCCCACTCGATTCCTTAAAATTCGAAGCTCTGACTCCGGAAGATCGGCCACGACGAATACGACGGACTCCGGTCGATCCAGGGCTTGGGAGATCCTCAACCCTTCTTCAAGCGGAACAGCACGCTTCGAGGAAGGGATCAGGTTGATGCCGACGGCATTAGCCCCGAGCGCTAGCGCGAGCCGTGCATCTTCCAGCGTGGTAACGCCGCAGATTTTTATCAAGAGAGTCGCAGCAAGTTCGTCCACCGCGCTCACCTCCCGATCTACTCGATCTTGAGCAGTTCCTTGACCGTGGCTATCACCTGAGGCGCCTGTATCGGCTTGGTGATGTAGGCGTTCGCACCGAGCTGTAACGCTCGCTGGCGATCTTCTTGGGAACCCTCCGTGGTGATCACGATGATCGGCGTGTCTTTGTGCACGGGATCCGTTCGGACACGCTTCACGAGCTTTAGCCCGTCCATGATCGGCATGTTGATGTCCGTTACGATGATATCGAAACGGGCCGCGGCAAGCTTCCTAAGCCCATCCACGCCATCATCCGCCTCAGTGACTCTTAGGTTCTTGACCCGCGCCAATGCGAACACCAACAGCTGCCGCATCATCGGAGAATCTTCAACAATCAGACAGGAGTATTCAGCCATTTTAATGCTCAGACACTGAGATCCATAAACGCTTCGAGCCCCGGCAACCGGCGCTCTGCCTGCACAAAGAGGCTGGCACTCACGAGAGCCGCAGCAGCATGCTGCCCTAGGAGCTTGAACAATTCAAAGTCGATCGTCGAAAAACGTTTCTTTTGCGAAAGCGTTGAGAAAATCGCGATAACGCCGACAATCTTGTCATCCACGGTCAGGGGGATCACTGCGGCCGGCTCGTCGAGCGAACCCTCGCAGGCATCGCTCTCTTCATTGACCGTCGCAGAGCGCGTCCGAAAAACTTGGCCAATCCGCCCTTCGTCCACGCTGATGGGCCGGAGTGCCCCGCTCGGGACGCCCTCTGAAGCAACGGGGACCAGCTCCGTCTCCTCCGCGTTAGCCAAGAACATACAGTAGCTCTCAGCGCCGACGAGCTGCGCCAGCACTTCTTTAATCCTTCGGGTTACCCCGCGCGGTGAGAGGCTGGAGTGGATCTGCGTGGACGCCACAAACAGATTAGCAAGATTCGCAAACTCCGTTTCCACTTCGCGCGCCTGCGCGCCAAACTCGAACCGACCCGCCTCGGCTTCCTGAAAACGAGATAACAAATCGCTCTTTTCTGCCTCCAGGTTCTCAATTTTCTCAAGCAAGGCGCGCACGGCAACATCCGTCTCTACCTTCGCGCGCAGGCCGGCGTTTTCAGTCTCAAGCTCCATTAACCTATGCTGCAGCCGCTGATACTCTCGAACGACTTCATCCGTCAGGCGCTGCCCGCCGGAAAGTGATTTCAGCAGTTCATCGCGTTCTTTGCCCAGATTCTGGGGGGGACTGTCACTGGG
>CAZSUA010000429.1:0-4016 GCA_964609655.1 uncultured Polyangiaceae bacterium | reverse complement strand
CGCCTACTCGTGTGGCTACGTTCGGGTTGGAGCTCTCTTCTCACGGTCCCCCCAAACCCTCCAAACGCTACACCCACGTCCAATGAGCCCGTGCAAGACGTCGCACTAGCCACCGATTCCGCGGAAGGCACCTCGCCGCCGTCCTCAGCATCGTCGAGCTCGACCTGAGCGGGTGAGCGCATAGAGATCAAACGGGTGTCAACGGCACTTTTGTTTCCTCGAACGAGATGTGGTAGGGGGTCCGAGCCGTGAAGCGTTGTCCGATCGATCGGGCGCCGGCTTCGGGCCGCGAGAGCGTACCGCCTAGTGTGCGCGCGCACCCGGCACCCAGCGCGGTGGGTGCACTGCTATCTCCTGATGCGCTCTGCCGATTGGCACCTAAGGCGTCTCCGCCGGTCTGAAAATCGCTGCTTTTAGCCAAACACGGTGCGCCTTTGCATCCGTGACACGGACGTCGCCGCCCTCGAGAACCCCTCGTGTGGTGCGCAGGTTCACAAAGAGTTGAACTCAGACTTGAGGCGAATTCACGCCATCGCGGAGGACCGCGCAGATGCCAAAATACCAAATTATCAATCGCGTATCGACCACTCTAAAGGTCGGGACAGGCGCGTTCGCGCTTGCTCTTGCCGTGAGTGCGGGCGCACAGGAAGCACCCGAAGCCTCGACGCCCGCCCGAGCCAATGCCTCCGCAACATCAAGCGGGCTCGGGCAGGGAAGAGTCGGCGCCAGCTGACTTGCGAACCGGGGTCTTTCGCGCTGGGCGGATGCGAGCTGCGGTTGGCCGACACAACATCCTTCACACCCATGCGTTCCCGTTCATCACAGCTCCTCTCCCGTGGCGGGCGTTGATGGGACCCGAGGGACTGAAAGCCGGTGGCGCTGCGTGCGGGCGGCCGGTCTCACCCCCAAAGCTGTGCTCGCTCACAGCAGTGCGCGGCTCGGGGAGACAACCGTCTGAACCCCAGATCGCCTCACCGCGGTAAGGCGACGCTTAGGATCGAGCGCTCGGTCGACGACGACGTGAAGCAAACGCTGCAATAGCCAATGAGGCCATGCCGCTCAACATCGAGTTCCCGGACTGCTCGCTGCTGGCCAGGCTACAGCCCGATGCTTTCGTAGGTCCTTCAGGCCTCGGCGTGCCCGCCGTGCCACCACTGGTTGGCGGTTTGGTACCGCCGCTACCGGACGAGGCGCCACCTGCAGCGGCGGAAGTACCCCCAACGCTGGGACTGGGATTCGACGCACCGCCTGAGTTACTAGCACCGCCCGAACCGCTGGGAGCTGCCCCACCCGATGCGCTCGAAGCGCCACCGGTGCCACCAACCGGCGGCACATACGGAGTGTATGGCATGAGTTCAGCACCTGCAGGCAAGGGGGAATCTCCCACTTTGAACGGTGCTGCGTGGAACACCGTGACCTCGTCACCTCCGGCCCCAGAGTGGGCCGCCGCAATCACGACGGCACTGGCGCTGAGGGTGAACGGGCCGGTGTAGAGGGTCCCGACGTCGGTGGCTGTACTCGGCACGGTCCCATCTATGGTGTAGCGCACTTCGTCAGCTGCGGGCGTCGTGGTGAGGGTAATCGTCGCCGTAGGGCCTGGTAGCTCACCACCCTCGGGTGAGAAGGTCAGCCAGGAAACTGGTGTTGCAGGAACACCACGCCGTTGGGCGAACATCCAAGGCACAAAGCCAGCCGGACCTGCACGCCACATACCACCGTGTCCCCCAATTGCGCCCTCCGTATAGTAGGGCCTTCCTCCGGCCTTGGCGACGGCTTCAAACACTGCTCGATCGCTATCGGGCCACACCGTGTCATCACCATTGTGGAACGACCAAACAGCCATATTTTTCAGGCCCGGCGCGGCCTGTGGCGAACCACCTCCATCGGCGGGAACCCCCGCAGCAAAAAGCTCCGGAGTGCGCGAAATCATGTCCCATGCACCATAGCCGCCCATCGAAACGCCGGTGACGTAGATCCGCTCCGGATCAATGTTAGGGTACTGAGCCTGTAGAGCCTGAATCATCGCTCGAGTCGTCACAAGCGTCTTGGACTCGGCGAGAGTGGTCATGTTGTAGGAATCCTTCGAAGCCCAATCCCAGGTGACGAAGGAAGCGGCGTTCGGGTTCTCGTTCAGATCGTTGTCGCAGTTTGGAGCTCGCGGAGCCATGACATAGGCCGGGAACTGCGTTCGGTTGTCCATGATCTCCTGCAGCTGGCAGGTCCAACCGTCGTCTACCTGCCAACTGAAGCTAGTCTCGTGCCCGGCAGCACAAGCCACCGAGGAGCCCGCCCCGTGCAGAAAAATGACCAACGGGAACTTGGTGTTGGGATCATTGGTCGGCGGCTCCCAATACGCGCAGAACATGCCCTCGCGAGTGCACTCTTTGATACTGGCATCAGAAAGCGCCCGACTTCCATCGCACGCCGCGTGCGCGGCGACCGTGGATAGAACTGCTGCAAGAATTAATAAGCTTGTTGAAAACAGGCGCATCGCGAACTCCTTTGGACCGATAAGGCGGGCGGGAAACCAGCACTGGAGGCATCAAGTTCCCAGAGTGCGGTCAGGAGGTGACTCTACGCCTTTGTGGTCCGCATGTCGCGATTTTCATGGCCCAATCCGTTCAAGTGTCGCCTCCCGCTTTGGCGGCGCCATGCGCACAATTCTTCCAATGCGCCAAAAGTCCAACGGAGAGCAAATCTCCTGCGCCCAATTCGCCAAACTCAGCTGCGCCACACCCGACACCTGGTACTTCAATGTGGCACCAGTCCCTCTAGAGGCGCGGGAGGTGCAGCATCCACCAGTGGCGGAGCTGGCAAGAAACCGCCGTTGAGTAGCTGTGGTGGCGGGGCGCCCCCTATCCCTGCATGACCTCGTCAATCGAAGAGAAAACTACGGGGAACCCCTTGGTTGCGACGTCTCCCACAGCCGCGCGAAAGCGAGCACAGCGTTGGGGTGGACCCCACCGCCTATCAAGCCGCCTCCAAGACCTCCGCCTCCGCAAGCTTACCCGCCAAGAGCTTGCGACCGCGGTGCAGTCGGCTCATCACCGTACCCACTGGGATCTCCAGCACTTCGGCTGCTTCTTGATACGAATACTCATCAAGATCCACGAGCCGCACGACATGTTGGAAAGAGGAGGGAAGCTCGCTCATCGCGCCCTCAACGCTTGGCGGGAGATGCTGAAGCTTGGGTGCAGCGTCGGACTTGGGTGAAAGATTGGGATCGCCTGCAAGCAAGAAGAGCGCTTTGCGCTCGCGTGTGCGACGGCGCACCTGACTGATAAAAACGGAGAACAGAATTTGGCAGAGCCAGGCGCGCAGATTGGTGCCCGCGGTGAATGAATTCTGGAAACGAAGCGCGCGCACTATCGTGTCTTGCACCAAATCATCCGCTTCATGTGGGCGGCGCGTGAGATGCAGCGCTCGCCTCCTCAACACTGAAAGATGCAACTCAACTTCTTTGCCAAACGAGTGGGTGGTCAATGCTTTCATGCGAACCTCGTGGGCTGCTTCGCAAGCTGCGTGCCAAATGGGTCACGCGCTGCATTGCCCGGAAAACCCGTGATATTCGAGCGTTCGACGGTGGCCCTTCAGACACGGCAGCCGTGTCAAACTGTCAGGAGGAGAAACCCTAAGCTGACAGCGAGGCAAGCGCCCTGGGGATGCCATCGGCAATCTCACGCGCCAACATGCCGCGATCCGCACCTGTGGATTTGCTCCAAAGCTGACCGCTCTGACCGTGTAGAAATGCTGCACAAGCAGCGGCCTCGAACGGCGGCAGGCTCAATAGCAAGGCGCCGAGCACTCCTGAGAGCACGTCGCCCGAGCCTCCGGTCGCGAGTACCGGTGAGCCCGAGCTGTTGATATACGGAACTTGGCCAGGCGCTCCGATGATCGTGCGAGGCCCTTTCAGCAGCACCACGTGCCCGGTGAGTTCAACGGCGCGCGCCACTGCCGAGAATCTGTCGCTCTCGATCGTTGCAACGTCCGTTCCTAGCAATCGCGCCATTTCTCCC
>CAZSUA010000428.1:2801-4018 GCA_964609655.1 uncultured Polyangiaceae bacterium | reverse complement strand
GAAACTTGGAGTGGCTTGAGAGGACACCAAAATAGCGCACCAGATGAAAGCGCGGTGGTGGGATAGCGCGGGTGCCGGAGCGAGGCTCACTCCGCCCGTCGGTAGACGCGCAACCAGTCCAGCTCGAGTACGGCCGGCCAGGGTGTGGTCTCGTCCGGAACGGGACCCGCCTCGCCATCGTGCACGGACAGGTTCACGATCGGATAGAGGGGACCGAAGGGCGGCACGCCCTCGAGATCGAGGCGCCCCACCTCCACGTCGTCGACGACGAATAGGATCTCCTTCTCGCTCCAGTCGGCGCGGTAGACGTGGAATTCGTCTTGCCAGCGGCTTCCTTCCACGGAACCGGTGCGCTCCTGACGCCCCTGCTCGGTCAAGTACCAGATCAAGAACTCGAGGTGTTCGGGGCGATGACCCGCTAGGCCCGCCACGTGGATGGCCGGCGGCCAGCCGTGCACGCTGCGCAGCCACCATTGAGGCCAGATGCCCATACCCCCTGGAAACCTGAGGCGCGCCTCGAAGCGCCCGAACTCCTGCTCGAAACGCCCGGCCGTGTTGATCACCCCCGAAGTGAACTGCCGATCACCGCTGGGCTTAGCAACGGCCGTGATCGTGCACAGCCCACCGGACACCCGCACCTGCTCGTCCGCCATCCAGTCGGCACGCGAACCCCAGCTACGGAAGGTCGCGTCGCCCACGCGCATCAGGGTGATCACCTGGTCGCCGAGGGCCTCCCCCCCGCATTCTTCCGTGAAGCTCAACTCCCAGCGCGGTTCGGGGGGCCGCGCCTCGCCGACGGAGTCGAAGGCAAGATCGCTGTGGCAGGCGTTGACCCAAACGACGAGCACTAGCATCGAACGCCCGCTTGCCCTCACCCTCACCTCTGGAGCAGCGCCTCGGCACGCTCGCGGATGTGCGCCGTGTGCCCATCGCGAGCTAGTCGGGTGAGGATCGGGTGCGCCTTTTCCGGACGCCTCTGCTTGGTGTGGAGCTCCGCCAGCGACAGGGCAGCGCTGTCCCGAGAGAACGAATCCCCCGAGCGGGACAGGTCCCTCAGTACCTGCTCGGCGTGCGGCAGGTCTTCACGCCGCAACGCATCGCGAGCGTCGGCCCAGCTGGCAGCCGCGGCCTCCGGCCGAGGCGCAAGACGCCGCTGCGACGGGGGCAGCTCGTCCACCGGTGCCTCCGGTGTGACCTCCCGATCCTTCTCGTAGGAC
>CAZSUA010000428.1:0-2791 GCA_964609655.1 uncultured Polyangiaceae bacterium | reverse complement strand
TCCCTGGCCTGCACTTTCAGGGTATTGGCTGGCGCCGCAACCTCCAGCGGCTCCGCCGGGACCCCAAGCCAGGGGATTGCGCCCAACGCCGCCAGCGTCGTACCCGCTGCGAGCACACCGCCAAGGCCCAGTCCCAGGGCCCAGCGCCCCGCCTGGCGGCGAGCAGGAGAGCTCGCATCGCGCAGCAAGCGCAGCCGCAGGCGGGACAACTCCCTCTGGCTGAGGGGCGTGCCGTCCCAGTGCTCGCGACAGCGGCGCAGTCGCTCCTCTTCAACGCCGTCCATCGCCTCAACCATTTCGTTCGTTCCTCTCATCCAGGCCTCCCTTCTCGGCAGGCTGCATCACTGAAATAGCCGTCGCTACGCAGACTTCGGGCGAGCGCCTGGCGTCCGTCCCTGAGCCGAGAACGCACCGTGAGCGGGTTGAGGTTGAGCAGCTCGCTCACCTGCTGCACGCTCAGTTCCTCGAAGTCGTGCAGGCTCACCACGACCCGCAGTTTGGGGCTCAGCTGATCCACCGCCCTTCGCAGGCGCAGGTTGCGCTCGCGCCATTCCAGCGCCTCCGCTGCGCCCGCCCGGACGGAGCCCCCCCGGTCCGGCAACTCCCCCTTCTGGGTGAACTCGAAGCGGCGCAGCCAGCGACGGTACCAACGACGCTCGTTGAGCAAGGTCCGGTAGCAGACCCGGAACGTCCAGGTCGATAGACTCGAACGCCCCTCGAAGCCGTCCAGGTCCCTGAGGGCGCGCTCGGCGGCGATCTGCACGAGATCGTCGAAGTCGGCGCCGTAACCTCCCGTGAGCCGCTTCATATGCTGACACACCAACTCGAAAACCTCTTCGCGTCGTAGTCGTGGCTCCAGAGGCGCTTCCGCTGGGCAGATCTCGGCCGTGTCCGAGGGGACGCACTGCACCGAGAGCCGCTGACTGAGCTTCATATTTACCTTCTTAATGAGGGGCCCGAGGAATGAGGGGCCCGAGGACGCGTCGTTGAGCAGTAAAAAAATCCTGCCGCCGGCCGTCGTCGGCGTGTCAAGTCAGTATATATGAAGAGTCCATGAATATCCTGGCGAAAGCCCGCGCCTTGCTCGGTGCTCTGGCCTGGATGGGCGTGGCACCGTCCGCCGCGGCCAATGACCCACCCCACCGGATCGAGGTCGAGTGCCCGGCCCTGGACGCGCCCGGCGAGCAGTCCTCCCAATGGCGGGCCGCCTTTGAAACCCGTGCCCTGGTCACCCTCTCCCTCGCCGACGCCCCCTCGGGCAGCCTCCGCCTGCGCTGCGACGAGAAGCAGGCCTCGCTGAGCTGGGCTCCGAGCGAAGCAGACCATCGACAGTTGTCCATAGCCGTCCCAAGCGAACCTCCTGCGCTCATTGAGCTGGCCATCGCGGGCCTGTGGACCCTCCTTTCGCCACCTCCCAGCGCCACCGAGCCGAGCATCGGCGAGCACCGCGAACCCGAACCGCCCGCGTCGCCGCCACCAGTGGCGCGGAACCTGGGCCTCGCCGCCGAGTTCGCTCTCGAGCTCCCACTCGCACATGCCTGGGGCACGCTGGGCGGGCGCTTCGGCATGCAGTGGTCTCCCACTCCTCGCCTGCGAACCACCGTTTTCGCCGGAGCGCGCTCCGCTCTCAGCCCCTCCGCCGGTTTTGCCCTCCGTTATCTGGATGCGGGTCTCGGGGGCGACCTGGAGCCGTTCGCCAACTGGCCTGTGGAGCTCGGGGCCCTCCTGGTGCTCTCCGCCTGTGAGGCCACCGCTCCGCCTAGCGCCATGCCCAACCGCCAGCGAGCCCCCGCCGGCACGCTGGTCCTCAGGGCACGCCTGCGCTGGGCGGGCGACCCGGGAGGTATCAGCGTCGGCCCGGAAGGACTGGTGCACGTACTGCGTCCGCGTATCGTGATCGACGGGCAGCCCCTGGCAACGGCTCCCGGCCTCGCCCTCGGTCTGAGCGCGACGTTCTGGAGTCAACTATGGTGAAGAGCCTTGACGGAACATTCCGGGCGCGACGAAACGCAACAGAGTTCCGCTCACTAGGTAGTTGAACGGTGCCGAATCTGGTGCACGGACAACGACCGTCCGGCGCGGAAAGGTTCTCATGCGTCACCCTCCTTGCCCCTCCGGGGGTCGCTCGCCCCTCCGGCGCCTACTTCTCACCTCCATGCTCGCCCTGGGCGCGGGCTGCTCGAATGTGCTCCCGGAAAGGGTGGGCGTCGCCGACGGCGGTGTTGGTGCTGGCAGCGGCGGTGTCGGCCTTGGCGGTGTTGGTGTTGGCCCCGCCGCAAGCGGCGCGGTCGCGCCGAGCGCGTCCGATGCGGGGACTGGCAGCTCCACTGCGGAGGCCTGTGCGGGCGCCTCGGTCATCGCACCACCGGCGCGCATTTGGCGCCTTTCTTCGGTGCAATACGTTAACACCGTGAAGGAACTATTCGGCGCGGACGTCCCGCTCGAAGCTCTACCGGACGAGGGAGTTTCCGAGGACGGGGTGACCCACTTCGATACCAACGCCGACAAAGCCTTGGTCAACGATCGGCTGGCTTCAGTGTACGGCACGCAAGCGGCGGATATTGCCAAACAAGCGGTCTCCGACGTGGCCGGGACTGCCGACGCATGCGTTCTCAATGCGTCAGCGGATAGCACCTGCGTCGGTCGGTTCCTGACTGGCCTGGGCGGCCGTGCCTATCGGCGAACCCTCGAGGAAGGCGAAGTGGCTCGGATGCGCCTCTTCTTCGAGAAGGCCCGCACTGCGTATGGACCTTTGGACGCTACCCGCATGATGATCGAAGCGGTGCTCCAG
>CAZSUA010000427.1:0-4045 GCA_964609655.1 uncultured Polyangiaceae bacterium | reverse complement strand
GCCGCTGGCACCCTCGGTTCCGCCTCAGCGCTGAAGAAGGCGCGCTAACTGTTGGGGACCCTAACGTCATTCCTTGGAAAACGGACTTGTGGATCCTCACGGCGCGTTGTAGGTAGCGCCCACGTTTGACGGGCTGCACCAACTGGGTGTGGTTCGACGGCGCACCGGGTGCCTCTTCCCGGCTTTAGCTGATGTGGCGGAATTGGCAGACGCACTGGCTTCAGGTGCCAGCGGCCGCAAGGTCGTGTCCGTTCGAGTCGGACCATCAGCACTGCTCGGCTCGGGGAAGCAGAAAGAGCGAGAAGCAGAAACCAAGGGGGAACGAGTTGGCAGAGGAGGCTGGGCTTGCTACCGGGGTGCTATGAGCAGCACCGCTGATCGGGTTCGTCCCAACCAGGTTGTTTCCTTCCACTACGTGGTGAGCCTTTCGGGCGGCAAGGAAGTTGACCGCACGGGCGAACGCCCGATGTCCTATTTGCATGGGCACGGGGGTATCATTCCGGGACTCGAGATTGAGATGGAGGGAAAGGCCACGGGCGATAAATTCGAGATCGCAGTACCCGCGCGTGATGCGTACGGAGAGCTCCTCAAGAATTCCACCAAGACATACCCCAAGGATTCGTTTCCCAAAGAGGTCGCAGTTGGAATGCAGTTCGCTGTGGACGCACAGGGTGGGCAAACGGTGCCGGTTTGGATTCGCGAAGTGAAGAAGGACCGAGTGGTGGTCGATAGAAATCATCCGTTGGCCGGCAAAAACCTCAACTTCTCGGTTGAAATCGTCGAAGTCCGGGCGGCGACCCCTGAAGAGTTAGCCCACGGCCACGCCCACTCTCCACACGAACACCATCATTGAGCGTGCGATCTAACCATCGCCCGTCTGACGCTCGGCCTTCGCAACGAAAGCTAGATTTCCAAGTTCCAACTGATCAATGCTAGGTACCCATGCGACTCCAGCTACTTGCTCTCCTCGGTTCTTTGACGATAACCGCCTGCGTGACGGATCGCACGCCAGCTAAAGGTCAAGAAGGACGCGACGGAGGAGTGGAGTATTTGTGTTTTTCCGAGGCTTCGGCCGAGAAAGTTGCAGCGCGCGCTAATGCGGCAGCTCGGCGAGGCTGGCAAATGGTTGCCTCCGCAGGTTCGGAGGCCCCCATTTGGTGCTTCAAGCGAATTCCTGACTAAGAGCTATCCCAAGACGCCCATCCGCTGCCGGAGTGAAATAGCGGTATCGCTGATCCAGAAACGCATGAGATCGGAAGCGAGCGCCATACCACGGGCCGCCTGCGCTGCGGGCAGACCTGAAAAATCCCCTTCGGTACGTCTCAGATAATCGATGGCCGCGGGCAAATCATTCGCCAAAAGGAGCGCGCCGCGCGCCCCCGCAACCGTTACCGAGTCCACCCAACTTGCTACGTCAGATGCAGGAGACCTCGAGTAGAGGCGTGCCGAATCCTCAAGCACTCGCCGTTTGCCCCAGGACACAGCTTTGTGGATCTTCTTGGCCTGTGCGTTGAGGAAGTCCTCACCGGCGAGCCCTCTTGCGAAGTTTGGATCCGCGTTGCGTGCCGCAGAGGCCAGGTAAACCTCTATTTCCAGCGGCGAAAGCTTTCCAACCAACGGAACTCGTCGGGCAACGTTAATCAGAACTCGCCCCAGCGCAAACGCACGAGCCGGTTCACTCAAATCGGTGAAGGAACCGGGCACAACAATGCTCACCGGATCCGAAAATTCAAGCGTAACACCGCCGGTATACTGCGGTGCGAGGTAAAGCTCGAACTCCCCCGCCTGCAGAACGTCCGCGATGCGCTCCGCCAGTGCGCGAATGGGATGCCCGGATCGGCTCCCCAGCCGCTCCTTAGAGCCGACGCCAAGCTTCCCCAAATCTGCAGGAAAAACCTTGGCGAGGGACTCGACCGCGGCGCTCGCCAAAAGCAACGCAGGAGCCTCCGCCCCAAATCGATCCAGTGCCCCGAGCACACTGGCATCCAAGGAGCCCGGAGCTCCACCCGCGGGCCCAGCATTTCGAGCGCCCAAGCTCGCCACTTCTAAATCATTGGCTACTCCGAGAATCAGGAGCGGCGCCATCGCCAGGACAGACTCTGCGTTACGCTGCGCACCGGCAAAACACTCGGCTAAGTGCCGCCAAGTGCCCCCGTCGAAAGCATCCAGATCAAGAAGCGAGCGATATTCGGTGATCGCGCGATCCAACTGCTGCTGTTGCTTCAAGCGATTCGCAAGTTCGCGGCGAAGGTCCTTATTGCTTGGATCCTGGTTAAGCCCACGCTCGAGTGCCAAGAGAGCCTGATCGGGTTGGCGCATTTCGTCAGCTAAAACTCGAGCCAGCTCAAGAAACGCTGGGGTCGATGCTTGGGCAGCAGGCGCGGACTCTAAGAAAACGATGAGTGCCTGCACGTAGCGTGACCATCCAGCTTTATCCGGCCCCTTCTGCGAGCCAGCTAGCTCCTTGAATGCCGCTGCAACTTCACCGTCGGTGCCAACGAGCGCCAAGGCTTGCTCGAAGTAGCCCAATGCCGCTTCCACATCTCCGCGTTTCCGTTCCACTCCGCCCAAAAGAGTGAACACCTCGGCGCGGAGCGCCGGATCAGCACTCTGGGCCAACAAGCCTTCACCTGTCTCTTTGGCTTCGTCCGTGCGCCCAGAGCTAACCTGGAGCAATAGCAATAGCCGCAGCGCTGCACGATTCTGCGGTTCCATTTTCAGCACCGCTTGCACGCACGGGAGTGCCTTGGCGGGCTCGTCAGTATGCCCAAAGAGGATCTCCGCTTTCTTTAACTGGGCGGACACGAGCAACCCCCCACGCGGCAGCGCGCGCATCAGCTCGTCTAACCTTGCCACCGCCTCACCCCACTGGAGATCTCGAGCATAGAACTCCGCAAGGCTGAACAACGCCTCCAGGTTTTTCGGTGAAGCTTTGATGACGCGCTTGAGGGCCGTTATCGCGCCTCCAGTATCCGCTTGATGATCGGCTAGGAGGTGGGCAACCCTGAGCCAAAGCCCGCTGGCACGCTCAGGATCCCTTTCCGCGCGTGCAGCACCGGTTAGCGCTACAATCAGCGCCTCGACGGCACCGAGCTCCAGCATTAAATGAGTCAGACTTACGGCCACGGCTTCATTGCTCGGGTGCAATTCAAGCGCCCTTTGGAGCGCTCGCACTGCTCCCTCCGGATCGCGACGTGCTTGGCGAACTCGCGACGCTTCCAAGAGCAGCAACGCTGCCGCGCTTGAGTCTTGAATGACGCGCGCCTCACCTTCGGCAGCTTCTTCAAGCAAGCTGGGATCGGCTGAACGCTGAGCCAAGCGACTCATCCCTCGGGCTGCGGCAATATCAATGGGGGCCCTGAGGAGCGCTGCACGGTAGAAGTTCAGCGCTGTGGCATCGCCGTGTGCTTCGAGTGATTCGCCGAGACGGGTGTAGTGGAGGGCCATCTCACTCGGATCCCCTGTCCTGTTCAGCAGCTTGGTGTCAATCTGAGCAAGAAGCTGTTGATCGCCCTGTTTGAGGGCCAAACGTTCGAGTGAAAGCAGCGCCTCGAGATCGGTGGGTTGTTGCTCCAAAATTGCCAAATAGGTGTCCCTTGTTTGGTCCGTAGCGGTCGCAAAACGCGTTTCCTGAGTGCGGGCGAGCTCACGGAGAGCCGCCCAGCTGGTGCCTGCATCTTCGCTGACCACGGCCAGTTTTGCTTGCACCTGAACCAAGCCTTCCCACTGCGCAAGCTCGGTATATAGGCCTTCGAGACCCAAGAGCGCACCCAAATGCTCCGGAGCCAGCGCCAAGATACTTTCGAGCACAGCGACCGCCCGCCGTGGCTCCTTCAACTCATCACGCAAGACACTCGCTGCCGTCAACCGCGCGACGATACTGAGACTCACGTCACTCGTGTCGTCGGCTTCGAGTTCGAGCACCTCAACAAGTCGCTTCTGCTCCCCCGCCTGCGCAAGGAGCCGGCGCCTTCCCTCGCGGGCCGGGCCAAAATTCGGCTCCGCACCCAACGCCTGTTCATAAGCCGCCAGCGCCCGATCGGCT
>CAZSUA010000426.1:0-4071 GCA_964609655.1 uncultured Polyangiaceae bacterium | reverse complement strand
CTCGATGGCGATCGCCTTCACCGCCGCGAGGCCAGGAACGAATGGCCGAAGCACCACGCCGGCGAGTTCCAGGCGCGTGCTGAGCGGCGCGAAGACGTTGAAGCACATCGCCTGGCTCGAGAGCATGTTCTCGAAGGTGCGCCGGGCGACGCCCTTGCCCGCACCCTGTCTCGCTTGAGCAGCATCGAACGCTTCAGGCAGCACGAAGTTGCGCCCCTCGTCCGCTGCTTTCTGGGTGAGGAAGTGCCCGTAGCGTCCATGGGCGACGTCGAGCACGCGGGCGCGGTACTCCCGCTGCCGCGCTTCAGCACGTGCCCGATAGGACGTGCCCTTCGTGTAGATCGGACCGAGTTCCGTATTCATGGATGACCGCCAGCGTTGATCGTTGCGGTGGTGTCATCAAGTCGCGGATGGCGGTATTGCATTTTCCACTCCCGCCCGGTTTTAAGGTCACAATTTGTGACCTTAAAACTCCGCCCGGCTCCTGGAGGAAGGCAGCCCAGGGGCTGAAGGACACCGTGTCGGTGCGGCTCACGAGCCCTCCTGAAGTGCTGGGCAATCTGCCAGGCAAGACCACGCAGGAAGTCGTAAAGTTCGTGAACAAGAACCGCGATGCGCTTCTTCGCTACTGGAACGAGGAACTCGACAGGCGGGAACTGTTCGATCTGATCCAGAAGGTCTGAACTCGCTCACCTCGATGTGGATGCGCTGGTCCAAGTCCGTTGTGTGCCCAACTACCAGGAGTCCATTAGTTGTATCGAAGGCCCGCTCACCATGCAGCTCCTGCGACCTGTTTTCCAGCGTCCATTCTTGGATTCTTGCCCCAAATCATGCGAAAATTCGCCGCGATTTCTGGACAGCAGACGGCTCCAGGGTAAGCTAGGGGTGGCTTGACGACGAAGGACTACTCCGTGCTGCTCGAGGGCGTTGACGCGGCGGATCTTCCGCTCAGCGTCCTACGTGATCTCTGCGATCTGTTTGTAGAGGGCGCGCAGCGTTGCGCCCGGCTGGTGGCCGAGGGACGAAGCGTAGCTCGTGGGACTGCTCCCGCTTGGGCCGTTGCTGCCGCGGACATTCATGTCTCTACGTTCGAGCGCGGCTCGCTTCGTTTGGGCTTGACCTGCAAGAGTTTGGTCGATGCAGCTCCGGACGCTTTCGCGCAGCAGTCTATGTTCCTGCCGCCGGCCGAATCCGACTCAACGGCTCTCGACCTGTTTCTCGACGCCGCCGACGATGCAGCGGCGGGCCGCCGTGACAGCGACAGGCTCGATGCTGGTGTACTCGAAGTGCTCGGCAGGGCAAGCTGACTGACGAGACGCCGCCGGGACGCGTCACACGTGTTCGCGGCGTGCTCGACGCGCTCACTATGAGCACACGAGCGATGGTGCTTCGACTCGAGAATGGTCGCGCACTACGGGGGTTTGCGGGAGCGGTCCCGATTGAACAACTGAAGCGGCTTCTGGGGACTGACGTGGTCGTTGAAGGCGTGGTCGCGTTCCGGCCTTCGGGTGACGCCATCCGACTCGAAGTGGAATCGATCTCTGCTGCCAAGGCAGGCAATAGCATCTGGTCGAGCATGCCGGTTGCTGAGCCGCTGACCTCGCGTCCTCGTCTGCCTCGGAATGAAACCGGGCTCGATGCGTGGTTTGGCAAATGGCCTGGCGACGAGACAGACGCTCAGCTGAGCGAGGCACTTCAGAGCACAGGCTTACCGCTCGTATCGACCACGAAAGCCGACAGCTCGGGCGCCGTGTGGGCAATAATGACCTCTGGATCGCCGCCATCGCGGCCGTGCAATGCGCCGTGGTCGTCACGACCGATCAAGACTTCGACCACCTGACGCCGGCCACGGTGAAGGTCGAGCGCATTGATGCCGAATCTCTCTTGAAGCCGAATCCCTGACGCAGATCCAATTGGCAGCGCTGCTATTGGGTTGAGTCAATCGATGCGCCGCAGGCCTTGCTGCTCGCAAGAGATCACTTGACTACAGAGCAGCACCGGAACGTGATCTCGTCGTGTCACTTCGCGATCGGGAGTCTCATACGCGTTGCCGGGCGAGCAATTCGGAAGTCGGAATTGGTTTCAGAAACTGAGGGCTGTTTGGGAATTTACGCTCAACCGGAACCTGGTTGTCGTGCTAGGAGTCGGAGGGCGCGCGCAATGCAGAACGTGATTTTTGAGCTCGGATTTTTCATTGGAAGGCTCGGACCGGCTAAAGTCTGTGCCCTCGTCTCGGGCGATATTGAGAAGCCATCCGACTTCGACGCCGTCGTTTACATTGGCTATGGTCGGGGCACCGGAGATCGTAAGTTCGGTGGTTCGACTTAACCCCCGCCGAGCCAATCCTCAACCATCAATCCCTCAATCGCTCCGTCCTTCAATCCTGTGTCGTTGGTGATCAGCGTGGCATCGTGCTCAAGTGCCGTGCACGCGATGACGAGATCAAAATCGCTTTTCGGGCGACCCTTCCGTTCAACCGCTGCGCGCACCACGGCGTAGCGTTCAGCAACATGGGCATCAAAGGCGAGAACAGTCACACCTGCCGCAAACCTTTCAAGGCGGGCACGGTTCTGCGCGCTACGCGCGGACTTCTCCACGCCGAACAGAAGCTCAGCAAACACGACGAGCGGCATGCCCACGCTGTCTAGCTCGAGGGGAGCAAGCCGTAAAAAGAGCATCAAGCTCCTCCCCCGTTTCCCCCTCCCAGCGCCCGATCTCACGTAGTAGATCTCCAACCGTCTTGGCGCGCGCTGGTTCCTCATCCACCGCGCGCACCTCCACCGTCAGCTCATCATCGACCTTGACTCGCAACGGGTGCGTCGGATCGAGTCTAAGGGCTTTGATCGCCTCTTCGAGGGGGAGCGGCAGGTTCACCGTCACAACATAGCAGCCCTCCAAATCCGTTGCCCACCAGCTGCCCAACGTGGCGTGATTTCCCATTACTTTGCGTCACCTCTAGTCGAGGCATTCAACCCGAACCCAGCGGTTTTGATGCTGTTTGCGCGTGAATGACCGCCTTCCCTTTGTAAATGCAGGTCGCGAATCTGCCCGCCCCGACAAAGAGTGACGAAAGGGGGCTTCAGAGACTGGTGGATTCGAGCCAATCCTCGACCAACAAGCCGGCGATCGAGCCGTCCTTCAACGCAGCGTCGTTCGTGACCAGCGTAGCGTCGTGCTCCAGCGCGGTGCACGCGATGATGAGGTCAATGTCAGTCTTGCGACGGCCAAGGCGTTCGAGGTCGGCGCGGACGATGCTGTACCTTTCGACCAGGGCCTCGGTCACCGCAAGAATCGGGACGCGCCGGCGCAACGCCTCCAGCTTCATGCGATTCTCGGCCACGCGCGTCGAGTTGTAGGCGCCAAACAACAGCTCACCGAGCGCCAGCAACGGCAGTCCCACCTCGTCGCTGGGGAGCGTCGCGAGCCGTGACAACACCATCGGATGGGCGTTCAACGCCGCCGCCGCGATGTTCGTGTCAAGGACATACCTCACAGCTCAGGAACGCTGCGACTACCGCCGCGACGCCGCGCCTCAGCCAAGAACTGAAGTAGCTCGTCCAGCGTCTCGCCCTCCCACGGACCGATCTCGCGGAACACGTCCGCCGCTGATTCTTCACCGGGAGCCAGAGCACGCGGCTCCTTGCTAGCCGCCGCCGCCGCCACCGCGCGCACCTCGACCGTCAGCTCATCGTCCACCTTGACTCGCAACGGGTGCGTCGGATCGAGCCTAAGGGCCTTGATGGCCTCTTCGAGGGGGAGCGGCTGGTTCACCCTCACAGCATAGCAGCCCTCCCAATCCATTGCCCGCCAGTTGCCCAACGTGGCGTGATTTCCCGTTACATGGAGCTCGCGTCTGCGTTAGGCTACCGACTCGAACTCGTTTCGTCTGCCCAGGCCAAGACCAAAAAGAGTGCTCCGCCACGCTCCGCGGATTCTGCGAGCGGTATTCGTCACCAAGTTGCTTTACGTGGTCGTAGTCCGACTTCGAGCCGACGAAGCAGAAGTCCCGACCGAGCTCCGTGATGAAGCGGCCAAGGTTACGCAGCAATTGTCGCACCGCTGACGCGACTT
>CAZSUA010000425.1:0-4091 GCA_964609655.1 uncultured Polyangiaceae bacterium | reverse complement strand
ATCGCCACCGAAACTCCTCAACGCGCGCTCATAGTAAATTGTTCAGGTCCTGCTTTGTCCGGTCGGGAGAGCCGGGCTGGGCGCAATTCATTTTCTCAGGAAAACATCCTCATCAAGGCCGCCTCTGATACACAACAAAGTCAGCAAGGGTTATCCCTACGTGAAACGCGGCCAGCACGCCGAAGAGCCCAGTTGGGAGTATGAGCGGACACCTGACGAACGCACCCAACACCGCGACAACACCGTCACGGGCACCGTGCAGCTCTCACGTCACTTCGTACAGCCACGCAAGACTCGCTTCCGGCTGGGGCCTCCTCACCCAAGCTTTGCCTGGCCCATTTCAGGGGCTTGCGCCCGTTGCTCGGCTATGACGACGCCCTCGCGGCGCAAGTCGTGAATGCCTTCGCGCACGAGCTCTATTTGCCCGTGCGTGAAGTGAAATTTTGAGCTCCGCATGGGTCGCCCTGACTGCTCCTAGAGCTTCGGTGACGTGGGGAGCAGGGTCAGAGTGCTGTCGGCTAGGTGGCCTGCGCCTATGCCCACCCTTTCCACCAGGCGCGACGTCAACGTTTAGTCGAGACATCTCCGTCGTCGTCGCTACAGGAGTGTCCTCTGCAGTTGGACTGATTTCTGGCATTTATCCAGCCATTCGCGCCAGCAAGCTGGACCCTATCGAAGCCCTCCACCACCAGTGATAACGAGACCCTCATGTTCCGAAGACGTCTTGCCGGATTCTCCTGTTCCTCCTTGCTACTATTGGGGCAGCTCGCTCACGCCGAACCGAGCGTGACACCTGCGCCCGCAACTCCTGCCACCACGCCCCTTCCCCCGGCGCCCGCGGCGCCGCCTAATTACCTCGGGAACGTGAGCTACACGCCACCCGCCTTCATCAGTGAACCGACGGTGCTGCCGCCACAGGCCGCAACGGGCCCCAGTTGGCGCTTGAGCAAAAGCGATGTCATCCAAGCTGTTCTAAGAAATAACCTGGGCATCCAGCTGGAACGCGAAAATGTACGAGCGGGCCAGTTTTCCGAGCAAGCTTCGGGTGGCGCGTTTGAACCCAATATCACTGCCAGCTATCGGCACCGGGATGCAGACTATCCGCCCTCAAACACTCAAGAGGGCCAAGCTGGCGAGATCATCAATAGCATCGACAACACCTGGAACGTGGCAGGTTCCAAACAATTCCAGACGGGAACCCAGACAACTTTATCACTCAACAACGATTGGGCCAGAAGTTCCCAGGGCAATGCGATTAGCCCTGATCTGTTCCGCACCAGCGCCGATCTGACCCTAACCCAACCGCTGCTTCGAGGTTTTTCAACCGACGGCGACATTCAAACCGCGCCCATCTTGCGTGCGCATTTCGCCTCCGAGCGCGCACTCGCTCAAGCACAGCTTCGAGCTGCAAGCGCCGTCTTGACCGCGGAAAACGCCTATTGGGACCTCACCGAGGCGCTCAAAAGCTACCAAGTGAGAGTGCGCTCCTGGGAGTTAGCGAGCGAGCAACTGAAGCTCACCGAGCGCCAGATCCAGGCGGGCGTTTTGCCTCCGTCTGACTTGATCAACGCTGAAGGCACACTAGCTCGACGCGAGCTCGCGCTCTTGGAAGCGGAAGGGAATATTGAACAGTCTGCTGACCGGCTGAAGCAAATCATGAATTTGCCGGACCCCGAATGGAAGAAAGCCTTTTTGACGCTGGATGCGCCGCGCTTTGTTGCGTTGCGTCCTGATGTACCAAAGCTGATTGCCGAAGCCCAAGCGCGACGCCCGGAGGTTTCCCAGACGAATCTCGATTTGCGGCAGGCAACGCTCGACCAACGCGTGGCAGACAATGCTAAGCTTCCTGATCTTTCCGCCAGTGTCAGCTACGGATTGATCGGGCAAGATGCGAGCTATTCAGGCTCGCTCGCTGAGCTCGGACAGGCACGTGGCCGATATTGGTCGACGTTGGTGAGGCTCAATTGGAGTCCGCTGAATGAACAACGCCGTGCCGAGGCGGAGCGTGCCTCGATCACACGCCGCCGCACCAATGTTGAAAAAAATCAGCTGCTTTTGAACATTCGAGTCGAGGTGCGCCAGGCTGCGCGGGCGCTAGAAACGGCCGAGAAGCAGCTGTATGCGGCCGCCAACTCGCGTTCACTTTCCGAGCAAAGCCTGAGCGCCGAAGAGCGGAAGTTCCAGAATGGCCTGAGCAATAATTTCTTTGTCTCGCAGCGTCAGGACGAATTAGCCCAGGCGCAGCTGGCCGAGCTCTCCGCGTTGATCCGGCATGAAAAGGCCCGCGCCGATCTACAGCTGGCGACGGGCGATCTGCTCCAGCAACGCAACGTGCGCTTGGATCTCAGCGCCCGTTGATCTTGGCCCAAACGGGCCGAGCCCAGCCGGACCGAGCCCAAGCGGGTCGAGAGAGCGCGAGCTGCAGCAGGCTTTCAGTACCGAGCGCCCGCGCCCATTCGGCAAGGTCGCGGATCCCACTCAGACGGCTGACTTTGTTCTCGGGTTCGCTCACCAGGCGTGGCAACAAGACGCGATCGATCACGCGGTTCCAGGTGTAGCCGAGAGCGGTGCTTCGAGCCGCGCGCCGGAGCATGCGGACGCGCCCTGGATCTTGCTCCAACCTTTCGAACTGAGCCACAAATTCAGCCGGATCATTAGTCTGAAGGACGAGCGCATTCTGCCCGCTCACGGCGTAATCCTCACCCGAAGCTCCGGTACACGCGATGCCACCCGCTGCCATCGTTTCTAAACCCACCAGCCCAAACGGCTCGTGCCCGCTATTGGCCAGAACAGCATCGGCAGCGCGAAACAGTAGTCGCCTCCCCGCCGGATCCAGGTGTGACTCCAACAACACCACATCCGTATCGGCCACCCCAACCAGTGCTTCCAAGATGCCGGCCGCACCAGCTTTCGTGGTACAGCGCTGAATCACGGAAAGCCCGCGCTGGCGCGCTCGCTCCAGCACCTCGTGGGCATGGTTCTCGAGGCCACCCCGAGCTACCAGCAACGGCCTCTTTCCCCGAGCCTTCAGCGCAGCAACCGTATCTATCGCCAGAAGCCAACGCTTATCTGGGTCCCAGCGGGCCACCTTGATGAGCAACTGCCGCTTCAGAAAACGCTGATGCAAGAGCTGTACAGCGGCAAATTCAGGAGGCCGGAGCGAATCTTCGTCGATCCCGTTGGGTAAGACCAAAGGGTCGACACCGAGCGGCCACATCTTGTGCTTCATGTAGCGACTCACCGTCGTCAGTTGTGCGGCTTCTGCCAACGCACCCCAATCAATGCTCTCAAATCCGAATGTGTTGTTCGCATTCCAGAGCAGATCGACTTTCGCTCTCACGCCTCCGAGCTTGAGCAACCAATCCAGATGTCGCACCGCATGGACCGTGTGCCACTCTTCGGCCAACACAGTGGCTCTTCCGCCACGAGCGAGGTGCGGGCTGAGATAGTGCTCCATGAGATACGGCGGTAGGGACGCGGCATAATCATTCAGCTTACCGTACTCGCCGTCGTACACGCCCCGCGGATGGTGTCGGCTGATCCACTGACAAAATCGGTGCAAGTGCAGAGAGCCCTCACGTTCATACCCCGGCAGAAAAGGATCTCCCACGAACCAGAGATGCGTTTCGTAACCGAGCTTGGCCAATGCCGACGCGAGCCCAGTGATGCGAGTGGCAATGCCACCGGCCCGACTGTACGGATCAGGCCCTTCGAACGAAAGAATGTGGAACTGCATCCGACGCCTTTCCTGAGGCGTCCACTCATAGCACAGGTAGGTTTAGAATCAGCGAGAGCGCGCAAACACCGGAAGACTCAGCAGCCCAGCCTGTACACGACGAGCGTGCAGCTCGGCGACGCGTTCCACAATATGCACCCGATCGTCCAGCGAAACGTCCACCACGTCGGTGTCCTCCACCCAATCGTGGCCTCTCTGAGAAAGATGAGCTTCGTTGCTGGCGGGCCGTACGGAGATGTTCGCGTCCATTGTGGTGAATGGAAGCGACCGATTGCCGCGGAGCATTAGCCAATAGGCGGAAGATCGTGAGATTGTCACAAAGACCCGGACTTCCGTCGACAGCTTTCGACTCAAC
>CAZSUA010000424.1:0-4116 GCA_964609655.1 uncultured Polyangiaceae bacterium | reverse complement strand
CCCTTACGCCGCCTGCCGCGCTCCTAGAGCTCCTAGAAAATGTCTTAGCTCCCTTGATGGCCGCGGACGGAGGCGAGCTTTACCTTGTTTCAGCCGACGAAGAACTGGTGAGTCTGCACTTGGGGGGCCGATTTTCAGGCTGCCCCGGCAACAATCTCGTCCGCCGACGGATTATCGAGCCCGCGGTTGCCGCACTTGCCCCCCGAGCGCGCCTGGAAGTCTCGTCGGGCGCGATTCTTCCCGCAGGGGCCCGCAAGCTTGGCTCCGGCGGCCGGCAGCTGCCTAGACAATAGGCAGCCCCGAGCCGCGCAGCCCGAGATCACTTTTCAGATTTGCGCTTGCTCTTTTTCTTGTTCTTGGCGTCTTCGGCCTTGGCAGCGGCTGGCGGCTCATCAGGCTTCTTCAGAGCGGATTTGACATCTCGGCTGAGCGCGTGCTCATCGACCGCCTTGTTCTTTCGATAGACGCTGAGATCATCGGCAACCACGCGATTCTCGTAGACAACGGCGCTGAGGTCGCCTCGGTCCAAAAGGCGGACGTTGAGTTCCTTATCCTGCCACAGCGCCTCGCGAAACATCCGCTCCTTGTAATCAGGCTCACTGATCTTCGGTGGTGCCTTAAAGGTTTTGGTGAGGGCGGCAAGACCAGAATCGAACGAATCCCCCAGCCCTTTCGCCTTATCCTGTTCTTTTTTGAACGGGTGCTCGTCGTAGACCTTCCATAGTTTGTTGTCGAAAAAGAAGAAGTGCCGAACGCGTCCGCTGCGCATCCGGATGGAGGTGACGCTTTCGCCGTTCCCATAGCTGTATTCGCTCTTCAGGGGCGTAGAATCGAGGCCGGTGGGCAGAGCTCCGAATTCAACAATATTCCTCATAATGAGCAGTTTTTTATCCTGCAGTTCCACATCAAGCGCCCGCATTTCCACCCCCGGCTCGGTCTTGCGATAGAGCGGCAGGTAATCCCGATCGAGTACCTTTTCGTAGGCCTTGGAGACAGATTTGGCATCCATACCCCAGCGCAGAGACTTAGGCGTTAGCTCAGCATGCGCGTTGATAACGCCTGCTTTGCCCACACTGGCTTTGGCGGCTTTGGCCGGTTTTGCTTTGGCCTTAGCTTTGACGTGAGAGGAGTCGCCTTCAGGCTTTGCAGCGAAGGCCGAGTTCAGTGGGGTCGATGCCAGTAAAATGGCGATGATGATGCGCGTTGCTCTCATTGGGAGATCCTCCTGCAGGTTTCCAGCCGCGAGGGCCGGCGGTGGGACCGTAGCACTCACAGAATTTATGCGTAATAGGTGAAAAGAGTTGGCTCTAGGTCTTTGACGGGCCGGCAGCTCCGACTATTAGAACAAAAGAAAAAAACTGGGGTCTCGTTTGTTCCAAATCCGCCGAAATCTTCTTGCCGTACTACCCCTCCTTGCTCTGGGGTGCTCAGGTTCGTCCGGCGCCAGCGCTCGGGGGGTGCAATCAGCTGCCCTCCCCGAGTACTCCGGCAGCGAAGCGCTGTTATTCGACGACAGCATTGCAGGTGACACGGTCGAGGCCCGCTTCCGCGGTCTGGACCTCGCCGAGCGGCAGCTTCTTTCTGAACGGAGCAAACGCTCTGAACTGATCGTGCCTGCGCGGGTGGCGACGGTTTCGGCCCTTGGCAGATCGTTCGACGTGACATTTGAGCCCGTCGGCGCTCCGCTCCGCGGTGAGCCACTAGGTTCCGCATTGACGCTCACCGTTTCGCCACGCATGCCTGCGTTTGCATTTCTTGAAGGCCATAGCACTCAGCTCTCGAGGAGCAACGTCATCCTGTTTCTTAGGCGCTTCAATGTCGACGAGGCCATCGAGACCCACTTTAGAATCGAACCTGATAACCCGCCGATGCGCCAAGCCATCGAACGAGCTTTAGCCCTAATGGCGCTTGGATCATGAGGTCTCTCAAATTTATGACTCGCTCGGTCGAAATCAAATCTCTTCGAGAAATTGAGCTAATGCGTGAAGTTTGCCAACTGGCAGCGGACACGCTCTGTCGCGTGGGCGAGATGCTTCGCCCGGGCCTCACGACCGAAGATATCAATACTTTTGTGCACGAAGACACGCTAAAGAAGGGCGCGAAGCCAGCGCCGCTTAACTACCGTGGGTTTCCGAAAAGCGTCTGCACATCAGTGAATGAAGTGGTGTGCCACGGCATCCCCGGAGCCGAGAAGTTGAAGGATGGGGACATCATCAACGTGGACGTGACCCATCTCTACAAAGGCTATCATGGCGATACGTCTGCCACGTTTTACATCGGCACCCCGAGCCCAGCAGCTATCAAGCTGACTGAAGTGTGTCGGCAGAGCCTGGAGCTTGCAATTGCCGAAGTCCGTGCTGGAGCCCGCCTCGGGGACCTGGGGGCGGCGATTCAGGAGTTTGCGGAAGGCCACGGTTGCGGTGTGGTCAGAGATTTTGTCGGTCATGGGATTGGACGCAAGTTTCACGATGAGCCGAAGGTGAGCCACTGCGGAACCCGCGGTCAGGGGATACGCCTCAAGGCTGGAATGATTTTCACTATCGAACCGATGTTAAATGTCGGAACCCATGAGGTAGAAATCTTGGAGGATGATTGGACGGCGGTGACTCAGGATGGCTCCCTTTCCGCGCAGTTCGAGCACACGGTGTTGGTGACGGAGGGCGGCTGCGAGGTGTTAACGAAACGCGATCGCAGCCTGGCGGCGAGTGAGATTTTCCCAAACTACTTCCGCTAGTCTGGGCCAAGCCGCTCACCCTTGAGCCCGGCTAACCGGCTGACTGCGTAGCCTTATCATCCAAGTTTTTACGCCGAAAGGTACGCCGTATGCTTGACGGGCCACGTCGCGCCCGACTAGTTTCCACGGGCTCATTGAACCGGACGGCGCGCCAAGCGTCGCCTGTCAACCCACAACCTGACTCCACCTCTGTCTCTGGCTTCCGTTGCCGCAACGTCGATGGCATTGCGAAAGAAAAACGCAATAAAAAAGCAGGCTTCCAAGCCTAAGGCTCCGCGCAAGAAGGGGGCCCCGCTGGCGAAGCTGCAGGCTTTGAAGAAATCAGGCCCGGCAACCGGTAAGGGAACGAAGCCCAAGCCCTCTCAAAACAAGGCAGCAGGCGTGCTAAAGACCAAAAAAGGCGAGGCCACGAAAGCTAAAAAGGCTTCACCCATACCCGCCAAGCCCAAGGCCAAAAAACTCCCCGCCGCCAAGGCCAAGCCAGCCAAGCCCAAGCTTCCTCCCCCTCCGCAGGCGAAGAAGGCGTCCGCTGCTAAGGCCGGGCCCAAAGCAAAGAAGCCGCTCCCCGCCAAAGCAAAGAAGCCGCTGCCCGCCAAAGCAAAGCCACCTAAGGCGAGCGCAGTGAATGCGAAGCCTGGTAAGGCCAAACCGACAACGTCTAAGAAGGTTTTGCCGACTCCGAAGGCAAAGCTTAGCCCCACAAAGGCCGTCAAGGGACTCAAGGCCAAGCCAGTCCCCGTATCCGCTGCCGCAAAGGCAAAGGCTGCGCTGCTGAAGGAGCGGGCGGCAGAGAAAGCACTCCGCGAGAAGGAACGCGAAAAGGCTCAAAAGGAGAAGGAGCGCGAGAAAGAGCGTCTCCTTAAGGAGCGCGAAGCGGAAAAGAAACGTAAGGAAGCAGAGCGCGAAAAACTCCAGCAAGTAAAAGCACGAGAGCAGGCGCGCCGCGAGAAGGAGCGCGAGCAAGTTCGGCTCGAAAAAGAGCGCGCTTTGGAGAAGCTCCAAAAAGAAAAGGAGCGGCAAGCTTCCAAGCTGGCTGCGGAGCGCGAGCGCGAAGAGCAGCGGAAGGCTAAGGAAGGAGAACGCCTCCAAGTGAAGGCCGAACAAGCGGCTGAGAAGCTTCGCCTTCAGGAAGAGAAAGATCTCGTTCGTGAGCAGGCTCGCCAGGCCAAAGAAGACGAGCGCAAGGCCAAAGAAGACGAACGCGAAGCCTATCGCAAGGCAAAGGAGATCGAACGGGATCGCCTGCGAGCGGAACGCCAGGCTGCCAAACGCCTGCTAGAGGTCAAAGTGGCGCGCGCACAGCGGCGCGCCAATCGCGGCGCGGCCCGCGGTGGCACCAGAGTCTATCGCCCCGACGCAGTCCCTAACCAAATGGGTACGAC
>CAZSUA010000423.1:0-4122 GCA_964609655.1 uncultured Polyangiaceae bacterium | reverse complement strand
GAAACACCACAGCACGTTCGATCGCACCAGCGGTTAACACCGGTGCCACCAAGACGTTGTCACCGAGCAGAAACTGATCGCTGACAGCGGCAAAGCCTTGCCGCGGGAAAACGTACTCCAAATGCCGCAAAATGGGCTCTCCGGTGCGAGCGGCGTTCGCTGCGAGCGCTAGGATTTCATCAGCGAACTCGGCGTGGAGCTGAGCGGCGCTCAGGCAATAGGCTTGGTGTTGTTCGTCGAGAATCCGCCAGGGTGCAGCTGAAAATTGCATCATCGGGAACAGGGCGCTGGCCTGCGCGGAGCGCACGACGAGCTCTTGGTCGATGCTCTCGGCGGATTCAAAACTTCGATATTCTCCGCCGCCGATCATATCCGGGCACGTGAAGGGGTAGCCCATGAGTCCCTGGGCTAGGCCCGATGGAAGCAGCGTGCGGAGAGCGTCCCAGGTGTGGTCTTTGTCTTTGAGGCGCTGGGCTAGCGGTTGGCCGCCGGCCTTCCAGCAGGCGCGATATTCGTTGAGGGGATACTGAACGCCGAATTGTGCGAATCGTTCACTCTGATCGTTTCCATTGGAAGGCAGGTTGTATTTCAGATTGGGCCAGAGGGAGTTCTCGATGGCGTCGGCATCGCCCGCGTCGAACTTGAAACCGTCAATTCCGTAGTCGGTTTCGAGTCGGGTCAGCTGCGTTTTTAGCCAACGGAGCGCGCTTGGATTAGTCAGGTCAAGCAATGCTGAGACGCCGTTCCACCAGCGAAACAGCGCCGGTTTATCGCCAAAGTGGGCTGCTACCTCAGCTCTGCGATCTTCACGAATCAATGCGCCCTGTGCTGCAAGTCCTCGGTACTCTGCGCTATCCGGGCTCACGTACGGCACGACCCAGAGCATCACCTTGAAGCCCAACGCATGCAGGCGTTGCAACATCCCTTTAGGATCTGGAAATCGACCCGCATGAAATTGCCAAACGCCATAAGCTTCCTGCCAGGTGTCGTCGATCATCAAGACCCCTGGCGAATATCCCTTGGCGACGATAGCCTGCGCGTAGGCTTCGATGTCTTTCTGGTTGTGATGATACGTGAGTTCGATCCAGGTGTTGAACTGCGCTTGGCGAAATAGCGATGCGTCGGGAATTTGGCCGCTCGCCTGAAAATACCGAGCTTGTGCGGCAAGGAACGCAGCGTGGAGGGTGTGCCCTGGGTGTTCCACGGTAAATTCCTGTGGCCCGGAGAGATGCAGGTTTCCGTCGACAAATTCGAAACTGAAAGGTTCGTGGCTGTAGATGTAGCGCCCGAGGTTTGAGAGCAAGAAGGGCTGGGCTTGATTGCCGCACGTGCTCCCAATCAGGGAACGAGAGAAATGAGCGGCCTCAGTGTACGGCATCTGCGGCGCATCGCTGACCGCTCCGCCCCACCAGCTTTCTCCAGGTAAAATCTGAACTTTCATTCCACTCGCGGCCCTGTCCACAGCGGGGAGATACGTCGAGTTGGCAGGCCGATGCAAGGTCCGTGACCTCCATCTCAAAGTCGAACACAAGATAGTAAGCATGCTTACTATCTTCCAACGAACGAAAAGGGCGGCTCCCCGCTGCCAACGCGCGGCGCGCTACCACATCCCCGTCGTGCCCCTCCCGGCAGCGACCCCGCAGCGACGCGAGGGGAATACTAACTGTGCTGCGGCGGAATACTGCGCCGTTGCGCCAACCCGGCGAGGTGCACTTTGCCCGGCAAGCGGCGCCCAATCACAGATTCTGCGACGTTCCCAGCCTCGATCAAGCGCGGCAGATCAACGCCGGTCTGAACGCCCATGCCTTCCAGCATGTACACGAGGTCTTCCGTAGCGAGATTGCCGGCAGCGCCGGGTGCGTACGGGCAACCGCCGACGCCCGCGATCGAGGTGTCAAAGGTACGCAACCCCATCTCCAATCCGACGAGCGCGTTGCTGAGCGCGGTTCCACGTGTGTCGTGTAAATGGAGGGCCAGCTTGTCGCCGGGAATTTCTGCGAGCATCAATTGGCATATTCGCTGGGTTTGGAGCGGGGTTCCGACTCCTATCGTATCTCCCAAGGAAATCTCGTAGCAGCCAAGCTCAAGCAGCCTGAGAGCAATCGCAAGAGCCCGCTTAGGATCCACCTCCCCTTCATACGGACAACCCCAGACCGTCGAAACGTACCCCCGGACCTTCACCTCGTGGCTCTTCGCTACTTCGATCACCTCTTGGTAAGTGGAAAGAGCTTGCTCGATCGTTTTGTTCGTATTCTTTCGGTTGTGGGTTTCACTGGCTGACAAAAATACCGCAACCTCCCGCATACCGGCGAACATGGCGCGTTCGAGGCCTTTGGAGTTGGGACACAAAGCGCTGAAGGCCACGCCAGGCGGTGGGTAACACTGGTGAGCAAGCTCCGCTGAGTCGGCGAGTTGTGGGATCCAGCGTGGCGAAACGAAGCTGGTGATCTCGATGCGCGTGAGCCCGGCTCGGAGTAGGGCGGCGATGAGCTCAAGCTTTCCAGCGAGCGGCACCGGATGGCGTTCGTTCTGCAACCCGTCGCGCGGGGAGACCTCATAGATGGAAACCTGGTCTGGAAGCTGTTCCAACATAGCAGCGCGTTAATCCTAGCTGAGCTTCACGCGACTTGCCCAAGGGGGGGTACCGGAGGGGTACCGAGCGGGCAGCTCTGTCGCTTGATATTAGGTATCGAGCAGGCGTAATTGGCGCGGACGCGGGTGTTTTTCGAAATTGATCGGATACTCCCCGCTGAAGCAGGCGTGGCAAAAGCTGGCGCGGGTCAGGCGCGGGCCACCCTCGCGTTGGGCTTCCGCAGACGGGGCGGCCTTGAGCACTGCACCCACCATTCCCTCCAAGGAAAGATACGCGAGCGAGTCGCTGGTGATATATTGGTTGATCTCGTCGATGGTGTGGTTGGAGGCGATGAGCTCCTTGCGCGTGGGCGTGTCGATCCCGTAGTAACAGGGCCACTCAGTGGGCGGGCTCGAAATGCGCATGTGCACTTCACTGGCGCCCGCGTCGCGCAGCATTTTTACGATCTTACGACTCGTCGTACCGCGGATGATGCTGTCATCGACCACGACGATTCGTTTGCCGCGGAGGGCATCAGCAACCGGATTGAGCTTCAACCGCACTCCGAAGTGCCGAATACTATCTTGCGGCTCAATGAAGGTTCGTCCCACATAATGGCTACGCACCAGGCCAAGCTCAAACGGAAGGCCTGACAATTCGGCGAAGCCAATCGTGGCGGGCACGCCTGAATCCGGAACGGGGATCACAATGTCGGCATCGACTTGATGCTCGCGCGCCAGAGCGCGCCCGAGGTTCTTCCGGGCCTCGTAAACGCTGATCCCACCGAGATTGGAATCAGGTCGAGCAAAATAGACGTACTCGAAAATGCAGGCTTTTCGGGCTGCCGCCGCAAACGGCCGAATGCTTTTCATTCCGGATTCGTCGAACACCACCATTTCTCCGGGTTCGACCTCGCGCACAAATTCCGCGTCGATCAGGTCGAAGCTGGTGGGTTCGCTCGCGACGATATGCGGATGCTCGCGACCGGGTAGACGCCCAATGCAGAGCGGCCGGATCCCCATCGGATCGCGCACGGCGATCATGGCGGTTTCTGTTAGGCAGAGTAGCGAATAGGCGCCCTCTACCTGGCTCAGGGCGTTGGCGATCCTGTCGGCGACGCTGCCTTCGGTGCTCATCGCGATCAAGTGCACGATGACTTCAGTGTCCGCGCCGCTTCGGAAGATGGATCCGCGCTCTTCAAGCTTCTCGCGTAGTGCTTCGGCGTTCGTTAGGTTTCCGTTGTGCCCGATGGCGATCGAGCCACGCGAATAATCGACGGCAATCGGCTGGGCATTTTGAATGTGCGAGCCGCCCGCCGTTGAATAGCGAACGTGCCCGATGGCGGCGCTACCTCGCATTTTCCTAAGCTGTTCGGGCGGGAAAACATCCACCACGTGTCCCATGCCACGATGAACTGAAAGCTGTGAGCCATCCGTGGTGGCGATGCCAGCACTCTCTTGTCCCCGGTGTTGGAGTGCATGTAGCCCAAGGTAAGTTAGATTTGCGGCCTCCGCGTGGCCAAAGATTCCAAACACTCCACACATGTGAGA
>CAZSUA010000422.1:0-4124 GCA_964609655.1 uncultured Polyangiaceae bacterium | reverse complement strand
GCACGCCATGAGCTACGTGTATGATAGCCGCGGGTTCTTGCTTCAGAAGATCGAGCCGGCGGACATTGCCGGCGGCCCTCGCGCAACGTCGAGCTACGTGTGGGACACGGCCGGGCGTCTCGCGCAAACCACCGGACCTTCCGGTCAGGTGTTAGCCTATGTGTATGATTCACGGAATCGCCTAGCGAGCACCACCTTTGGGGATGGCTCGGCAGAAACCAAAACCTACGGCACCGGAACGGATGCCAACCTGCTCGTTCAAGAGACGGATCGCAACAGCAACGCCACGCGCTACGGCTATGATCTGAGTGGGCGGCGCATCACGACAACCCGCGCTTTCGGGCGCCCAGAAGCTGTGGCTATGACCTGCAGCTTCCGAGCTGGCACCAACTTCCCCGACCGCTGCGTTGATCGAGACAACGCGGTGGAGTACGGCTATGATGCACGCCTCCGGCGCGCCAGCGAAACCACGCATCCCAATACAGCGGTGGCGCTCACGGCCACGACCCAGTACAACGCCAATGATCTGCCCGTGGTGCAACAAGATCCCTACGGCCGAGCGAACTTTTTCGGCTACGATATCAACGATCGACGGACACGTAAGGTACGTGAAGCCGTCCCGGCCGCCGTGAATCGCAGTGTTAGCCTGGCGGCTCTCACACGCGTCAACGCGCCGAACCCGGGCTACATCATTGAGGACACCGCCTTCAATGCGGACGGAGACACCGTGAGCCGTACGGACGGTCGCGGCACCATCAAGTCGATGGAGTACGATGTCCAACGCCGGCTCACGGCGGAAGTAGCAGCGCGCGGAACAGCCCTCGCAGCGCGCACCGAATACACGTATGATAAGGCTGGGAATCGCACCCGCGCAAAGGGCCCCAGAAGCTTTTCGGAAACTGGTACCTTTGACTCCATCTTCATCTACACCGGCAGAAATTTGTTGAAATCCGTGACGGAGGGCTCGGGTAGCACAGTCGCCGCGACCAAGGCTTTCACTTACACGCCGTCCCGCAAGGTCCTTTCCGAGACGGATTTTCGCGGCAACG
The DNA here is from genome assembly GCA_964609655.1 of uncultured Polyangiaceae bacterium. Lineage (GTDB taxonomy): Bacteria > Myxococcota_A > Polyangia > Polyangiales > Polyangiaceae > JBBRRP01. The sequence goes on along the minus strand of CAZSUA010000422.1, from coordinate 3,075 downwards.
TAACCAGCTACGGGTATTCGCCCTGCTGTGATCGCCGCACGAGCGGGACCGATCCAACGGGCGCCCTCACAACCACAGGCTACGATTCATTCGGGAATGTGCTCTCGGTGACCGATCCGAACGGCAACATAACGCGCATGACGTACGACGGGCTCAACCGCGTGCTCACGCGCAAGAACGGCGCGAACGAAACCACGACGCTCAGCTACGACGACAACCTGGCGGACGGAGTTGGCATGGATGCACAAGCCGACCGCACGTCCGGCCTCGCTCTCGGAGCCAATTCGGCGGGCACCGGCATGCAAACCACCGATCCTCTCGGCCACAGCACCTTCGAGTTGAGAGACGGAACGGGCCGCGTGCTTCGAAGTATTGACGGCAACGGTAACGCCACCACCAATAAGTTTGACGTGATGGTGAGCGGCCTGCTCGAAACGAGCGTTGCAGACGCCCTTGCGCACACGACGCGCAGCCGCACGGACGCCCTTGGGAACCAGCGCCGCGTCGTGGATGCACAAGATTGCACCACTACACGAACCTTCGATGCAAATGGCAACGAGCTAAGCGTGAGCGATCCAAATTCGACAGGCAGCTCCTGCGTGTTCGACTTAAGGAATCGCAAAGCCTCATGCACCGATACACAAGGTGATACTCAAGGCTTCGCGTATGACGCCGAAAACAACCTCACTGCGCAAACCGACGGACTCGGCCAAATAGCCCGCTTCACCTACGATGCAAGAAACAGGAAGGCCACCGAACGTGATCGACTGAACGGCATCACTACCTGGGCTTTCGACGGCGACAGCAACACCATCAGCAAGACGGACGCGCAAGGCAGCGTCACCAGTTACCTCTTCGACACGCGCAGCCTCTTGACGAAGGAAACTCTCCCCGCCCAGCAAGCAGGCATCCCGAACGTCCGTAACTACGGCTATGACGCCGGCCGCAGGATGGTCTCAAGAACAGACCAAACCGAGGCACTCAGCACGTTCGTGTTCGACGGCGCCAATCGACTCACCGCACGCAGGTACCCAGATGGCTTGAACGACGCCATGGTTTACGACACCGCCTCACGCCTCACGAGCGCAACGAGCGCCCGCTACAACGTGACCTTGACCCGCTCCTACGACGCCGGAAATCGCGTCGTCAGCGAGGTGCAACGCGTGGACGGTGTGAACTACACCGTTGGCTACGGCTACGATGCTGCCAACCGAAAGACGAGCATCACGTATCCCGATGGCTCGGTGAGTGCCCGAACCTACACGGATCGCAATCAGCTAAAAACTGGCAAGCTCGGCTCGACGCTGCTCGCGACACGCAGCTACGATTCTGGGATGCGTTTGACGAGCACCACGCTCGGGAACGGCCTCGTGGAATCCCGAACGTACAGAGCGGATAATCTGCTGGCCTCGATCACGACGCCAGGTATCACTCAGCTCACTTATACGTATGACGCGAACAAACGAGTTACGAGGGAAGCGAACCCTCTGCTCCCTGCCGAGGCACTCACCTACGGATACGATGTTGAGGACAGGCTAACAACTTTTAAGCGTGGCCCAACAGCGACCCCAGCCCAAAGCCAGTCCTGGAACCTGTCACTCGCCGGCGATTGGGCGAGCACCACACGGGACGGCGTGCAGGAGACGCGCACACACACGTCGGTGCACGAGATCGCCAGCCTCACGAAGGCCGGCTCAGCCACGGTAGCGCTCAACCATGATGCCAGGGGTAACCTGCTGCTCACGCAGAATGGTCAAGCGCTTAGCTGGGACATCGAGAATCGTCTCGCCTCAGCCAGCGCGGCGCCCGGCCTGGCAGGCGGCCAATACAAGTACGACCCGCTAGGGAGGCGCCTCAAGAAGGCTGTCGAAGGCGTTTCAGCGGTGTTCGTGCACGATGGGGATCAGGTGATCGCGGAGTACGAAAACGGTGTTATTCAGCGACGTTACGTCTACGGGACGTACATTGATGAGCCTTTGGCGATGGTGTCCAGCAGCGGGCTTCGGTATTATCACCACAATCGAAGTTATCACGTGATGGCAATGACGAACTCTTTGGGACAGCTGGCTGAACGTTACGGCTACACACCGTACGGCAAGCGCCGTGTGGTTTCTCCAGGCGGGACGAAGTTAGCTGCGAGTGCTGTTGGGAACCAGGTTGGATTTACGGGGAGGTATCATGATGGTGAGACGGGCCTCACGTATTTCCGCGCTCGGTATATGGATGCGGAGTTGGGGAGGTTTGTGGGGCGGGATCCGATTGCGTTTGCTGATTTTGACATTGTCGGGAGCCGAGTGATCAGTGGACGTGCCATCGCCTTGGGGAACGCGTTCATGGAGGTCGTAAGCCGCCTTGGTCGATATCCTCACGTGGGCAAGTTGCCAGTGGCTCTCGCGGGAACCGAGGAAGCCCGTTCGGCTATGGCATACGAATTCTTAGACGGAAATCCGGTCTCGGGTTTGGATGCGATGGGCCTGCAGTGTGGACCGGGCGATGGCGTTTTGGAGGGTCTTGTTCCCGATATTTTCCCAGCGGCATGCCAGACCCACGACAACTGCTATGCGACCTTCGGTGCCAGCAAGGTGGATTGCGACCGTGGCCTTTATAACGATGCAGCCCAGTCTTGTGGTACAAACCCTGCTTGCCTGGAGGCGGCGGGGGTGTTCGCCGACGCAGTCAGCCAACTGGGCGACAGCGCATACAAGGAGGCGCAAGACGAGGCCTTCGCAGATCTCGTGGCGTTGGGAGCGCCTCTCCTATGCGAGTAGTGACGTGGGCGGTCATTTTGCTAGCCAGCGTAATCTCATCTGAGCTGCTCTTCCGACTCTTTAAACGTCCTGTGATCGCAATCCTCGGGAGTGGCGTAGTGGCAGCCGTCGTGCTGCACATAATCAGTTATGTGGAGCTCGGGCATCAGCACAAGTTTATTGCAATCACGTTTCCGCTCGCGGTTGCGTATGGGTTGCTGCCGGCGGCGCTGTACATCCTGGGCCGTCAGATGCTCGACTGGTGGCGCCAAAGAAACAACGACGTTCACCTATGATGACAACCTAGCAGATGGCGTGGGCATCGATG
>CAZSUA010000421.1:0-4142 GCA_964609655.1 uncultured Polyangiaceae bacterium | reverse complement strand
CCCGAACGACGAAGAAGCGTATGTCATTCGCGGGGAGGAAGCGAAGGTTGCAGGGCCTGGTGGACGGCCCGGACCCGAGAAGGTGGCGAAATTGCCCAGGTGGTGTGCCGTGACCTTTCGACTGTTCGCGCTGATCTCTCTGTGTCTCAGCTGCGTCAGCCAGACGGAACCGTCTCTGATGGCCGCAGGAGCTTGCCGAGGTTCGCCGGAATGCGCTCGGGCGCAGCCAGAGCCTACATATGTTGCCATTGAGGCTACCCAGGTGAATGAGGGACGTGCGCCGGACATGGGGTCGAAGGCCGTGTGCCCGATGACGCTAGCGCTTGAGCGCCAACGGAAAGAGGTGTTCGACAAGACGTTGAACGGTTCATTTTCGACCGCGCCGCGGTTTGTGCTGGTTACCTTGGTCTCCGAGGATGGGAGATCAGAACAGGACGTCACGGTGATTGTAAACATGCTGCGCGGCGCGATCGACGCTCAGTGCCGTGCGGGATGTGACGCCGGTGAGATGGCGCGAGCCAAGGACTCACGGAGGTTTCGTTTCTTTGAGAAGGGTGCGCGGGCCAGGGTGCGGCGGTCCTACACGGAGCAAGACTTGGGGCGGGCCCGCAGCGAACTCGCCTTGCTGTCCCCCGAGGCGTTGAACGCAGAGGCGAAGAGGGAGGATGCTCCTCGTACTGGCGAGCGACATCGTCCCCCGTTTGAGTCGATGTACAGCGATTTGCGTGGCCCGGAGCTTGTGGCGAGAATTCACGCCATGGCACACGTTCTCTTAGAGTGCGGATTTCAGCCTTTCGTCCCCGGAAAACACTGGGGGCTTCGGATAGAAAAGCAATAGGTTCAGGCTGAAGGAAAAACGCCACTTCGCAAAGGGGAGCCGCTAAGGGCGAGGGGGGCACACCTTCTCGCAAGACAGGAAACGCGCCGAAGGCTAGGGCGCGCCCAAGTCTTGGGCGAGCAGGTTAGGTCTACCCGTGAAACACCATAAAAAGCGTGCCGGAGGGCGAGCACACAGGCAGCGTGAAGCAAGGGACGGTCCTCGAAGCTGGACGTTTTCAGGGCGCAACGGCTAAGAGTTCAGTGCCGCGCGTTGACACCCTCTCCTCCGCCTGCTAGTTCTCCCGCGCGCTAGGGTGTTCACCCTGCACTCTTTGAATAATTTCGCATAGTTAACCCTATCCGAAGGGAAGATCTGGCGCGTGGCCGTCAAACGAGTTTGTCTCTTTACCGGCAATGCGAATCCCGAGCTGGCTCGCGAGATCGCTGATGTTCTCGATACGCCGCTTGGGGAGGCGCGCGTTTCTCGCTTCAGCGATGGCGAAACGTTCTGCGAGATTAAAGAGAACGTGCGAGGGCTGGAAACCTACGTGGTGCAGCCTACCTCCTCGCCGGTGAATGACAATCTGATGGAGCTTTTGATCATGTGTGATGCTCTGCGCCGTGCTTCGGCGGGGTCCATCACGGCCGTGATCCCTTATTACGGCTACGCGCGCCAAGATCGAAAAATCGCGCCGCGGACGCCCATTACTTCAAAGCTAGTGGCAGATCTGCTCGTGGCAAGCGGTGTCGGGCGTGTCGTGTGTGTGGACCTGCATGCCGGGCAGATCCAGGGGTTTTTTAACATCCCGTTCGACCACCTCTACGCCCTTCCGGTGTTTTTGAACGACTATCTGAAGGCAAGGTTCACGAGCGACGTCGTGTTTGTCTCGCCAGACGCGGGCGGGGTTGAGCGCACCCGGGCGTATTCGAAGCGGCTTGGGGCGTCCCTGGCGATTATCGATAAGCGCCGAGAGCGTGCCAACGTGAGCGAGGTCATGCACGTCATCGGGGACGTGCAGGGCAAAGACTGCATTATCGTCGACGATATCATCGACACGGCAGGCACACTGTGCAATGCCGCGCAGGCTGTGATGAAGTTTGGTGCCAGAAGAGTAGTGGCCTGTGCCACCCATGGCGTGCTGAGCGGCCCAGCCGTTGAGCGCATTGAGGCCTCAGCGCTCGAAGAGATCGTGGTTTCGAATTCGATTCCGCTTTCGGATGAAGCCCGCGCCTCCAAGAAGGTCAAAGTTGTTTCGATTGGACGTCTACTCGGCGAAGCGATTCGCCGCATTCACAACAGCGATTCAGTAAGCTCACTGTTTGTGTGAGCAGGAGAAGAATGTATGGAACCGGTAAAAATTGAAGCCATCATCCGCGCCGGCCGCGGCAAAGGCGAAGCTCGTCAACTGCGCCGCGAAGGGCGCATTCCCGCGGTTGCCTATGGCAGCGGGCTCAAGCCCCTCTCAATCGCTGTCTCACCGATTCCCATCGCGGAACTCCTCAAAGGAAAGTTTGGGCGGAACACGCTCATCGAGTTGAATGTTGATGGCCAAAAGCCGCTGGCTGCGCTCCTGGGTGAGTTTCAATATGATCCTGTAACGCGAGCCCTGAAGCACGCTGATTTTCTGCACGTGCGGATGGATCGCCCGATCGAAGTCAGCGTTCCGGTCAACTTCACCGGGCGCGCTGCAGGCGTGGTTCTGGGCGGGGTCCTGCAGCAGATATTTAGGACGCTTCCACTCAGCTGCACGCCCGAAAGTATTCCCGCGAGTATTGAGCACGACATCACGTTGCTCGAGAAGGGTGGTTTCGTAACGGTGGCCGATCTTCAGCTGCCCGCAGGAGTTCAGGTGCGAATGCCCGCAACTCAGCGGCTCGCTGTAATCCCGATGAAGGCACGCGCGGTCGAAGAGACTGAAGAAGCCGCCGGCGACAAAAAGGTGGATCCGAAAGCTGCCGCTGCTGCTGCTGCCAAGCCTGCTGCTGCCAAGCCTGCCGCCAAGCCAGCTAAGTCCAAGTGATCTGCCAGGTGATCTAGGGAGCTGTGTTCTTAGTCGTCGGGCTTGGAAATCCAGGGCAGCGCTACGCTGCCACCCGACACAATATCGGTTTCGCGGCGCTGGATCAGCTTGCACAGGGCGTGGACTGGCGCCAGAAATTCCAGGGCGAATTCGCGGCGATCGAGCTTGCGGGCTCCAAGCTAACGCTGCTGAAGCCGCTCACTTTCATGAATGAGTCTGGCCAGAGCGTTGGCCCTGCGGCGAAATTCTTCAAGGTGGAGCCGCGGGACATCATTGTCGTGCACGATGAGCTGGACCTCCCGCTGGGGACCGTCCGGATCAAGCTGGGGGGCGGCGATGCAGGTCATAACGGTTTGCGATCTTTGCGGGCGCATTTGAGCACGGGCGACTTCATCCGGATCCGTCTGGGAATTGGTCGCCCGCCTCCAACTTTTCGGGGTGAAATCGCAGATTATGTGCTACAGGGCTTCCCCCTCGCAGACGAGGAGGCAGCAAACCTCATGGCAGAAGAGGCGGCAGCAGCCGTCCGGCTCATAGTGGTAGGCGGCCTTCCCCCTGCGATGAACACAGTCAACCAACGCAAGTAATCAACAATTCACTCCTTGCCTCTTCGCTTGACGAAGAGGCCATAGGCCAGAAGGAGCCATCATGGCAGCAGAGCAAATAGCTCGCACGCGAGAATACGAAACCATCTACATCCTACGCCCCGAAGTCTCCGTTGAATCCGCCCGAAAGGTTGCGGCTCGAATGGAGGAAGTGACCCAGCGGGAGAACGGGCGGATTACGCTCGTCGAAAGCTGGGGGCGCCGAACGCTTTCTTACCCGCTTAAGAAATGTCGTCGCGGAGTCTACGTTTATTTCAAGTACCTCGGTGGCGGCGTCGTCGTCAGCGAAATCGAGCGTAATTTACGCATGCTCGACGATGTTTTGAAGTACCAAACGGTGCTGGTCCGGCGCGACGTTGAACTCGACAAGGTGGCTGCCGTTGCCGAGGAAGACACCAAGTTCACCGACATCGAGCCGTTGCCCGCAGATGAGCCCGCCGAGACGCGTGAAGCCATTCTCGGAATTGAGTTTTCGCGAACAGTGCGACGCGACGAGGAAGATCGTCACGACAACGATGACGATGATTCTGATAATCCGTTCGCGAACATCAAGAAAGCTGTGGAGGATGACGAATGACTTTTGATGGCCCCGAATCTAGATTCGATAAAGACTCTCCCTTCAAGCGTACAACCCGGCGGCGTGGTTGTGTGTTCTGTGCCGACGATGCACCAGCCATCGACTACAAAGACACGCAGA
>CAZSUA010000420.1:0-4162 GCA_964609655.1 uncultured Polyangiaceae bacterium | reverse complement strand
CACTCAGTGGTGTCACCTCGATGAACACCAGCTTCGTGTTGTAGCAGCCGCTGCTCGGCGATAGCGTTAGCTTGCCGTCGGTGATCGTCACCGTGCGTGTGACCTCGTCAAAGTCTCCGAAGGCGTCCACATCTTGATCGTCGTCGTACGGATCCGTGTCCGTGTAGGTGACGCCTTCTATCTTGATGTGGTTGGTCTGATCCTGGAAACTGGGGTCGCCCATCACTAGCCGTACCGTGTATTGGCCATTCGGAAGCGCCAGGTCCCAGTTCGCGACGGGCACCTGATTCAAGCGCTTCATGTGGACTAAAGTGTCTCTTGATGCTCCTCGAAAGGGGGCGAGAAGTAAGGCCGGCCGGTGCTCGCTTCGCTGCGCGCGGCCGAGCCCCTCTTCGCCGGGCTTCGCGCGCAGGTAACTTACGGGGTCGTAGGGTTGGCGCGCTCTGCACCGCGGAGAGGGCTGATCCTTGAAGCACTAGAAGCCGCGCTCACTTCGGCCTAGACCAGAACCCTTTCTCTCACGAGAGGCTCTCGCTGTTGCGACAGCAACAGGAAATCTTCGACACCATCTCGGCAAGATGCTGGTCCCTATCGTCGACGCCGCGCATTTATTGGACGTTGACTCGCTACGGCGTCTTCGACTACTCTTCGAGGACTTTCCGAAGAACCACAATCTTGTACTGATTGCTCAGCCGGGATTGCTGACAAAATTGGCGCTCACCGTCAATGAGGATATCAAAAGCCGTGTGACCTATTCTGCCTTGGTCCCCAAGCTCACAGCGGAAAATATGAACACCTTCATCCTCGCCGAACTCGACCGCGTCACCCTGGCACACCGCACGTTTACCCTCGAAGCGCTCGACCTCATCGTGCGCTCCTCCGAGGGGATCCTGCGGCGAGCCAGAAACCTGTGTCTTTCAACGTTGCTTGAAGCCGTCCGCGACCGCACGAAAATTGTCGACTTGAAACAGGTCAACCGCGTCCTGCTTCAACCCCATTGGAGGCAAGAACAGTACCTTTCCTAGCTCCCCAGAACGCGAGTACAGCGGGGCTACCGCCCTGCTGTGCTGAGCACCACGCCGCCCTCGGCCTCTTCTAGTCGTCGAGAAGTGCGCGGCGTGGCGCGCGTCAAGGCAGGCCCGTCCGATATCTGTGATTAGCTCACTAAACGCAGCACGCGCTTTGTTACCACAGGTATACCCGCGTGACCCGCAGCGTCGTACACTTGCAGACGTCTAAGACACGCTTGAGCCACTTTTCGGACCGCAGTGCAGTCACATGCGCTCAATTTATTTGGATTTGTACGATGTTAATCCGAACGCGGTCTACGATGCCAATTTAAGAGTTAACATGTAGCTGTAGCCCCCGGCGAGTTGTTGCTGCTCCCGTTCCTGCTGATGAAGCGCAATCGCACTAGCGTGCCGGCCATCGCACCCGATGTCGCGCCGCGTCAGACCGTGACCCAGCGGCAAGCCTTCGGGGTGTTGATGCCCACCCCGCTGAAATCAATACAACAAACGCGGTCGCAATGACCGAGACCTCATTCATTCCCCTACGGCCGCAACGCCCGCCGTGCGCTTTCCGAGACGCGAGGGCTCTCATCGTGGGTTAGGAATTCCAGCGTTCGTCGGGCACCTTCAGACTGCTGCCTCGCTAGAGCGGTCACCGCCGCAAGACGCACTTGCGTACTAGAATCCGCGGCGGCCTCGCGCAGTCCTCCTAAGGCATCTTCACCCTCAAAGACTGCCAGCATGCGGACGGCTTCCTCTCGCTGAACCGGATCTTCCTTTCGTAGGGTCGAAAGTAGGATGGCGAGAATCTCGGTCGCAGAATGGTTCAGGCGCTGCAGCAGCGCAGCCGCCGCAACCCGAGTCCCCAGCTCCTCAGATTGGCGCAGCTTCAGTAGTTCCTCCTCTTCTTGCACCAATTCGGGGGTCGTTTGCCGCCCAAGGATCGTGCGCACGGCCTCACTCTTCGCCCGCCAGTCGTAGTCATGTCCGGCGAGAACACTCCATGCGAGGTCAAGTGCATATCGATCGGGTAGGGTGGGCGCCACGGCGCCCATGACCGGCCCTGCAACTTCACGCTTGCCTCCTTGCACGACAATGCGCGCCATCTCGTACCTCAACGTTGGGTCTACAATATCGGGAAGTTTCGAAGCGGCGTCCAAAGATGCTCGAACAGTGTCTCGGCGCAACAGCGGGAGAATTTGCGCTTCCCAATAAGCTCGTTGGCTCTCCCCAACGCCGTCACCTTGCCCTCCCCCCGAACCAACTTGAACAGTGGGCATCGGGTCGCGCGTCGCTGGCTGCGGCCCCATGCTGGAGGGTGGCAAGGGGTGCGGCCCCGGGATACTTTCTCCGTTGGGCATCCGGGTGGGACCAAGAACGGCGCTTCCAGCTCCCACAACTCCGCAGATGAGGGTGACCGCAAGCAAACGCCAGGGTCTCGGGCTCATCGCACAACAACACCGAGCTGAACGGACAACCTCTCTTTCGCACTCATGCGGCGTGTAGAGATCTCCTTCTGCGCGGCCTGGGCCACGATCGGATCGGACCCTGAGGCTGCTTGCGAGAGCAAAGCCCCCGCATTCGGGTCGTTGGATCGCGCCAGAGCCTCCACTGCTCGAAGCCTGACTCGCCTGCTTGAGTCCTTCATCGTTGCCGCCAAGTGCCCTGTAGTGTCAGTTAGCTTCAGCAGGCCAAGGCTTGAAACCGCCTCTGCGCGTACGAAGTCGTCGGATGCACTCAACCTGCCTATAAGGAGCGGGAGAAACTCCCCAGTGCGGCTCGAATCGCCCACCAAGCTGAGTGCCACACCAAGAGCGATGCGCCCCCCATCAGTCCTCGCATGTTGGTAGGAGATATTCAATGCTGTCGGAAATTCTTCATCTTCTCGTAGTCGGGCCTCGGCAGCAAGAGCTGCAAGTTTATGCGTCGCCGTTAATTGAACGTTCTCATTCAGTTCTGCATCAACGATTCCCGTGAGGAGCCGCAGAACCCTAGGTCTTGGAAACCTTGGGTCCAACACCCTCGCAAGCCCATCAAGCTTGAGTCCCTCGCTGCCGTACTCCATGATGTCCTCAAGCAGCTCGAGACGACGATCGGAGTCTGCCACACGGTCGATTTCGCGAAGGACTTCTAATTCGCGACCCACATGATGGCTCCGAATCAACCCCCGTAACCGCGCCACTGAGTCGAGCAAGGTTGGGTCGCGTTGGCGGCGCAGCTGGAAAGGCTCCGCTGACTGCTCCCCGCGGGCTAATCCAGCCGGACGTCCGCGCAATTCAGAATTGTGCATCGCCACACGCGGCGAGTGGGATTTCGTGTCTCGTTGTTGAACGAGAGCCTGGAGGGCAAGCATTCTACCGGCCATGAAAGCAGAACCGACCAACAGGATCCATGCGCAGCACTTGCCGACCGACCTCATCAGTGTGAGCGTAGCACCGTTACCAAGTCGCGCTTCGTTCACTGGAGTGCTTCCTTTGACATTAGACACCCCGTGTGTCGGTCGACCAAGTTGAACTACGTGGCCTGGCGCTAAGCAACATTGATGACACACCCGCATTTGTTCTCAAGTTCACCGTTCAGGTCGTCCTCCCACCCGCGAGCGGCCTCATCTGCCGCCCTAACACATTCCCGGTGCCGGTCAATGCATTCCTGCTTTTCACATCCGGGACGAGCCTGATCATCGCAGGCAAAAAATTGATCAAGACAGTTCTGAATTTGCTGCCCATGAGCGGTGATCACTCCATCGAACTGTTGACGCACCTTATCCACGCAGTCTTGCTCACATGGTTCGGTGCCATAGGGATCGAGACGCCCACTGGCATAAGTGTAAAGGGACATGTCCGCCGGAGCTCGTTGTTGAAGAAGAGGTCGCTCCTCCGCGCCGGGCAGCGCAATATTTGCAATCGCATTTCTTCGGCCAATCTCACTCCTGGAAGGTATGGCCACGCCAAAGCCGAAATCGCTTGTTCGCCTAAAATCTCCAAAAGCAATTGGATCCCGCCCCACGAACCTCCCCAACTCCGCATCCTGATACCGAGCCCGGAAGTACGTCAGTCCTGTCTCACCATCGTGATACCTCCCCGTGAATCCAACCTGGTTCCCCACAGCGCTTGCAGCTAACGTCGCGCCGCCAGGCGACACCACCCGCCGCT
>CAZSUA010000419.1:0-4178 GCA_964609655.1 uncultured Polyangiaceae bacterium | reverse complement strand
GAAGCGCCCCTTCATCGGGCTCTATTTGAGCCACTGAGTCCACATCTCCAGGACGGGCAACGTGAGCGGGGCTATGGGGCCGATCACGCGTCGCGGGCGCGTGCTGGACGAATCACGACTGCGGCGACGGGTTCGTGTGCGCGGGCGCGGTGATGTGTGGATGCGGGAAGACGTGTGTCGCGCGGGACACCCCGGGTAAGTGTCAGCTCGAGCGCTGAGGCCCGCCGCGCATTCTCAAGTTCATCGTCCCCAAGGCCTCTCGTAAAGTTCCGTTTTGGATGAGTGCCCAGAACGAACCCTATCCGTTTAAGAAAGCACGCGCGCCCGCCGAGTTCTACTTCGCGCACATACTCCGTGCCACTGTTGCCGGCTGCGTTGCTGCTCTGATCTCCGTTCCAACCGCCAGCGTGTCCCCCGACGCTGATACCGAAGCACCGGAACGTCGCCGGCATGCCGGACCTTGGGGGTCAACGCTCCGGTTTGCCGTCTTCGGAGCCATGCGTTCGCGGCAACCACGTCGTGCCTCCGCTGCGCGTTGCTAGGAGCTGCGGCCCCTACGCCTCCGGTTAACCGCACGGCAAGGTGTCACTTGCCGACCGGTCGCTGCTTGACGGAAGGAATTGTTGTGTTACAACAATTGTGGTGAAAATCGAATGGGACTCGAAGAAAGCAGCCGCCAACAAGCGAAAACATGGCATCACATTTCGGGAGGCAGCCACCTGTTTCGACGACCCCAACGGATGCTATTTTCGCAACGAAGCTCCTACTTGCGAAGATCGACTGATCCTCATCGCCTTATCCTCGAAGGCTCGCGTTCTGTTCGTGGTTCACGCGGAGGTGGAGCGCGACGCCATTCGTGTTGTGAGCGCCCGCAAGGCTAGCCCTCAACAAAGGAAGGTCTATCATGCATTGGAGTGAAGAACCCATTGACCTCAAAGTTTGGAAGCGCGTTCCAGGCAATCCCTTCGCCGACTACGATCCAGCGGATGGCATTGCGCTGTGGTCATTGTGGGAAATGCCCTCCTCCTCGGTAGGCAAGCTCGTGCGTCGCGGGCGTCCTCCGCGCGAGCCTACGTTAGTGCGAAGCGTTCGCTTGCCGGTGACAACCTGGAAGCGCCTGGGTGCAGAGGCCAAAGCGGCAAAAATCACCGTGAACGGCCTCCTCAAGAAACGCATCGGGTGTGGGTGACGGGACCCTGACGCTTAGCTGAAGCCGTTTCGACTTGTGGTAGTGCTTGTGAATGACCTCGACGGCCGCAAAGACCGCGTCGTTGCCGGACAAAGCCACTGAGCTCGGCACTGTAGTGGGGCCCACCCAAGCTGGCACACTCCTTTCAATGAGCGCCAGGCCGTGGCCGAGCACTGGCGCGCCTTCCGCGAGCGGCTCGAAGAGCTCGGCGGATAGTCAAAGTTCGTGGTCAGGAGATGCTACTTTGGCCTACTTTCAAGCGAATCCGCGCTGCGCTCTGAAGTCGTGCCCACGCCTCGCCTCGACCCCTCGACCCCTCCGCCCATGCGCCAGTGGACCCATGCGTTGGCGTGAAGCTGCTACTACCTCCGAGGCAATTCAGCGCCTCATGGCAGACCCCAAGCCGCCACAGGATCCTTCCGCTTTCAAGCCGCCTCCGGCTGCGACCGGGATTTTCCCCTACTCCTCCGCCTACCGGCGCTTCCAGGAGTAGTTGGCGCTTTTTTTTGCAACCAGCGGGGGACCGCTACCGAAGCGCAGCCCGCCATAGTTGATTGCCAGCTACCAAGCACGCCGACTCTTGAACCCAAGACGCAAGGAACACGCCACATGGTGATGAGGTCGGCCACGGGAAGGGGTTGTAGGCAGAAGGTATTTTGTCACATCGCGGGTCTTCGTGTTACTTCATCGCGTCCATATTCTGGCAGCTAGCCTCGATGGTGTTGAGCTCAATGACGATTGGGAACGGCAGATCCAACGTTGCATCGACGACTTGCAAAGTGGTCGAGTCAAGACTGTGCCTGGTTCTGAAGTCTTCGAGCGTTTAGCGCGCCGTTTCCGTGCCCTCTAGACGAACGCGAGCCGGGACTCGGTCTCCAGTTCTTGGCTGACGTCCGTGCCACCGTCACGATCATAGTCGGCGGAAGCGCCGCCGGTCGCCGCCTTTTACTGGCTTCCTCGGGCCCTCGCACCTGAAGCGCTATACGTTAGCCAGACAAGCCGACAATGGAATCCTTGGTCATTGGTTCGAGGCCCGGGGCACTCCGGGATGAGTGCCCAGAACGCCCCCAATCCGTCTAAAAAAGCACCTACCCCCGCCGAATCCTATTTCCCGCTGCAAGCGCGCTGAACCCTCGGAACAGAAGGCGAACGCGGATACCTGCGGAGAAACTCCTGTGCCGCACGCCGTCCTTCGACCACGTTCCCGGCGTTACACAACGCAAATACACGCGCTGCGGCGTACTCTTCCGTGAGAATCTGGGCTCTCGGCGATCTGCCGAGCGAGTCGAGCACTTCTTGGCCCTTTCCGTCGCGCAGATCTCGCTGCGCCCGTTGCAGCGTTTCAAGCTCGTTCGTGAGCGAGGAACCAGCCGTGGCGGGCGGTGACAAAGGTTCAAAACTTCCGACTGCTGGTAGGCGAGCGCGATCGGAGTCGACATCTTCGGGGGCGTCGAGGCTAGGTTGACGAACGCCAGCTTGAGCTCCACTGAACGCCGCTATTGCTTGGCTTGGCGAAGGCGCTGCAACTGCCGATTCCTTCTGAGTTTCAGGATCCAGCGTCGTGAACTTGGCAACCGCGCTCCGCTCCATCGAGTGCCGACGCAGAGCCGTCGCAGACGAGGCTTGCAACTTCGTTACGGCAACCTGCGACTCCTGCTGATCGTTCCGCGACATGGCCGTTAACACCACGCCCGTACCCAACGTTCCCCCCGCCGCAGCGATGAACACAAGCTTCAAAACTGCCGCATTTTTCCCGACAAACCCAAGCACGGAACCAACCTGCGTGGCCGCAGCTGCAGGTGAAGCAGAAGCTGCCGCCGGACTTGTCGCGGTCATGATCCCGACCCCACTCGCGACTTCCACACCCAACATCACTTTATCTCGAAGTTGGCGCCGACGGACGGGATCCAACCCATCATGGGCACACACCGCCTGGATCAATTGGCGCCCTGCCGGATTCACTTCGTCCATGGTGCACTCCTCGATTCGCTCGCTTGCTGGCGGCCGATGGCCTCATTGAATTGCGCTCTGGCGGCTCGCAGGCGCGTGTAGACGGTGTTCAAGTTAATCTGCAAGGCTTCTGAGATTTCAGGCGCGCTCATCTCTTCCATTTCCACCATCACAAACACCGCGCGTCGCTCGTCGCCCATTTGCTCTAAGAGCAGATAAAGGCGTTGCAGCTCTTGCTTCAGCACGGAGGCTGCATGCGGACTCAGGCTATCGGCCGAGGTTAGCATTTCAGGCAATGGCTCGGTGGCATGCCGGCGCCTGCTGCGTCGCTCGGTTTGCGCGACATGGTGCGCGATAGCAAACAGCCACGTTTTCGGGCTAGAGCGAGCTTGGAATTCCGGCAGACGACGGTGCACCACCATAAAGACTTCCTGGGTGGCGTCGTCGAGCGCTGCTACGGGAACGCCCAGGCGTCGCAACGTGCGCCACACAAACTCCACGTGCGCATCGTACAGCTCTTCAAAGGAGGGCACTGGGCCGAGCACGATCAGAGTCACCTCTGGATCCACCCGTCGACACTCCACAGCGGAACCCATACCCCCACCTTATGTCCGGCGCCGAAGCAATCCGTTTAGAAATCGACACGCCTCCCGAAAAAGCGTAGAAAACGGCTTAGATACGTCTCAAAACGCGACGCGAAGGCCCATCGCGCCCCGGCCCTCGATGATCGACGGCACGAATACCCGGCCCCGACCCGCTACCGCAAATCCTCGCCGAGAAAACGGAACTACCAGCTCCGGGCGGAACCAGATCCCGAGCGTGTCGCGCAATAAATCGAGCTCAACTTCGGCGCCGAGCAGCCCTGCCAACCACAGCTCTGAGCCCGTGCCGGGGCTTGAGACATCTCTGCTCTTCGCGCTGAATTGCCCCGCTTCAAATCCGAGGCACGCCGCACCATGTGCGACTTGAAACTCCGTGGTCAGGCAAGCTCGAGCTTGGCCTGCGAGCAATGAAACCTGGAGCGTCCCCTTCGGACTCG
>CAZSUA010000418.1:0-4188 GCA_964609655.1 uncultured Polyangiaceae bacterium | reverse complement strand
GTCGCTACCGAGGCGGAATCGTCGCTGCTCCCGACCCGTCGAGCTCCCCACACCACGACTGAGAGCAGTGCGATCGTGCCCATCCCTGTGCCTATCCACCAAAGTGGACCGCGCCGCCTGGGTTGGCGCTCGGTGCGGCTTTCGAAGTCAGTGGAACTGGGAACGATAGACGTGGGAGCTTCCGACTCTAAGAGCAGAGCGCGAGCGTGCTGGAGGTGGGAATCCAGCCTCGCTTTTTGTGCTCGGCGAGCCTCTGAGTCGGGAGCGGGTCGGATTTCTTGCTCAAAAAAAACATCTGCCTGTTCCATCCGTGCGACGTCCGCTGCTCGTTTCGCCAAGCTGTCGGCCGCCACGCGCACCACCCATTCGGCAAGCTCTCGTTGCTCCGCCAACGCGACAGTGCCTTCCAAGGCGCCAGCCATCGCCTCAGCCGTTTGGTAACGCTCGGAGGGATCTCGTGCGAGCCCTTTCATCACGACTGCGCTGAGCGCCATACTAACGTCGGTGTTGACTAGATGCGGCGCCGCTACTTGCGCTTCCAGCGCCTTGCGAAAGGTGCTGACTTCATCTTCGGCTGCGAACAGCCGTTGTCCCGTGAGCATTTCCCAGAGCACGATAGAAGTGGCGTAAATGTCGGTGCGCCGGTCGAGCGGCGAGCGCTCCAATTGCTCGGGTGACATGTAGGCGAGGTGCCCCTTCAGCGTTTCGTTGCGGGTGGTGTGCATGCGGCCCACCGCCTTGGCGATGCCAAAATCAACGATTTTTACCACCCCTTCAGGACCTAGCATCACATTTTGCGGGGACACATCACGATGCACGATGGCGAGCGCCTCCCCTTGCTCGTTCTTGGCTTCGTGCGCGGCATGGAGGCCATACAACATGTTTGCGGTAATGGTGACGGCAACACGCACGGGAAGGGGGATCTGCTTCTGCTTGGCTTCACGCAGCAGACGCGCCAGTGATTCACCCGCCACGTACTCCATCACGACTAAAAGTTCGCCGTCTTCGGCGATAACGTCCAAAACCGAGACGACGTTGGGGTGTTGAACTCGGCTTGCTAAGCGAGCCTCGTCGAGGAACATGGATAGGAAGTCAGGGTCGCTTGCAAAGTGCGGATGCAAACTCTTGATGGCGACCGTCTTTCGAAAGCCCCCCGCGCCGCCCAGCCTGCCGAGGTGAACGGTCGCCACGCCGCCAGCGGCGATAGCAGCGTAGAGCCCATAGCGCCCGACGCGTCGCGCGCGCGGGGGCGTTTCTGCGGTAGGGACGCCTGTCATTTTCTTGGGGCCGTTGAGCTAGCGGTTCTTTCTTGGCCGAGGGACATTATAACGATCCAAGCGATTGAGCAGGGCTCTCCTTGAAATTCCGAGCAGTCGCGAGGCTTTAGTCTGATTTCCCGCGCATTCTGCGATTGCCTGCAGGATCCCTTGCCGCTCGAGTTCGTCCATCTGCTTTCGCAACTCTGGGACGCCTTGAGGCTGAGGCACAACCATCCGGGGCGGCGTGCGCGGCAGAGGCCCCCGATCCATGACCTGAGTCTCCATGGCTAGATGTTCCACGCCTATCGGCCCTCCTTGTGACAACAAGGTAGCCCGCTCAAGGATGCTCTTGAGCTCGCGCACGTTGCCAGGGAAGCCGTACTGAAGGAGGGCCTGCTGCGCAGCAGCGCTCAGCGGGGGTGCGGCCACTGCGAGGCGTTGGGCCTCTTCGCGAATGAACTCGCTCGCAAGCGGCAGGATCTCTCCACGCCGTTCACGGAGCGGAGGCACGCGAATCGTGATGCCATTTAACCGATAGAACAAATCGGCGCGGAAGCTTCCCCTCTCGATGAGCTGCTGGAAATCCCGATTGGTGGCCGCGATGAAGCGCACATCGACTGGCCTTGGCTGGAGTGCGCCGACACGGAGGACCTCTCGGTTGCCGATCGCGCGCAGCAGCTTGACCTGCATGAAGGGCGTCAACTCGCCGACTTCGTCGAGCAGCACGGTGCCTCCACGCGCGGCCTCAAGCAGGCCCGCTTTGGCCTGCTGCGCGCCGGTAAAAGCCCCTTTCTCGTAGCCAAACAACTCAGCTTCGACCATGGACTCGGCAAACGCCGCGCAGTTGATACGAAGATAGGGCCCGCTGGATCGCGGAGAATTTTCGTGAATTCTGCGCGCGAACACCTCTTTGCCCACGCCCGTTTCGCCTTGCAGGATAACGCTGATCGTGCTCGTCGCTACCAGATCGACGAGGCGATGCAAACGCTCCATGTCGGAGAGGGGCGCACTCTCCGTGCCTGCTGCCAGCATGCTGAGGGGCTGGTGACCTGGCTCTTGAACGAGCAGCATGGTGGAGCCGAGCTCGATCAGCTGTCCCGGGCCAACTCCGATGCGCTCACCCGCGGCGAGCGTTCTACCATTCACGCGCGTGCCATTGGAGGACCCGAGCTCTACCAGGACCAAGCGATCGCCCGCCAGGATTCGGGCGTGTTCGCGTGAGACCGAGGGGTGAGCAATGCGAAGGTCGCACGCCTGAGAGCGGCCAATCGTGAGCTCCCCTTCGGCGGGCAAGCTCAGACTCGACGAGCCTCCGTCCCAAATTGCTATCAGCTGTGGATTCCTTGGTCCTTCCCAGTTGGCAAAGGCCTGAGAGTGTGTCTCCTCCTCGTCAGTCATCTCTTTGGGACCCTCCTTCCAATCCCCATGCCAAACTGTGCAGGTCGACGCGCAACTGGAGAAGCGGGTGGCATCAATGGATCGGGGAGTGCTCATATTAGCACCAACCTTCGTCAATTGCGCTCCTCGGTGCGCAGTTAGTTCCTGAGGAACCCAACTTGGAGGCTTTCGGCGGGTTCCGATCCTCCGCGTTGGTTGAGAACGGCGGCGTCATGCTGTGGGCGTGCGTAGGCATCGGTTTTGCACACACTCGGTTGTGAACGCGGCTGGCCCCGTCACAGCCCGGAGAACGTGAGCACCATGAAAAAGCAAACCACGAAACTAAAAGTCTTAACCATGGCTACCCTGGTCCACGCTGCCTGCGCTTGTGCTGCGGAGACGGGCCCCGCTGACCGAAGCGGCACGCCAACCGATTCGATCGGAGGCTCCCCTGCGACCGTGCCAACGTCATCGGCGACCAGCACCACGAGCAACAGCGGAGGCTCCAGGCCGAGTGCCGTGGGTGGCGCGCCCGCGGCGAATCCCACCGGTGCGCCGACGACGCCGAATCCTCCGGTGGGCACTCCAGGAAGTTGCGCCGCTGTTGCGGCGACGGAGCTGCTCGCCGACTTCGAGAATGGCGAAGCGAAGGTGCTTGAAGTGGGCGGGCGAGGCTCGAGCTTTTTCCTCTACAACGACGGCACGGGCACACAGATGCCGCTGAAGATCGTCAACACGCCGCTGGAGGCAAAAGCCGAGGGTGCTTGCAGTTCCGCGTTTGGTTTTCGCACATGGGGTTCGGGTTTTACCGGCTATGGTGCCGGAGTGGGGAGTGATTTCGTTGCCAAGGTTGCCGGTCAGCGCGCTCAGTACGACGCGACTGCGTACACAGGCATCGCTGTGCGAGCCAAGGCCGTCTCGCCAGTCTCCGTGCGCATCAGTGTATCGGACATCAATACTGCGACAGAGGGCGGGGTTTGCGTCAACACGACGGACCCACTCAATAACCAACGTTGTGGCGACTACTTTGGTCAGGAAGTGGCTCTGACTACCGAGTGGAAAGACTACGTGCTCCTGTTCACAAGCATGGCGCAACGAGGTTGGGGAATGCCGATCGCGACGGGCGCTGCAGTCGCCAAGGTCTACACTGTTCGCGTGCAGGTTCCGGGAGACAAAGCGCTACCCCCGAGCTTTGACTTCATCATCGATGATCTCCGATTCGTGAAATAGGCCCTTACTCAAGGACCCCCGACACCCATGCACAAATTCTGCTCACTCCGCGTGAGCTTCGTCGTCGTGATCTGCTCGCTGCTTACCATGGCGATTCCCGCCTCGGCCGAGCCAGCGCCAAGCAGCAGCGAGAGCGAAGCTGCTGGCACCGAGATACCCGGCGACTACAGCGTCGGGCTGCCACCCTCCTTGCCCGAGATGGACTCTGCGTCGGAGACGGAACGGGCACCCTCCGCGGCCGTTCCCGGCGCTGCGCGCGCAGGCGGCGCGCAGTTTGAGTTTCACGGCTACATGCGGGCGCCCCTCCGGGTGGGTGTTGGGC
>CAZSUA010000417.1:0-4230 GCA_964609655.1 uncultured Polyangiaceae bacterium | reverse complement strand
TATCATCGAAGGGCGCCTCCACTTCTCCCGTCCAGCGCGCGGAAAATGCCTCCGGGAGGCCGAGCACTGGCATCCCGAATTCCCAGTTCAGGTCGAGCAAGGGATCGATGCGGACGGCGACAGGCGTGCCTGTCCAATCCAAGGACTTGAAGTACTCACCTTTTAAGCCGTGGAGCGGTGGCGGCATGGGAACCGCGCTAGCCGAGGCTTCAGGCGGGGACTCACCTATCGACGCATGTTGCATGCACTGGAGCGCAGCCAACGAAAAGCACAATGTGAGCTGATTGAAAAAGCGACGCATGGCGTTCTAGCGCAGGGTTGCGGTTAACCCCAATCCTACGTTAATCCCAAAGCCTGGGAAAATTCGACTCACGGCAACTTTCCCATCTGGAGCTGTCACGTCGAGCACGGGCCGCGTCAGTGCCACGCACCCACCCACTCCCGAATGCAGCGCCAGATACGAACTCACAGGCAACTCTAGCACTCCACGCGCTTCCACCGCTGACCAAAGAAAGGCGACGCTCTTGGCCCGCACCAGATCGAGGCCAGCAACCTCTGCGGAGCCCGCCAAGAGCCCGAGGCCGAGCCCAGCCTGGAGCGGACCGAGCTCCCACAGCGTCTGCACGTCTGCGCGCGCGGCCAAGAGCGATGCGCTGGCACCGGCGCTCCCCACGGCAAACGTGTGCGGACTCGTGGCAATCAAGCCAAGCCCCGGCGCGAGGCTATTTTTCAGCCAGATCCGAGCCATAACCTGGGCGCCCAGCGAACGCGACGGCAACATGCCAAACGCGCCAAACGCTGCGGCCGTTAAGGAGCCTTTCGGAAGCGGAGCCGCGCTGGCTTGGCTGCGGGTAGTGGAAACCTTGGCTGGTTTGGCCAGCGAAGTGGCTGGTAACACGCTCGTTGGTTTTTTTTGCGCGGGCGCGGCGCTGCTCTTTTCCGTCACTGCGGGTGCCACCTCGGGCTCAGCTTCGTTGGCTGCGGCACGCTCGCTCACACTCGCATCGATCGAAACGGCTATGGAAAAGCTCAACACATCCAGGACCGAATCGCACTCTCCCAGAAGAGCACCAAAGCGGCGCACGGCCACCATCTCGCCGTTCGAGAAAACCACGAACGATAGAGCTCGACCTTTCGCGGTGTCTCCCCCTTCGACCACGATTGAAAGCCGCCGATCCACCACGTCTTTGCGCAACCAACGCCGTACGCGCGCCGCCACCTCGAGCGCTTCGACGCAGGCGCCTTCGTAACGGATGGTGAGCGCACTCGCTACCGACTTGGTCTCGAGATCGGCATCACTCGGGCTGCCCGCCGGGGAGACCCCAGGAACTTCGGCTCGGGCGGACAAACTGCCTAAAAGGAACGCCGTTCCAAGGCTCATACTCAACCGCTTCATGCGGCCAAATCTGCCGCATGAGAGAACAACTTACCGAGGAGGCTCCGCGACATGCTCAAGAATGCCACGTACCTTAGCGCTAAAGGGCCCCAGAGGATACTTCGCGAGGAAGCGCGCACCGCGCGTTCGGAACTCACCGCGATGCCCCAGGCGATCCAGGGCGAACAGCGCCAAAGCCTCCCGCTCTTCGGCCAGGGCGCCAGCAGGATATTTGGCTCGGCTCGCGTCGGCAAGCTGCAGAGCGCGCGCGGGATTGCTCGCGAGTTCTCGCCGCACCTCGGCCAATGAATTCAACTCATCTCGCAGGCTATCCGCCGCCTTCGGCGCAGCCTTCTTCTCGTACGATAAGGGCGTGATCGTTTCGGGGTCAGCCTTGGCAACTGTTGTTGACGGAAGGCTGGGCCGAGCAGGCAAAACGGCTGCTTCCGTTGGCTGCAACAGTGCCTTTTGGCCTCCACAGCTGACGGCCAGCTCCTCACCGGACTTCAGCTTGCGCTCCCCCATGCAGCGCCCCGAGACCGTGACACTCCCTTCGTGCAGCTGCACCGACATCTTGGCCGTCACTTCGTCCCAAGTCACCGAGAAGCGAGTACCAGTAACCGCAACCTTGAACGGGCCCGCGCTCACGCTCCAGGCCGTGTGCTCCCGGTGCTGAATCGCCGCTTCGATGGAACCGTGTTGAATATCGACCCGAGCCCCGTTCGGCGTCACGTCGACCACCGAGCAGCGCGTTCCCGGCTGGGCGATCACCTTACTGCCATCGGAGAAGACTAGCTCCGCCCCATGGCCCGACTGAGCTTGCATTCCGGAATCCGACGCAGGCTTCCCGTTCAGGGTGTACGTCAGCGGACCCGGGAAGGCGAAGAACAACGCTAATGCCGCAAGCGCCAGGCCAAGCCCACCGGGCACGAAGAGCCAGCTTCGCGAACGCCGCTGCGCCGCTTGGCGCTTGAATCCCTCGCGCGTGAGGCGCGCACCCGCTCGAGCCACCTGGCTCTGCGAAGCCGCCCAACTTCCGAGCTCATTCTGGAGATCACACCCTAAACGCTCAAAAATGGCCTCGGACGGAAACTTGGCGTCGCTCATGCGCCCTCCTTGAGCCAATCGCCGAGAAGCGTTTCGCGTTTGGAATATCTGAAAAAGCGCTGCTGGGCGCGCGTGATCCGATGCTTCACGGTGGCCACTGGAGCACCGCAGGCTTCAGCGACCTCCTTCACGGACAGGCCCTCGATATACCGAAGCGAGAATGCAATGCGCTCATCGGTTGGCAAGCGTTCAAGGACTCTGAATGCCGCGTGCAGCGCAGCGCTCACCTGCGGGGAAGGCTCACGTGCGGGCACTGGCACATCCTCGGGACTGAAAAATCCCAACAGCGAGCGGCGGCGACGGCGCTTAATGAAACCACGCGCACTGAACACCGCGATGCTCGTGAGCCAGCCTTTCAAAGCGGCTGGATTCTTGAGCCCCGAGATCCCTTCAATCGCCGCAACGAAGACATCGTGCAGCAAATCCGCTACTTCGCGTTCGGCTCCCAGCGTGTGTAACAAGATCCGATGCACGTGCGTGCTATAGCGTTCATACAGCTCGCCAGCTGCGCGGAGCTCGCCAGCTTGCAAACGCGCCACCAGGCTTTCATCCCCGGACACAACTGCCTGCACTCCAGAGGTCTCAGGCTCGCCCTCCACGTCCGACCGCACACGCTCGCCGGCAGACACTTCTGCTTTCAGACCTACATTAGCTGACGGCAACGGGGAGGACATGAGGATCTGCCAAAGGGCCTGCCGAGTGCGACTAGGGCGACGGAGGCGGGCTGAGGATAGCACGCGAACTCCTGGCACCGTTTCTCGACGTACCCCGTGCGACGCAAAGGCGCCGATTCCAGCGGGGAAAGGTCCCTGGCCTGGGTCTAACGGTGCGGGAAACGCGAACGACGGAGTCAAAGTCAAGGAGAGTCTACCCGCAGAGCAAACCGGCCCTTTCCGCGTTGACCTAGCGCGAGAAGCGCTCAATCTCCCATGAAATCGCGCTGCGTGGCCAATGCGACCAAGGGGATCCCTGCCGCCCGGATGTTCTCCGCTCCACCTTCCAACCGATCCACTAAGGCTATAATTCCCACGACCTCGATCCCGGCCGCCTTCAACGTCTCCACAGCTTTCAGACTGGAACCGCCGGTGGTGACCACGTCTTCTAACAGGGCCACGCGCATGCCGGGGCGAGCGGATTTATCACCCTCCACGAGCTTGGCGGTGCCGTGATCTTTCTGCTGCTTGCGCACGTAGAACGCATTCAATGGTTTGCCTTTTTGAAAGCTCACCAAAGAGACAGCACTGGCGAGCGGGCAACCACCGAGCTCGACTCCCGCCACGGCATCGCATGCGGGCAACTCGCTGAGCAGCCCATACATGAGCTCGCCAACGAGCGCGTGGCCTTCAGCTGTCAGAATCGTTTGCTTGCAATCGATAAAGAAGTCGCTCTCGCGCCCTGAAGCAAGCTTCACCCGCCGACGTTCGAAGCTGAGCTCCCTTAGCAATTGAATCAGACGATCTCGCGAGGCCATTATTTCTTCCCTTTCTTTTTGGCTTTGACGCCCTTTCCAAGCGCTGGCAGTTGGGGCGGTGGTGGGCGCTGACGGCCCGCACTCGGGCGCGGCGTTTCCGTCGACTCGTCGTGGTCACGATAGGCTGCAGGAACGATGGGCGTGGGGCGCCGAGGGGTGACCACCTCCTGATCGAGCGGATCCACGGGCGGCCGAACCGACTTCGAGCGCAACTCGGAAACCATCGGCACCGCTGTCGCCAGAGCAGATTCACTGCTACCAGCACGAGCTTTGGGCG
>CAZSUA010000416.1:0-4238 GCA_964609655.1 uncultured Polyangiaceae bacterium | reverse complement strand
GAGGTGCGACCGAACGCGAAGTGCACATCTATGTAAAGACCATGAATATGCCGGCGCATGCGACCGGACCACAGGGAGTCGTTACCGACAAACAACGTGAGCGCACCGGCCCCGAGCGAAGCCCCTACGAGCAAGCGACGGACGCTCTCGCCACGTACGAAGTGCACGTCTATCACGACACCGGCAAGCGCTCGACCGTGAATGGGAAAGAGGTTCGGCAATTCGAAGCTCAGGTTCCCTTCGGGTACTTCGTCAAGCACGAAGGGGCTCTCGAGGGTTGGCGTCACTCGCTCGAAGCCCTCAATGGCGTGACCCTCACCGAGCTCTCACCCAACTACTTCAAGGTCAACGTGCCGGAGGGTGGCTCGATCCTGGTCAAGTCCACGATTGAAGCGCTAGAGCCCGTGAAGGGGCCGGGCAAGGTCCCGCCTTGTCGCTGCAACTGCGAGCTGCCAGGACAGGGCAACGTCGACGGAACGAGTGCAGCATTCGGGATCGGCCTTCTGGGCGCTGCATTTGGCCTTCGAAGGAAACTGCGTCGTCAGCGCCTGGGCTGAGCTACACTCGGCCCTTGGAGTAATCCGCGAACATGCACCACGCGCCCAACGTTGGCGATCTGATCGCCGAAAAGTACCGTCTAGAGGTGCTTTTCGGCCAGGGAGGCATGGGCTCAGTATGGCGTGCTCATCACCTGGTGCTGAACTCAGCGGTTGCGATCAAGCTGTTGGATCCAGCGATTGCTGGCAACGTCAGCATCTTGGAGCGATTTCTGCGTGAGGCTCAATCGGCCGCCGCTTTGCGCAGCATGCACGTGGTTCAGATTTTCGACTATGGCGTGGATGCGGGCAGGCCCTACATCGCCATGGAGCTGCTCAACGGTGAAAGCCTGGGCAGTCGCCTTGAGCGCGTCGGCCGCCTTTCACCTCGGGAGACCGCTCGTATCATCCGGCACGTAGCGCGCGCCATGTCGAAAGCGCACGCCTCAGGCATCGTGCATCGCGATCTGAAACCCGACAATGTCTACATCGTCAGTGAGGAAGAGGAGATCGCAAAAGTATTGGACTTCGGCATCGCCAAAATTGTCGACCCTCTCACGGGTGGCAGCAGTGGATCCAGCGGGACGCAAACGGGTGCGCTCTTGGGTACCCCCTTTTACATGAGCCCCGAGCAGGCGCAGGGTATCCGCCAAGTGGATAAGCAGACGGATCTTTGGGCAATGGCCGTGATCGCTTTCGAGTGCCTGGTGGGCCGCCGTCCGTTTGTGAGTGAAGCCATCGGTGATTTGGTCTTGAAGATCTGCACGCAGGAGGCTCCGGTTCCTTCTGAGGTGGGTCCGGTTCCGCGTGGCTTCGACGCCTGGTTTCGGCGCGGAATCGCGAAGGATCCCAACGCACGGTTTCAATCAGCCGAGGAGCTGTCCGCGTCACTCTTCGCGGCCCTCGGGGTGAGCGAGGGCGGAGTACAGGATGCAGCAGAGTCTCTCGGCTTCGCATCCACTGCGCACAATCCGATAGCCTCAATCCAAACCGCTCGGTCGGCGCCAAGCGGAAGCTTGGTGGCCACGGAAGTGAACAAGCATTCTGGGAAGGGGGCGCCCCCGCTGCTCTGGCTCGGAGTGGGGCTTGGAGTGGCCATGGCTGCAGGCGTTGCGTGGTTTCTGCTCGATCGCACGGGTCAGCCAGGCGGCGCTGTGCAGCTCGCTGGGCAACTTTCCGCAACAGCTGAGGCACCTCCAACGCCGGTTGCTGCACCACGGCCGATCATGACTGCGGAACCTGCCAAAGCTCCAGATCCGGCCGTTCCGCCGATCACGGAAAAGACGCTCCCCGCCCGCAAGATCGATGGAACCACCAGTGCTCCCAAGCGCCCTCCAGATCGCAAGAGGTCTCGCCCCCCGCCGGCTTCAACGAGTGCCGCTCGCGTTCCCAAGGCCGCAGCAAATACTGCGCCCTCTTCGGCACCACCCACAGCTCCTCGTCCCTCCAGCGAAGATCTCTTCGGCGACCGCAAGTGATCGGTGAAGCAACCAAAACCTAGGGGATTGCCGGCCACGCGGAGCCGAGGTAACTACTTTGCCCGAGGACACCCGATGCAACGGAACGCTAGAAATCTGTTCATAGTCGCCGTCGCCGGAGCCTCGACACTGCTGTTTATGCACGCTTGCAGCCACGGGTTCGATAGCTGCGTCGAGACACGGACCTGCCCTCCACGTGCGGGTTCTGGATTCGCCGGAGCAGCGACGGGAGGCGTGCCCTCAGGGCTCGGAATGGGAGGCGTGCATACTGGTGTCGCGGGTACTGGCGCCACGGATGCGGCTGGTACCGGGGGCGCAACCGTGATGCCTGGCGCTGGTGGAGCGGCGGCTGGCGGCACCGGTAGTTCTGTAGGTAACCCGGGCGGAGGCGGGATGGACGGAATCCAGCAAGCAGGCAGCGGCGGCTTGGGAGCAACCGAAGCACCGTGCGACCAACGCAACGTTGGCCCAGCCCAATATCCGACAGCATGCCTGCCTATCGCGCGGGGTGTGCCTGGAATGCAGGGTCCGCCTCAGTGGTCTGGCGTCGATCAGTGGGCGACCATTGACGATCCTCGTTGGAGCGGTGCCTCCCGGCAGAGCTTTCCCAACTTTGGTGACGCGACGAATGACGCGAGCGTTCGGGGCCTTTCCTCTGGCAACACCCTATATCTAAGTCTCCAAGTATTGGTCGATCCGGATGGTGCCACCATGGATGGCGGCCCGCCGCCAACGGATTGGGACTCAGCATTCGTTGGATTCCGCAATCCAACGACCGGCCAGGTGTCGATCATCGAGTTGGATGCTAAAGGCTTAAGTGCAGGCGATCCGCATACGGCACTGGTTTCGCGCCACTGGACAAAAGCCAACGATGCCGCCGCCCCCATCGCGAGCGTAGGCAGCCCTCCATGGGCGAGTGATCTCAGGTTGTGGGGGAGTGCCGCTGCTGGGGAGACGACGATTCCGTGGGCCATTAACCTCAAGGTAGATTTACCTGCCGTTCAGACCGAGGTGGGCACCGCTTCGCCCACTGAAGCCCAATTCTGGTACGCCTTTACGATCGGACATGCATGCTGCTCGCCCGTAGTGGATATCGTACGATTTCAATGGCCGGTCACCGCCGCCCCGTTTGATCTCATGACCAGCCCCACAGCTCCGGTATTCCCCACCACCGGTTGGGCAGCCCTCAAGCTCGGCGTTACCGATCCTAGCTGTGCGGGGGTTCGGATCTGCGGGTCAGATATTGGCACCACGAATACGCCTTCCACTGAGATTCGCAACGACGCCAACAATACCTTCCGCGCAACTCCCAATTGGGGAAACCAGCGACCGGTGAGCGACCTGGTCGAGGCCCGCTTTCGGATTGCCAGCTGGAGCTCGCAGACCGGAGCTATTGGCAATTGGGTGGATATGCCTGGAGCCTCTGCCGTGCCAAATCTTGCAAGCGGCGTGTTGGAGTTTACCTGCAACCAAGGTGGCCCCGCTCCTGCGTGCCTCAACTATGTCGCCCCCGCTGACTACTGCATTTTGGCGGAGCTTTCTCCCAAAGGTGCCAGCGGGATCTCGTTTGCGCAAGACAGCGCCTACCGCTGCATGAGCATCAGACAGAATTAGTACCTCGCGGCACCTTCGATATGTGAGCACGAGATCCTCCGGCATAAGCGCGTGGAAGCACAATCCGCGCATGCTTCGCTCAACCGCGCCAGCTACAGGAGGTTAATCATGTCCACTGATCCGTTCGAGGGGTTCAAGACGAAGCAGCGCGAGAGGGCACCTCGTGCGCTTGGCATTCGTTTTGACCCGAGCAGCGCGTGCTCGACGTCGGCTGTGATCCGCGCGATCAAGCGCTAGACGAGAGCAGCCACTCGATCATTTCACCGTGAATTCCCCGACCGGATAGGCCGTCCCGTTGACGATCGCTTCGGCGCGGTGCCGGCCCGGGTAGTGGCGCCTGCCGTACGACCGTCGGCCTTTGCGAAATGGACGGCAAGGTCCACGAGGAGGTCCTGCAGCCGTCGAGACGTACTCGTGACCGTAAAGCGTACGGTGACACGGTCGCCGATCTGCACCTGTCGAGGCTCAAATCGAGCGCCATTAATGGACACCGCTGCCTTGGCGCCGTAGCCGAGAAGTCGCAAAGCGGTTGGTTCGCCACGCTTCACCGCGCTGCGGAGAGCGTGCTCGATGAGCGCGTGGCGCTCGGCCGAAGCGCCCTCTAACCACT
>CAZSUA010000415.1:2069-4256 GCA_964609655.1 uncultured Polyangiaceae bacterium | reverse complement strand
CTTACAAACTTCGGCGACCCAGCGTGGGTGACGGCACCCTTGCAGCTCGGCTAAGTCGGCTCGCAAAAGGCCATCTATGTCCAAAGCCCTCTGGGCGCTGCCAGCTTCCTCGCCGCCCCGTTGTTCCGAGCTACGTTGGCCGAGGCTCAAGCGGCGCCTCTGCGTTTGGTTATTCTCGAATTCCCGGGTGGCGCGTCCATGGTCGGGAACCAGGGGATGTTCAGTTACGACCAGATGCTGAAGTCACTCGCACCGTTCAGCTCGGATATTCGCCCCCAACATTGCATAGGGAACAACATGCGCATCCAGATCCTGCTCACGCTCGGCTTGCTGTCGTGCACCTTGCCTGCCTTCGCACAACAGAAGGTGTTCCCGCCCGACATTACGGAGAATGACGTGAAGAAGTACGGTGCGAAGGGTGACGGCGTGACCGACGACACCGCCGCGATCCGCGCAGCGATCATCGGCGACCGCACGCCGCAGGCCCAGGAGGACTACTACTTTGCACGCCCTCGCCTGGTGTTCTTCCCCAAGGGCACCTACCTGGTCTCGGACACCATCGACTGGCTCGGATGCTCGTTGCAAGTGCAGGGCTCTGGAGACACTACCGTCATCAAGTTGAAGGACGGCGCGACCGGATACAACGACCCGACCAAGCGTAAGCCGGTGCTACGCACGACCGCCGGCAACTACTCCTTCAAGCAGCACATCTGGGACTTGGTCGTCGATACGGGGAAGAACAACGCGGGCGCCGTCGGTTTGGATTGGATCGCGAACAACGTCGGCTCGCTGCGGAACATCACCGTCCGCTCGGGCGACGGAAAAGGCGTCGCGGGCGTCGACATGACGAGGTCGTGGCCGGGGCCTTGTCTCGTTCGTGATCTCGTCGTGCAGGGTTTCGACTACGGCATCGATGTCGCGAACAGCGAGTACGGGCCCACCTTCGAGTCGCTCACGCTGACCGGCCAGAAGAAGGCGGCGTTCCGCAACGACGGGAACGTGGTCGCTGTGCGAAAGCTGCACACTGTGGGCGCTCCCGTCGCGGTGGACTCACCCTCGGCGGGCAGCATGGTGATCCTTCTCGACAGCACGCTCGAGGGAGGCTCGGGGGGTCCGGCCATTCGAAGCGCCGGCAACGTCTTCCTTCGAAACGTCACGGCGACCGGCTACGCCAACCTCCTCAACGACAAAGGGTTCGATCTGCCTGGGCTCTCGAAGGACGAATACACTTCCGGCGCGATCCAGAGTCTGTTTCCGAGCCCGCAGAAGTCAATCGGCCTCCCGATCGCCGAGGTGCCTTCCGTACACGACAATGACCTCTCGCACTGGAAGAAGTTCGCGTGCGGCTATCAATTCTGCGAGTCCGTCATACAGCCGACCCTCGATTCGGGCGCGTCCACGGTCTATTTTTCGAGCGGCGCCTACTTGATCGGTGGCAAGGCGTTCAAGGTACCCCCGACCGTCAAGCGTGTGCTCGGGTTCGGCTCGAACATGAACTCGTACGACAACTTCGGCATGACCTTCGAGGTCGACGACGACTCGCCCGATCCGCTCGTGTTCGAGCAGTTCGCGAGCGCATTCAAGATCATTCACTCCGGCAAGCGACCGATTGTGGTCAAGAGCTGCGACCTCACCTACACGGCCAAAGCCAACGCCGGATCCCTCACGCTCGACGACGTAGGCATGGACCTGCTCAAGACGGTGCCGGGCCAACAAGTATGGGGGCGAAACCTGAACATGGAAGGCGACCAACTCCACATCGACAACGTCGGCGGCTACGCATGGGTGTTCGGCTTCAAGTCCGAGCGACGGGGCATGATCGCGAGGACGACCCAGGGCGGCTACACCGAGTTCTTGGGCACGCTTCTCTATGGGACGGACCCGTTCGCGCCGGAAGCGATCGCGTTCCAGAACGTGCGGTCCAGCCACTCCATCGTCTTTGCCGAAAGCACGTACATTAAGGACGGCTTTTATCCGACGATCGTCGACGAGACGCGCGACGGCCAAAACAAGCGCTTGCCGCTCTCGGCGCTAGACGGTCGCTTCATGCCGTTGTTCGTCGGCTACAAGAACACGCCGCCTGTGGGTGCTGACGGCCGTCTCCCCGTCCCGGACGGGGGCATCGTGGACGGACCTCCGGGCTCGACTCCGAGCGGCACCCAACCTCCGGGCTCGACTCCGAGCGGC
>CAZSUA010000415.1:0-1969 GCA_964609655.1 uncultured Polyangiaceae bacterium | reverse complement strand
CTCCGGGCTCGACTCCGAGCGGCACCCAACCTCCGGGCTCGACTCCGAGCGGCACCCAACCTCCGGGCTCGACTCCGAGCGGCACAAACCCCGCGACGGATGGCGGCTGCGGGTGCCAAAGCGCCGAGAGCTCTGCCGGTCGCGCGTCTCTGTATGCGCTTGGCGCGATCATGATCGTACTCGCGCGTCGGCGTACGCGACGGAGCATAAGCCATTCGAACCGACAAATCGGTCGGAAGTGAAGAGCAGAAGCATGAAGAGGCTGCTCCCGATCATCCTGAAGCCCATCGAGCGCTCGAATGGATTGGTGAGTTGTACACCATCGACGAGCGCGCAGCAGACGATCTTGAGTTGCGCGCAAAGCTTCGCCGCACAGAATCGGTAGCTGTGCTTGCGAAGCTAAAGACCTGGCTCTGGAACCAAGCTTGCCTCAAAACGCTCAGCATCGGTAATGCTGCAGCCTACGTCGTCGCCAACTGGGAGCGGCTAACACGTTTCCTCGATGACCCGAAAATTCCCTTAGATAGCAACGCCGCAGAGCGCGGAATTCGTCCCAGTCGTTGGCCGTCGCAATCACTTCGGCTCGAAATCTGAGCGCGGCACCGAAGTTGCCGCAACATTCTGCACGCTCCTCGAAACGGCCAAGCTCCACGGCATCGACCCAGCTCGCTATCTCCTCGAAGCAGTGCGCGCCGCCCATCGCGGTGAGGTGCTCCTTCCGAATGAATTTGAGCGCGAAACCTGGGCCAACCTGTCAGATTCAGTCACTGCCACGGGTCAGCGAGGGCACTTACGTTCGATCGGAGTCCGGGTGGGTTGGTGCCCACGCGCTACGTGCCGCGCCCCCAATGCCAACAATTGATGAATCGCAAGAATTTCGCCGAGACTTCCGGTGCTATCGTGGACGTCTGCAAGCCTCACGGGATCTGGCTTGATCGCGATGAACTCGGACGCATCATTCAATTCGTCATGAAGTCACGAAGGGCGAGCTCGATGAGTCTCGCCGTCGCGAGCTGGAGCGAATGGCTCACAATCTGAGCGAGAAACGGGCGAATCTTTTGGCCATGAACTCGCCGATGATGTCGCAACCTGAGTCCTACAATGGCGAATGGTTGGCGGATGTGATCCGCCTGTTTAAAGGGTATTTCCACTAAGTTGCTTTGAGAGCGCCGGCTTTCTGCACGGAGACCCAGCCCACTTGCTCCCGAGCCCAACCAGGACTACATCTCCCCTGCCCCGCGACGAGCGACCTTCCCCCCCAGGTTCCGTTGCGGGGCGCTTCTTCATGTAGGGCGTTCTTCGTACCGCTCCTCAGAGCCAAAGGCTGAAGGCGCAACGCAACAATGGTTCCCGTGGGGCCACAGAGCTGCGAAGCGATGCGCGAGCGCGCTGTTATGTTCCTGGATCGCGAGCAGGCGGCTAGGGCGGACGAGAGAAAGCCCGTTGGGCTCCAGACAATGCGTGGCCGAGCGGTAGATGCTCTCTATTTCTCAAGGGAGGGCGATTTGCAGGCGGAGGCGCTGCGGCTGAAGGACACTAGCACCGCACCCCACGCCACGGTGTTCATGTTCGTGGAGGGAAGCCATGATATTGCACTGCAATCCGTGCGCTATCTGGCAACGGAAATCGAGGTGATTGAAGCTTTTTCCGACTGGGTCGCCCCCAAAGATCCCGCTGCTCCCAAAGTACGACAGTAAAGCGTTCTTCCAGCGCGGCGTTGAAGTGCCGAACGAGCGGAAGCTCCGTCATGCCAGGGCCGCCGTGCAAGTAGAGAAGGATTGGATTTTTGCTATTCCGACCCCGAATCAACAGAGTCTGTTGATAGTCGCCCAGCTTGACGTCTCTTCTTCACGTATGACATCGTTTCAGCTGAACCCGAATCTTGGAAACCCGTGCTTCCAACTCAAACGTTCACGGGGCTCACGCCAGGACTTGCAAACGAGAAATCTCGCCAGGTGGGTTCCATGCC
>CAZSUA010000414.1:0-4261 GCA_964609655.1 uncultured Polyangiaceae bacterium | reverse complement strand
GGCTTCGCTGCATAAGACAATCGAACTGCCTATGCGCCAGGCGAAGCTTGGGTGAGGAGGAAACGGATGTCCTCTCCGCCGAACGCCGGAGTGTCTGACGATATCGATGCAAGCGGTGTTGATCTGTGAACGCCGCACCCTTGCGTTAGGGCCGAGCCCGCCGTCGGTATTCAGTGGGCGTCACTCCGAGCGCACGCTTGAAGTTACTCGAAAGCCCCCGAGAGTCTGGAAATCCGCACAAATCAGCGATGAGCTCCACCGTGAGGTCGGTTTCCATCAGGAGCCGTTGAGCCTCCTGTACGCGGAAATGTGTCCACATTGAAGCCGGACTCATGCCCGTTGCCAGCTGAAACCTCCGTTCGAGACTGCGTCGCGAACAGGCCAGCGCCTTACAGAGGGTATCCACTCCGTGTTCCTCCCTCAGCTTTTCGCGCATGTAGCGCTGAGCTTGGACAACGATGCTATCGGTCGCGATCAAGGTGTCCGTCGAGCGGCGCTCGACCACGCGAAGCGGAGGTACTTCCACGTGGGCCGGCACAGGGGAGCGTCCAGCTAAGAGTTCGGCGAGACGCTGTGCAGCCAGATAACCGATCTGCTCGGCAGAGGTTTGAATGCTGCTCAAAGCCGGCTCCGTCAAAGCGCACACGGTCACATCATTGTCCACGCCAAGTAACGCTACCTGGCCGGGGATTGCGATATTGAGCCGGCGACAATGCTCGGCCACAAGCCAGCCCCGCTCATCGCAATCACAGAACAATGCCACAGGTTTCGGCAGATCCCAAAGCCAGGCTCCGAGTGCGTCATCGCGTTTTTGCGGATTCTGTTGCCCGTCTGGTTCATCGAAGATGGAGCAGGTATGGTGGCTTTCCGTGAGCGCGCGCTCGAAGCCCACTAGCCGTTGATCATTCTGTTTTCCAGTGCGTGCAGCGTAGGCGAAATGTTGAAACTGGCGAGCTAAGAAGTACGTCGCTCCAAGTTCTCCGATGGCAATGTCATCGTGTGTAATCGTGGACAAGCAGGGTGCTGGGTAGGGTGCGCCAACGCTGACGCCAGGCAAAGTGAGAGCTGTTGCCGCGCCGAGAACCTCGCGGTCAATTGTGCCGAGCAAAAATCCGCTACATTGGGATGCCGTTAGCTGCGCCAGCCCGTTGTGAGTGGCGTCGTAGCGGTCAAGCCACCAGTTCTTGTCCGTTCGGGCAAATTCGGCGATGCCTCGCAGTGCGCCTCGGAAGTTCTCGATACTTGCGTCGATCACCAGCCCGATGCGCATGGAGTGAGGGTATCACCTCCGCGGGCGGCTGGAAGGTCGCACTTCCGTCTACGCCAAGCTAAGCGGGCTTGTATTTGAACTTCTCGTCGCCCCATCCACTCGAAACCTGGCAGGTGGTCGCCCCATGACAGCCACTGAATCCCCATCACGCGCGTGAGGTCACAGTTGATGGCTTTGGAAGACGATGTAATTGCTGCGCCTCGCTCTTGGCGAGAGCGTCAGGTTGGCGATCAAACCACTGCGTTATGCCGAATCGCTTCAGCGAACCACTTGGCGCTGGCCTTGGGGGTGCGCTTCTGCGTTTCGTAATTTACGTGGATGAGTCCAAAACGCCGATCGTAGCCGGACGACCATTCAAAATTGTCGAGCAAACTCCACGCAAAATAGCCTTTGTACGGCTCGCCGCTTAAGACGGCCCGCTGCAGAGAACGTAGGTATTCTCGGAGGTACAGAATGCGATCAGTATCGAGGATTTCGCCGTCCTCGGTTAACTGATCTTGGCACGCGGCGCCGTTTTCTGTGATGAAGAGGTCGAGGTCTCGATTGCCGCGAAGCGAGGCCACACCGCGCGCGGCCCAGAGCATCGAGTCGGGAACGAAGCGCAGCCATGGCATATTCATGGTTGGGTACATCCGCGGGAAGGGCAGTTCTTCAAAGCCCCGGGGATGGCGGGAAGCCCGCACGCAATTTGCCGTGTAAAGGTTGATACCCAAAAAATCGAGCGGCTGAGCGATGTTCTTGAGATCTTCGACCGAAAAAACGGGAGCCTCCGCACCGCAGTCCTCAAGAAACCCAGAGTCGTACTCGCCGGTCAGGATCGGAACCAAAACCCCACCATTTCCACGTCGGAAGGCGCGGAGCGTTGCCTCGGTGTGCTCCGGAGTCTCGGCGAAGGGCACAAAAGTGGCCGGATTGTCGGCGATGCCCACCCTGCACGGTCCAGGGCTAGCGGCTCGGATTGCCTGCGCTCCCTTGCCATGGGCCAGGAGGGCATGATGCACCGTTTGGTTAACCAGCTGTTGATTGGGCAGGATCGTGCCGGGGGCGCTGTAAGGAACGCGGCCCACGGCGTAGCTTGAGCGAGTGAAGCAAACGATCTCGTTGACCGTCATCCAGTTCTGAATGCGGCCCCCCAAAGCACGCACGACCACCTGGCAGTACTCGGCAAAGGCATTCGCCATTTCGGGGCTTTGCCAGGAGCCGAATCGATCCTCGAGTGCCTGCGGACTGTCCCAGTGGAACAACGTTGCGTAGGGTGTGATGCCGTGCCGTTCAAGCGCGTCGAGCAGCCGTTTGTAAAAATCCAGTCCAGCTTCGTTCACACGGCCGGTGCCTTCTGGCATAATGCGCGGCCACGCAATGGAGAACCGATAGCCTTTGAGGCCCATCTCGGCCATCAGCTTCACGTCTTCTTCGAACCGATGGTAGTGGTCGCACGCCACTCTTCCGCTTTGACCCTCAAAGACGCGGCCAGGGAGCTCGCAGAATGTGTCCCAAACACTTGGAGCCCGGCCCCCTTCGGCAACAGCTCCCTCGATTTGGTAAGCTGCGGTGGCAGCGCCCCAGACGAATCCTTTGGGGAAACTAAAGCTCGTCATAGCCGTGGTAGCACCTCTCGGAATTGGGCCTGTTCGAATAGTCTAAGTCTACGGGCCGGCTCCTCGCTGGACCACACAGCTTTGCGCCAATCTGTGGCGGATGTGCGCGCCGTCTGACGTAAGGTTCTCGCTAGAAAACTTACGAGCATTTCTCGTTTTTGCGTGAAGTTGCACCCTGGTTGAGCTACTTCCTCTTTGGTGCGCCAAACGGTGCCACTGTCGGTTCAAGCGAGCGAGGATGATGTAAAATACGCTGGTGTCATGTGTACGCCGATGGCGGCTGTTTTCGCCTGCGGTGGTTGCGGCGTGAATCCTCACCCAAGCACGGATGCGGAGCGTCCAGCTGACAATGCACCGCTCGGCGACTCTGGCACCATCACGCACGAACGATGGAACAATATCAAAGGCGAAGACGTTAATCTGGTTCCGTACAGTGCTGCGCCGGATGTGACGCTGAAGCTCAAGAACCTTCAAATGCCGGACGACGTCGGGCAGGACTTTGCGGCACGCATGCGTGGATATCTGACGGCGCCGACAACGGGTGCGTACACGTTCTGGATTTCGTGCGACGACAACGGCGAGCAAATTACGACCGGTTGGTATTTTGCCGAGAGCACTGCCCAGTACGAGCACTGGAAGATTCTTGTGGTCATGCCCATCGCCTTCGCCGCCATCGCTGTTGTAAATGCCGATACCGTTGTCGAGCAGCGTTCCGTCGGGCTCCACAACTTCGTTCATTTTGCTGAACAAATATCCAACTTGGTCCATCAGCCCGCGAGAAATGATCCCGTAGCGGGCGGGTATTGGCCCTCGTCGATGCCGAGCCCCGTGATGACGTTGAGTTTCGAGCGGACGGGTGCAAAGGCGTTTCGTAAGGTGGGCAGCGTGTAGTTCGCCGTAGTGGGCTGCCAGGGCTGGATTGATGAACGCGTAGTCTGCGCCAAGGAGGGTTCCGAGTGCGCCGCCGTTTTGAAGCTGGTCCTCAAAGTATAGCTGCGTTTCCGTGCTCATCGCCGTCTTGATGTCTGGCGGCACGTCCGGGGAAATGTCCGGCTTGATGTCGTGAGTGGCAAGCTTCGCTAGCTGCAGCCATTGCGCCGCGAAAACGCTGGACATAGCGCTCGATTTTACAAGGAATAGGATAGGCGGGCCGCCAATTCATAGCTGTTGAGCGGATGCGGCGCAGTTGATGTCAGGTCCGGATCCAGTTCAATCAGATACATGAGGTGCGGTGACGTCAACGCTCCGCGCAGGGCCAACTTGAGCTGCTCTTCAGGGCGCCCTCCCGCTTGAGCTTCAGTGGTCGCGAGGGCCCTCAGGCGGCCCACCTCAGCCGGTTGAATTGGTCGGCGCCAGGAGGGTCGCAAGAATGCTTCAAGCGATTGGCGCAAAC
>CAZSUA010000413.1:0-4287 GCA_964609655.1 uncultured Polyangiaceae bacterium | reverse complement strand
CTCATGCTGCGCCACTCATGCTGCGCTCAGTCTTACGCGGGAGCAGCATGCGCGCGACGGCCATGGCAGCGCCAAAGCCGTTGTCGATGTTCACCACCGTCACGCCCGACGCACAGCTCGTGAGCATCCCCATCAATGCGGCGAATCCTGACAGAGCCGCACCATAGCCTGTGGAGGTTGGCACCGCGACAACAGGTGCGGCCACCAAGCCGCCGACAACGCTCGGCAAAGCACCCTCCATGCCTGCCACGACGATCAAGGCGGGTGCCGCTTGCAAGCTCCCAACTCGTGCCAGCAGGCGGTGGAGCCCAGCAACACCGACATCGTAGACGCGCTCACTTGGGATCCCGATCATCGACAACGTCTCGATGGCCTCTTCGGCAACAGAAATATCGCTCGTACCGGCTGTAACCACCGCGACCTTCGCAAGATCTAGCGGCACGATCTTCTCGTGACCGAAGGTGGCAACGCGCGCAGACGCCACGTAACGCAATCCCGGCAAGTGCTTCACCACGTAGTCGGCGCTCTCGCGGTCAAGACGAGTGATGAGCACGACCCCGTCGGACTCGATCAGGCGGCGCGCGATCCCTAAGATCTGCTCGGGGGTCTTGCCTTCGGCAAAGATAACCTCCGGGATGCCCATCCGCAGTGCCCGATGGTGATCGACCGTCGCGTACCCAAGATCCTCGAAGGGCAACGATTTTAACTGCTCGACAGCGCTTGGAATGTCGAGCTCACCGGATTTCACCGCTCCGAGGAGCTGACTGAGCGTTGCCTCCTTCATGGACCGGTGGTGTAGTCCATCCGCCCCCACGCGTCGACCGACCGTCGACGCACTGGCAAGCGCCAAAGCCCCATGTCTACCCCGTCATCCCCGACAGCTCTGCGGAAAAACTAGTGCCGGCACCCATCGGTCCCCTGCTTGGATTCACGCTTGGGATCCTCTTTGCCTGGGCCGCAGCTGAAGAGCTCGCGCGGAGCCCTGAGCCTCGCGTGCTCAATCGATCGCAGTTGCTCGTGTTCGCATTTAGCCTGCTGGTCTATGCCCCGCTCGGTGGCTTCTTTGTCGCCTTCGCGCCGGCATGGGCTTACGTCTATCTGGTGGCGCCTTCCCAGACATCCAGTTTTCTGGACGCTGCCGTGGTGTTGCTCAATGCTATCAGTGTACCGCTCGGGTTTTTCTCGACGGCTCGGCTGGCATCAAGGCGCGACCTGCTCGCCCTGGCGCGGGTCGCCGCTGTCCCCGCATTGCTCACGGTGGGTGTGCTCGGGGCGTCGCTGAGGAGGCTGGCATTGGTTGGCTCATATGCGCAGTTTCATGGGGATTTTGGCACACAAGCGCTCGGTGGCAGCCCACTTGGTTACGCGCTGTTGTGGATGGGCGCGGTACTGGTGGGTGCCACGCTGTGGACACTTTATTGCCTCCGCCGCATGAGTAGTGATCGAAGGAAGTTATGACAGAACAGCGAGACCTTGAAACGATTGCGACGCAAGTGATGCAAGAGGCCCTTAAGAAGGGAGCCGATGTGGCAGAGGTCAGCCTCGGCAGGAGTTGGGATCTGAGCGTGAAGGTGCGCCTCGGAAACGTTGAACTTCTGGAGGAGGCTGGGAGTTCCGGTTTGGCGTTGCGTGTTATCCGCGGTGATCGCGTGAGTGCCACCTCAACAACCGATCTGACGGAAGCGGGCCTACTCCGCTGCGTGGAGGATGCCTTGATGTTGGCGGAGCTGAGCGAGGCTGATCCATTTGCCGCGCCCGCGGATCCCAGCGAATTTTCGCATGGGCCCTATCCCGAGCTCGACCTATTCGACCCGAGCATTTCATCAATCACCGGACTCGATGCCATTCAACGTGCACGAGAAGCCGAAGCGATTGCCCTCAGCCTGGACCCACGCTTGACGCTGAGCGAAGGCGCCACCTTTGGCAGAACCAGCTCGGAAGGCATCATCGCGCTATCGGGAGGATTTATCGGTCGCACCCGCGGCTCGTATGCCTCGCTGGTTGTGACACCCGTGGCAGAAGATGAAGGAGGCAAGCGCCGCCGAGGTTATTATTGGTCTGCCGCACGCCACCTTTCGGATCTGGAACCGTCAGAGGCAGTCGGCCGGGAGGCTGCGCGCCGAACGTTAGCCAAGCTGGGTGCACGAAAGGTAAAGACCTGCACCGCACCCGTCATTTTTGACCCCGATGTGTCGCGTTCGCTGATCGGAGCGTTCGCTGGCTGCATCATGGGCGGCAGCGTGTGGCGGCGTTCAAGCTATCTATTGGACCGCGAAGGCACAGAGGTGGCTTCCCCGCTCGTGAACATCATTGACGATCCGCACATCGTTCGTGGCCCTGGTTCAAAGGGTTTCGATGGCGAAGGGTTGGCCACCCGCCGAAATGTCGTCGTGGAAAACGGGGTACTGAAGACGTACCTCTGCGATTGCTACAGCGCGCGCAAGCTCGAGCGAAAGAGCACAGGCAACGCGGCACGCGGCGGTGGTAGTATTTCAGCGTCAACCACCAATTTCATTTTGCAACCTGGCACACCAACCCCGACCGAATTGATCGCTAATACCCCCACAGGCCTCTACGTCACCGAAATGATGGGCATGGGTTTCAACCCCGTGACCGGCGATTTCTCGCGAGGCGCCGCTGGATTCTGGATCGAGAACGGAAAGCTGGCTTTCCCAGTCAGCGAGGTGACTATTTCATCGAATCTCGACGCGATGCTCAAAGGCATCGACGCCATCGCCAACGATCTCAGCCTGAAGACCTCAACAGCCGCGCCGACCTTGCGCATCCAATCCATGACGATCGCAGGCACCTAAACAGCTAGGGGCTCAGAGGAAGATTCGCTGCACCCGGCGAAGAGCCAGGCGCCGCGTGAAGCACGTAGGCGCTCGGCCCATCACTTCCAGGCTGCTTCCGGCACACACTGATCCCGGAGGCAGGCGCTGGATCAGCAGGGAAGCTTGACACGAGTACTCCGGCGGTATCTCGCAACCTCAGCATCTCTCCAGAATTACTCAAGCCTTTGGTGCCAAGATGCGGCACGCGGAGAAATAGCGCGAGCGGGTCCGGCATGGCATCGGCCCCGTTCGTGGCGTCAAAGGTCTCGTTCACCAAGAGTGCGTAACTGCCCGGGGCCAAAATGGCACTCGGGAGTGCGGTGGTGCCTGCGCTGTCTTCCAGGACAAACCCAGCCAAATCTGCGGGCGCTCGGCCATCGTTGTAGAGCTCAATCCACTCCTGCTGGGGCTCTGGGCCCTTCGGGTTGGCGAGCACCTCGTTCAAGACGACACGCGGGAATGCCTGGGTCGTCATAACTTCCAGCTGAGCGGTGCGCTCCAATCCACCCGGACTTAAGACGGCTATGGAGAGCGAATAGAGCGTTTCCGGTTCCAAACCGAGGAAATTTTGCTGCTCCCCCGCCCCGAGCGCAAAGCCTCGCGCTTCGCCCCCGAGCTTAGCCGCAACGTAGCTAGCCCGATCCACCGAAATGGCAAGGCGATCATCCATCACGCTGGCACAACCAGCAGGTAACGCCAGCGCACCTTCCGCGCAGGGACCTTCACTCGGACCCCACAGCGGCGGCGCGCTGGTATCAAAGAGTGTTGGCTCCAGCGCGAAACCGGAAAGGGCGAACGGCGACACACCGACACCACTCCCGCCCAGCTGCACGTTGGATTGCGGCAGGAGGCTAACGCAGCGCGATGCTTCCAACCCAAGCGGTAACCCGGGAACGACCGATAGTGCCTGTCCGCTCGGTGCCAGGGCGGCCTCGGTGCCGTCAAACCGCGGAAGGGGATCCGCGCCATCGCGGCAAAACAGCGCAGCCTGCCCTGCAGTTTGACCGGTCGCCGGCCATACACGTCGCAACATTTCACCGGACATATCGACCGTTCCCTGGAAGAGCACGCCTCGCCCCAGCTCCACCAGAGAAATCGCACCAGAAAGCGACTCAAGCGGCGCTACCACACGAGCTGAGTCGCCCTCGATCCAATTCAAGGAGGGAATGCGTCGATCCAAGAGTGCTTGAGATGGCTCGTCTCGTCGGATTTGGCCAAGCGCATACGTCGAAAGTTCCCCGCTTAGGACCCACAAATCTGCGGTCGAGCCAGCAGCCAGCACTCGGAACCGTGAACTCTGCCCGAGGAATAACCCCTGCTCGGAACTGACCTCAACCTTCACGTTCGCCTGTTCGCTGGGCAACGGCTCAAGCCCCACCCCGCAGGCCGAGCTGCTCACGACGACCGCCGCAACACCCAGAAGGCTCTTAAGGCGAAAAACGATTTGAGCGGG
>CAZSUA010000412.1:0-4297 GCA_964609655.1 uncultured Polyangiaceae bacterium | reverse complement strand
TCGATCAAGTTTTTAGCAAGCAGGGAACCCGCAAAATGGGCAGTATTGGTCGCCGCGATACCGCCGCCGGAACCGGCAATGGTCCGGCGGGCGCTGGCATGGCGTGGGGCAAGAAAAACACCGGGTTGCCGATCGTCTCAGGGATGGGTGTGTTTGGCAGCGGTAAGAAGGGTGCACTCAAGGGCACGTTGTGCTTCGTCCCGACGGACACCAATAGCCTCGCGAGCGTGCGGCGCTGTGTGGCCGAAGGCATCATGTACACCAACTCGCTGAACATTTCGAAGCGTCGCTTCACCTCAGGTTTTCCAGGCGTGAATGAACACTTCGAATGGTTCGCCCTGGATTACAACGGCAGCTTTTCTGTGAAGAAGGCGGGCAAATACATTTTCCGGATCTTGTCGGATGATGGTTCTTTGGTGTGGGTGGATGGAAAGTTCTTGATTAACAACGACGGCCTCCATTCAGTGGCCAGCAAGACTGCCGCCATTGAGTTAGCCGAAGGCAAACACAAGATTCGCGTTTTCTACTTTCAGGGTCCACGCGTTGATATCGCGCTGCAGCTGTTCGTCACGGTCCCCGGTGAAGCCGAGAAGCTCTGGGGTCCAGAGCTCTAAGCCGCGCCTAGAGTTGGTGTCGGAGCGCGGCCCAGCGCAGCTTCCACACCACGAGCACCGCTTCGGCAAAAATTCGGCGATTCATCTTGGAGCGCCCCAGCTCACGGTCCACGAAGACGATGGGCACTTCAACCACCTTTAGACCCTTCATCAGGGCCCGAAAGGTCATTTCAATCTGGAAGGAGTAGCCGTTCGAGCCTACGAGGCTGAGATCAATTTCTTCAAGCGCTCGCCGCGTGAAGGCTTTGTAGCCAGTCGTTAGGTCGCGGACGTCCACTCCCAGGATCGTGCGCGAATAGAACGAACCGCCTTTGGAAAGTAAGTGGCGGTCTAAACCCCATCCTTCAATCCCACCACCGGGCACATTGCGCGAGCCGACAATCACATCCGCACCTTGCGCGAAGGCTTGAAAGAAATCGGGAAGGTGGCGCGGATCATGGGAGTGGTCGGCATCCATCTCAAAGAAGAAGTCGTAATCTTGGCGCAATGCCTGCAAAAAAGCGCTGACGTACGCGGTGCCAAGTCCAAGCTTTTCGGGTCGGTGCATGACGCGCACCCGTGGATCTTTGCGCGCGAGGGCGTCGGCAAGATCGCCGGTGCCGTCTGGAGAATTATCATCAACGATCAACACGTGAGCCGAGGGTGCCCACAAGAACACGCTGTTCACGAAGGACTCGATATTGTCGCGTTCGTTGTAGGTGGGAGTCACAACGAGCGTGCGCGTGCCGGGCGTGGCTGCGTGGGGTGCCAAGGTTGAGCTTTCTGGGGCAGACATAAGCCGGGTTCCGGGTGAGGCGGCGGGCCCTTTTAGCGAGAGATGCGTGTGGCTTGGAAGTCAAACTCGACGAGAGCTTCAGAGCCCATCGTTTTTCCGAATTCTCGCATCTTTTCACTGACGACCACGCCGCTCTCTGTGCGCGGAAGAATGTCGTGCGCTAGAAGTGAGAGCGGGAAGGGGGAACGGCTCGTGACCTGCAGGCTCTCCGGATAGCGATCGCCGCTTGGCGCGCCGTAAGTGAAATCTAACGTGATCGGTACGGCCTGGCGGACTCGGAAGCCGTGCAGCAGAAGCTCGCCTTCAGCGACCGCTCGCACTCGATGTTTTTCGCGCTCGGTTCCTGTCTGGGAGCGGCCGAGGCGCGCTCCATCGCGGGGCGCTGTGGCGCTCAATTGAGTGAGCGCGGTGAGTCGAAAGCTTGCGGTGCGTAGCGCCTCTCCGTTCGAGGCTGGTGTTTTTGCATCACCAAGTCCAAACCATGCGCGAGCCTCTTTGGAATATTGATCGGGGCTTCCACCTTCGCCGGTAGAGCCAACGCGGAGTGTGGAAAGATCGAGGCTGAGAGTGGCTTTGGAACGTGAGAGATCCCCAGCATCAACTGTGAGTTGTCCACGAACACCACCCACGCTGCCCCGCAACAGCATGCCCTTCGTCTTCAGCTGAAACGTCGCGAGGCCGTCGGCTTTCCAGGCGTAGGTAGCAAGGCCTGGTGCCGGAGGCGCTGGGGCGGGAGCTTCTCTGTTGAGGTCTTCGCTATCCGCACCCATC
Organism: uncultured Polyangiaceae bacterium; assembly: GCA_964609655.1. Taxonomy (GTDB): domain Bacteria; phylum Myxococcota_A; class Polyangia; order Polyangiales; family Polyangiaceae; genus JBBRRP01. The sequence continues at coordinate 2,137 of CAZSUA010000412.1, read as the reverse complement.
TTTTTGGAGCACGCAGGAAGTCCAGGCGTCGTTGTCGCCAGAAAAAGTAAAACTGCGCACCCCCGCGCCGATTTACTGAGTGCCAAAATTCAATCCCTGCGCTTCCACGTCGTCGACGAGCTCAGGCCGCAACGTACCGTGTGTCCAACTTGGCGGTGAGTATTTTTTGCCAGTCGCCTGGGCGAGCTGTGTGGGCCTCGAAGTCGCGCGTGGGGCCGCCCCGGGATGGGAGGCTCTCGACGGCGTCGTTCTGCGCGATATAGTCGACGCCGTGCAATACTCTGCTGAGTTCCGATGTTTTTCTGGCTGTGCGGGTGCTTGGCCCGTAACGCAAGCCATCTATCGCTGCCCGACTTGTGGTGGCCTTTTGGAAGTGGCGCATGACCTCGAGGCCCTGCGTGATCGATCCGGGCCGGCTTGGGTGAAGCTCTTCGAAGAGCGCTGGCGCAAGAACGACTGGCCGTACGGCTCGGGAGTCTGGGGCAAGCGTGAGTGGGTGATGCCGCAGATCCCTGATTCCGACATCGTGTCGATGTACGAAGGAGGGACGAATCTGTTCTGGGCTGAGCGTTACGGCCAACAGCTCGGGCTCTCGGACCTTTGGATCAAGCTGTGCGGAAATAGCCACAGCGGTTCCTTCAAGGATCTTGGGATGACGGTGCTGGTGAGTGTGGTTCGGATGGCAATCCGACAGCAGGGGCTGAAGGTGAAAGCCATTGCGTGCGCTTCCACGGGAGATACGAGCGCGGCGTTAGCAGCCTACGGCGCCGCAGCAGGCTTGCCTGTTGTGGTGCTACTTCCGACAGGGAAAATATCCACCGCGCAGCTCGTGCAACCGCTCGCCCATGGGGCGCTTGTTTTAGGCCTCGACACGGATTTTGACGGCTGCATGGAGATTGTTAAGCAGTTAGCCGAGGAAGGTCATATCTATCTCGCCAATTCCATGAATCCGCTGCGAATTGAGGGCCAAAAGACAGTCGCTATTGAGATCCTCCAGCAGTTCGATTGGCAGCTGCCAGATTGGTTGATTTTACCAAGTGGCAACTTAGGGAATGCAGCGGCGCTCTATGCCGGCTTTCGCCTGATGAAAGAGCTCGGTGTGATCACTCGCTACCCGCGTCTTGTGGTAGCTCAAGCCGAAAATGCCAACCCGCTCTATCGCGCTTGGCACGCCGGCAAGAAGACGGTGGAGTCGATGGTCGCCAAGCCTACCCAAGCCACGGCGATCCAAATCGGCAATCCCGTGAGCGCACCGCGAGCCATCAAAGCTCTGGAGGCGATGAATGGAATCGTCGAACAAGCCAGCGAACAAGAGCTCGCGGACGCTGCTGCTCGCGCAGACCGTACCGGCCTCTATGCCTGCCCGCACACGGCGGTCGGCCTCGCTGTGCTTGAAAAGCTCGTCGCCAATGGAACCATCGGAAAATCTGATCGTGTGGTGTGTATTTCAACCGCGAACGGTTTGAAATTTACGGAATTCAAGGTCAATTATCACGATCCCAACCAAACCATTCCAGGAGTGGTCGCTGGGCTTGCGAATCCCCCGGTCATGCTCAAGGCGGATTACGGCCAAGTGGTGGACGTTCTGAGAAAGCGCCTCGCGGGTTGAATCACGAGGCCCTGGCTAGGATGGGCTAGGAAAGAGTTCAGAATGTGAGTTGTGCTTGGGCGCCGCCACCCTGGGTGCTGACGTAGGGCGTGAATTGAAAGCTGGTGCTGGCGGCCTCGGGAGCACCCGCTTCGTCGCCTTCCGGGCTCGTCAGAAGCACGACACCGGTAAGCCCAAGTGTGATGGCAACGCCAAACGCCATGTCCGAGATGAGCGCGTTGCGCTCGACTTTGTCCGCATTCTTGGCAGTCGGGTTGTCATTGAAATCACTCTTGGCGCCCAGCGCTTCGACACCAAAAATCCCGCCGACCACTAGGCCTGCGCCTGCAAGGCCAAGCGTGACATAGGCCGGGACCAAGCTTCGCTTCGGGAGCGTTGTCGGGGGTGACGAAACGTGGGACGGGGCTGGGGTTGCAGGTGTGGGCGCCGGTGCCGCTGCAACGGGCGGAGGCAACGGGGGGAGTAGCGGCTCAAGCGTCAGCTTGGATTCAGACGGTTTGCCCGCGACAACCTCGATTTCCACGGCCT
>CAZSUA010000411.1:0-4326 GCA_964609655.1 uncultured Polyangiaceae bacterium | reverse complement strand
GATCGTGCGCTGCGCCAGGCCAAACTTCATCCGGAATCACGTAGCCCGGCTCGCCAGCGCCGGTTCCCATCGGATCGCCGCCTTGGATCATGAACCCTTTGATAATGCGGTGGAAGATCGTGCCATCGTACAGAGGCTTCTTCACCCAGGTGCCGTCGGGCGCTTTCCAGGGACGCAGACCGCGCGCGAGGCCGATGAAGTTTGCAACCGTGTTCGGCGCCTTGTCGTCGTAGAGTTCACACGAAAGCTTGCCGAGGCTGGTGACGATATCGGCCACTAGCTTGCCCTTAGCCGGAAGACCCTTGGTGGCCTCTACCAGGCTGAACTTTCCGGCTGCCGGATCGCCACCGTCTGGCAGGGCGGCACTCGTCACGACTTCTGGTTGAGAAGCTGTGGGGGCTGGGGTCGGCGCTGGCGCCGCAGTTGCTGCGGGGGTCTGGGCGGCAGGCTGGTTTTGGGCGAGCCCATCGCTTGGTGCCTTGGCTTGATCAGGTGCGGCAGGGCTAGAAGCTGGTTCTTCGTAACGGGACTTGCAACCGAGTGGAGCCAGCAGGGCAAACGTCAGGGCAAGGGTGGGGGAAGCTCGCATGGGGCTCCGTTTGCGACACATTAGCGGAAAAAGCAAGCATAGCGAGCTTGAGGGCAGTCGGACAGCGAGGGTTCACCCGCGTGCTCCGGCAGGCCCCGAACGCCCAAGGGGTTCCGTCGCTGGTCGCTGGGGCATTTGCCGTGCTCACGTCGGGAGCTTGGGGTATGCTCAAAACAGAATGGAGTGTCGATGCTTGCCTGCAATGCTCACGGCGCTTGCTGTGGCGTTAGGCTGCGGAGGGCACGCAACGTACGTCGACGGCGGGGACGCTGCTGCCGGAATGGATTCTGGTGCAAGCGGCGGGGGAAGCGCTGAAAACCCTGGAATGCAAACCGGAGGAATCAGCCACGGGGAGCTTCCGCCAGAAGTGAGCACCTATCGGGACCCGGTGTGCGATTCCCTGCCCAAGCCCGCGCCAGTCTTCACCTGTGACTTGTTCGGAGCGAACGCGGCTTCTGCTGGGTGTGAGACTGGAATGGCATGTTATCCGTTCTTGGTGTACGCAACTGATGCGACGGGGTGTGGTCAGGAGATCCCCGGATCCCAATGTCGATCAGTGGGGTTGATCCCAGAAGGCGCCGAATGTGGGGACGCACTCGGACGCTGTGAGCCTGGGCACATGTGTGTGATCGGCAATCGGCCGGGTAAGCGCTGCCTCCCGCTCTGCCAGTTGGATGGCCCGAGCACCTGCAAAAATGGCTTAATTTGCGTGGAGACGGACGTCGACGGGATCGGGGTATGCGGCTGAGAGCTAGCGGCGCAGGCGTCGGCCTTCTTGTAATGCTGGGGTTGGGTTGTGGTGGCCGATCCGAGTTGGCAGAAGGTTCAGCGAGCGGCACCAAGCCGGCCGTTGCCTGCAAGCTGGATGCCGATTGCAGGAGCGCGAACCTCTGTCTCCCTCAAATCTGCTCGAGCAAAGGCAAGTGCATCGCGGCTCCTGCAATCGAGTGCGATGACAAGAATCTGTGCACGCGCGACAGTTGCGAGCCGAGCTCGGGGAGTTGCTTCCGCGAGAATCTGGCCGAAGACCGGGATAGGGATGGAGTGCTGGGTGTGCCGTTTGGCACGTCCTCGGATATCGCTGCAGCATGCGCAAACGATTGCGACGACACCAGCGCCGCGGTCCAACCGGGTGCTCGTGAGACGTGTGATGGCAAGGACAATGATTGCAACGGCATCATCGATGATGGCGCCGTTTGGGCCCCGAATGGGCAGTCGCCGCTTCAGGTATCGTTCGGTCAGGAGCGAGCGCAGGCTTCTGGGATCGCATTTGACGGTCAGCAGTTTGCGCTCAGCTACGCTGGCAAAAAGGATAATTGGAAGATCTATTTCCAGGGGATTTCGCCTGATGCGCGGCTTGCCGCCCAAGTCCCACTGACCAGCGTGAACGCTGATACCTTTGGCGGGCCGCTGCTTTGGACAGGGAGCGCGTATGCGGTGGCTTGGGAAGATGCGCGCATCGACGACAATTACGAGATCTATTTCAATCGTTTAGACCGCTCTGGGCAAAAGTTTGGCCCTGACTTACGCATCACGCGCGCGGAAGATTTCTCACTTCATCCGGCTCTTGTCTACAGTGATGGCGAGTACTTATTAGCCTGGGACGATCGGCGAAGTCAGTTGGGCGCCGCTCCGGGCTCCGTCGTGATTTATGGGCAGCGCGTCAGTGAGGGGGGCGAGCTCATCGGCTCCAACGTTCCGCTCACGTTGCCGGAGAGCGGTTCGGAATCGCCGTCGCTGGCCCGCGGTAAGGCGAAAGTGGGCATGGTGTATACCTCGCTGGTAGGCGGGGCGCCGATTCTCAACTTCCGTTCGCTGTCGCCTGATCTTTCGCAGCTCGGCCCGATTGTGGACGTCGGGTTCTCCGATGTGCAGGCGCCTTCGATCATTTGGTTGAAGGATCGCTTTCTGGTGTTCTGGGACCATTTCCGCGAGGCTCCCGGTTCGAGTATCTGGGGGGCGGCCCTGGCGGAGGATGGGACAGTCCTCGTCTCGCCCCGCGCGGTGACGGATTACGGGCAATTTGCCAGAAGCCATGTGGCGGTTTCATTGGGAGATCGAGCGCTCTTGGTTTGGTCTGATTTCCGCTACAGCAACTATGAGCTGGAGTCGAAGCAGATTTCGCCGTCGCTCCTGGGACTCACGCCCGAAACCCGCCTCACCACGAGCCCGAACGAAACCTTGAGTCCGCACGTTGCGATCGGGCCCACGGGCGCGGTTGGGATACTGTACGAAGATTGGTTGACGGGAACCCGGCAGGTCTATTTCACCCAGCTCCTGTGTCAGAACTCTGTGCCGAGCCTATGAAGATGTGCGGTGCGGTACGCTGATAACCGGGATGGGTGAGAGGCGAACCACTCGCTCAGCAACGCTCCCCAGCATCAAATGGCCAAGGCCCGTGTGACCGTGTGTGCCCATTATAATCAGAGAGTATTGGCCAGTTTCGCTTGCAGCCAGTGTTTCCTTCAACGCATTCCCCTCACGAAGCTCGCGTCTCACCGGGAGTGCCGGCGGCAATTGGGCTTTCAAAATGAAATTGGAGAGTTCGTTCTCCGCTTGTTCAATCACCAGTTCGGCCAACCCACGCTTTGCCCCTGAGCCTCCAGCCGCCACCATTCCGTGGCGCGCAACGGGCGGTGCTTCCCAAAAGTGGAGCAACGTGAGATTTCCCCCCAACTTTTCAGCCAGGGACGCGGCGAACTGCAACGCGTTCAAGGATGCGTCTGAGTAGTCAAGCGGCACCAAGATCTCGGGGGGCATGGTGGCAAGACTCTAGCAGCCCCGCCCGGGGTTGGAAGTACGCCTTCGTTTGGGCCTAAAGCGCGGGCTTGAGCAGCTCGTCGAAGCGAAGTGTCCAGGCTATGAGCTTCTGGCGATCGGTGGAAATATCTTCGCCGGCCATGAACTTGTAGTTCGTGATTTCTTCCGCAAGCTTGGCCAGTTCTTCGGAGGGCTCGCCCTTCGCTAGCATCGTGCCAGCCAGCGATAACGTCTTCTGTGCGGTGCCGAAGTTGCGATCTTCAAGTGCCATGAGCGCCAGGTGGAGTTGGCGTCGGGCCTCAAGTTGTTGAGCTTGGAGCCGCACTTGCTCGAGCACGCTGGTCGTCTGAGCCGATTGATACCTTCCGAAGCCGTACGCACCACCCAAAAGAACCAAGAATATTCCAAGCTTAATGAGAGTCCATTTGAATCCGCCCGTCGAAGAGGGTGTTTTCGATACAGGTTTTTCGATCGGGGCAACGTTCGGATTGTCACTGGCGCGGTCGTTCGGCATGGTCAGGTGGCTCTCGGAATTTGGGGCATGAGCCGGCTGGTTATCACTAGAATGTGCCGTGCACCAGCAGGCCTTGGCCTGACGCCCCCACAGGGCCCGCATCCACGCTCATGTCCGGTGGAAGCCACTGCTGTTGCTTGTCGGTCCAGCCCACGATGAGCAGCGTGGCACCCACCACTTGAAACAGGCCACTGAACGTCAGCACGGTGACCGTCTTGAGCTCACGGGCCGCAGCACTCAGGCAGTCGTCGATCGCTGCCTGTGAGAGTTGCTCCGATTTCTCGCAGCGAAAATGCCGGCCGTTGATCGCAATCCAAGGACCGATCACCGGCACGGCTAGCCACCCACCGCCGCTCCCCACGGAAGCCGATGTGGCGTAGCCGAGTGCGCCAAGATAACCACCCCCAAAAGTCAGCCCACCCGCCCAGAGCAGCCCGGGGTTGCGGGGTGTTTGCAGGACATA
>CAZSUA010000410.1:0-4330 GCA_964609655.1 uncultured Polyangiaceae bacterium | reverse complement strand
GGCCCATACTGCGTGAGAGCTCGAGAATGCTGCGCCCCTCCTGCAGGTGTCTCATGAAGAGCGCGACGGTCGCTCGGTCCTTGAAATCCTTGCCCTCCAGTGCCTCCGGCAAAGTACCGACGAATTCCCGCACCACTTCCTGCGGCTTGATCCCGAGGCGCTCCAACAATTCGAAAAACACCGCGGCCGTTGGAAACCGACGCCCCGATTCCCACGTGTAAAGGACATTGCAGCCGTAACGCAGTCGACGGCTAAGGGCGACTTGCGAGCGCGTGCCCCGAAGCGCATGAATTAGCTGACTTGCTAGGTGTTCGTAGTCCAAATCGAACAGAATCGTACACTAGAGACCACTTCTGCACCAGGGTATGTGCGTTCCTGTACTGGTATTCGGCGTCGCGCCTCGGCATCATGAAGGCATGTGGAAGACGGCCCGCCTCGGAATCAGCTTACTCCTGCTCGGTGCGGCGGCTGGTTGCTCCTCGGCGGAGACCAGCCCCGGCACGGCTAGGCCCACTCCCAACCCGTACGGGGGCCAAACGGGCTCCTTGACGCCTGATTGCGGGATTGCGCCGCTCTCGAAGAAAGCCGGCGCCAGTGTGCCGGCGGGGGACAGCGCGTTCGTGGTTTATTCGACGACCTGCGGCTCAGCTCCTACACCCGAGTTCGACTTGCGTGATGCGCTCGGCATGTTGGTGAGCCACCGGGTGGAACAGTTGGATACAGGCGTGTATCTCGTTCGGTCGGACTCTGCGTTGTCACCTGGCAATTACAGCATCACACCGATTGGAAGTTCCACGCCCATGCCTGCTGCGACCCCTGTCGCGCTCACGGTTGCCGATGCTTCGGCGCTCCCAAGCCGACTTGGCAGCTTCGAGCTCGCTCAACAACAGCTGCCTTGCGACGGCTTCGCTTTCGAATTCACGCTCGATCCCACTACTCTTGCCTACGCCCCACTGCTCCGTTTGAAAGTGCAAATCGACAACAATGCCCCGGTCGTGTGGATCAACTACGGCACACTCGCTGTGGAAGCGGGGAAAGCCAAGCTAGTACTCCCCAGCTGCTTTGGGGGTTGCTTGGGGAACGGCTCGCACAGCCTCCGGATCACGGGCGATATCGCGGGCGAAAATGTCGAGCTCGCCCCCGAAGCGCTGCAAATCACGCAAAACTGCCCCCCCGAAGAACATGGAACGAACTGCGCGTTTCAGCCATGGCGGCCTCAACGCCAGCAGGAAGCACTCCTGCTTCTCTCCGGATTCCTGGTGATAGCGTTAGCTCGCAAACGCAGAACCTCTCAGCTTCTCTAAACTTCACTCATCACTCACCAATAACGTATTGGCGGCTCATTGGCTTGAGTCGCAAGGGAGATATTTGTCATGCGATCAACAATTGTGCCACTAAATCAAACTGTCTACGCGCGCCTGGCGCGCTGCTGGCTCGCGTTGCTTGGACTGCTGTTGGGTTTAGGTTGCTCCAACATCGTCGGCAGTGGAAGCGCGCCCTCCGGCGTGCACCCCACGGCGGGGCCAGGCCGCCCACCCACATCGGGCAGCGTCGCAGTCCCCACCGGCAGCAATGTCAATCTTGGCGGATCGCAGGACATCGGATTCTTTCGCTCACAGCTCAACAGCGGTCTAGTTCCAGACATCTCTGCACTCGATGCGGCGGGGTTCTTCGCCGAACATCACCAGGATCTGCCGCCGCCCGCCTGCGGAAAACGGGTATGTTTGCAGCCGATGCTCGCCGTGATGGGCAACCTCTTCAATGGTAGCAACTGCACGATGCTGCAGCTGGCGCTCAACACCCCCATTACCGCGGATCCGGCGGCCCGCCCGCCGTTGTCGCTCGCGGTGGTGGTCGATGTATCCGGCTCGATGCAGGGCGAAAAGCTCCAATATGTGAAGCAAGGTCTGGAAATTCTGATCGATAAGATGCGCGATGGCGATCGGTTGGCGCTCGTGAGTTATAGCGACTCCGCCAGGGTACTGGCGCCCATGGCGCCGGTGGAACTCCAGCGTGTCTCACTGCGCGCTCAGGTGCGAAGCCTCGTTGCGGATGGTGGAACGAACATCGCTCTCGGTTTGGAGACAGGTTATCACGCGGTGTTGAACAGCATTGATCGCAGCCGGCAAAACCGAGTCATTCTTTTGAGCGATGGCGTGCCCACTGTGGGCGTAACAAGCACAAGCGCCATTATCGGGACGAGCCGCAGCTACAACTCCGAAGGTATTGGGATCACCACGGTGGGTCTCGGCCTCGATTTCAACGTCGATCTGATGCGGAACCTCGCTTTGCAAGCGGACGGCAACTTCTACTTTCTGGAAAACACAGGCGCGATTCAGGAGGTGTTCCAGGAAGAACTGGATTTCTTCACGGTGCCCGTGGCCTTCGACCTCTCGATGCAGCTCACCACGGGTGACGCCTATAGCTTTGGGCGTGCTGTGGGCTCGCCATTCTTCAAGACCAACCCGAACGGCGGCTCTCTAGATGTTCCCAGCGTTTTCATCGCGCATCGTACTTCAAATCAAGATGTGACGTCTCAAAATGGCAGGCGCGGAGGAGGCTCTGCGCTGCTCATTGAACTGCTTCCGCGACCTGATGCGGCCAACTATCCCGAGACCATCGTGGCGCACGTCAACCTCTCGTTTCGTGATCCGCTGACTCAAGAGATCGTGACCGACAGCATCGACATCAAGTACCCCTTCCAAGCGGGCTTCTTGAGCCCCGCGGGGCACTTTCAGGGTGAAAACGTGAAGACCGTTCAAAAGAGCTTCGTGATGCTCAACATCTTGACGGGCATGGAGCGCGTCATCCAAGCATTTCACTCAGGCCGAGCAAACCAAACCAGCATCACCGAACTCGACCGCCTGATCGCTGCGGTCACAGACTACAATCAGGAGGTCGGCGACGTCGACATTCGACTAGACCTTGACCTGATGGGACAGCTCCGTGCGAATCTGCTCCGCGCCGGAGTGCCGGCACCAGCCAGTGCAAGTCAGTTCGGCGATCCTTGGCCTGCAGATTAACGCCACCACAACGACGAAGCCCCGGTTTACCAGGGCTTCCGGCTTCTCTGGAGTCAACCACTAGCAGCCCGGCTAAGCCCATAATTGCCTTGTATTATGACCACTCCTGGTCTATAAAACAACCTATTATGGAACGGTTCGCATTGAAATCCCTGGAGAAATGGGCCTCCGAGGATTCCCATAAGCCACTCATCCTAAGAGGCGCTCGTCAGACCGGCAAAACCTGGTTAGTCCAGAACTTTAGCGCCCAGTCCAAAAGAGCGCTCAGCTACGTCAACTTCGAACGAGATCCCGAACTAGCAGACTGCTTTTCAACCAATGATCCACCCACCATCCTCGGACTCTTAGAAGCTCGACTCCGAGCTACCATCACTCCTGGCAAGACCTTACTATTCTTGGACGAGATCCAAGCCAAGCCTGAGCTCCTAGCCAAGCTCAGGTGGTTCTCTGAAGAGGTGCCAAGCCTGCACGTTATCGCTGCAGGCTCACTGCTCGATTTCACCCTCGCAGACCACTCCTTCTCGATGCCCGTCGGCAGGGTGACCTACGGGAACTTGGAACCCATGAACTTTGTGGAGTTCCTGTTGGCGGTAGGGGAAGAGCGGCTCGTCACTACTATTCGGTCCGCGACGCCAACTGGTGGGGTCCCAGCTGTCCTGCATTCGCGCCTCTCAGAGCTGAGTCGCACCTACGCACTCATAGGCGGCATGCCCGCGGCAGTAGCCGAATGGGCCAAGACCCGCTCCTACCAGCTTACGGCAAGTGTCCATCGTGATCTCCTGCAAGCAATTCGGGACGATTTTGCCAAGTACAGTGGCAATCGGGAGAAGATCGCCAAGGTATTTGCGGCACTCCCTCGCCTCGTGGGTCGGAAGTTTCAACCGCGCAAGGTCGACTCCGAAGAGAAGACGTTGCCCCTAAGAAATGCCTTCCGCATGCTGTCACTCGCACGCATTGCGACTCCCGTGCGGAGAACATCCGCGAACGGTCTCCCCCTCGGAGCTGAGATTGACGAGCAGTATGAAAAGGTCTGCCTGCTAGACGTTGGACTCTACTCCACGTTGAGCGGTCTTGACGCTTTGGACACCACGAAAGCTCGCGACCTCACCCTTGTGAATGAAGGTCAACTTGCGGAGCAGTGGGTTGGGCAGGAATTGCGGGGCTGCCGTCCTTTCAATCAGGAGCCCGAACTCTTCACTTGGGTGCGAGAAGCTAAGAGCAGCAGTGCTGAAGTCGACTATGTGATCCAAGTTGGCACTCGAATCGTTCCGATTGAGGTGAAGGCGGGTTCCACGGGCAAGTTGCGA
>CAZSUA010000409.1:0-4386 GCA_964609655.1 uncultured Polyangiaceae bacterium | reverse complement strand
GACTGGAGCTTGGCGTAGGGACAGATAACCGTGCACATCTGCTCGCGAAAGTAAGCAAAATCGAAGTACACGAGGGCAGTGGTGGCGAACATGACCAGGAACGGCCCGGGGTGTTCATAGGGAGACTGACTCACCCAACGCCGGAGTGCCTCGATCCCAACGAAGTACGATAAAAACAGGTTTCCAAGCGCCGCCGACAGGACGACAAAGACGCCAAATTTGAGCACCCGTCGCCAGCCACCCCCCGCTCGATCCAGCCGCATCTGCCCGCTTCGTCCGCCTTCGATCCAGCGTTCGATGGGTCGAAATATAAACTCCAGATACACCGTTTGCGGACATCCCCAACCACACCAGGCACGCCCTAACAACGCCGTTATCCAGAATATAGATACGAAGATTGCCAATATCAAAACCATCAGCAGGACTGAATCAGTGGGCAAAAACGTTCTGCCCAAGAGGTGGAACTCGCGTCTCGGCACATCGAGGAGCACAACTGGGTGCCCGTTGAGCGTCATGAAAGGCAATGCCACAAACAGCAATACCAACCCTAGACCTACCCAGCGCCGCCGAGCGAGCCAACGTCCGCCGCTTGGCTCGGGACGGATCTGGTAACGTGTCCCGTCGGCGTTCAGCGTTGGCAAGACTCGCCGCGGTGGACGCAATGGCGCGTTCACGCTCTTACCTGTTTCCGGCAGCTAGGGCGCTCAGGGTGTCGCAACGAGCGTTCCTTCCGCGACCTTTCCGGGGAGATTCTTGCCGCGGAAGCTGCCAACCAACCCGACCACCTTTTGGAGTTCGATGGGCGTCAACAGCTTCTCCCAGGCGGGCATGCCTTTAACCTGGACCCCCGTCGCAACGACGCCGTAGATGTCCATGAGTGAGCCCTTGCCATGAATCCAACTATCATCGGTGAGGTTCGGCCCAATCAGCCCCTCGCCGTGCTCCGCATGGCAGGCCTTGCACTTCGCCGCATATATGGTGGAGGCGTCATTCAGCATCTGAGCATTCTTCATCAGGCGCGTGAGGCCCTCCTCAGTCACCTCCGTGCCCACCAGCTTCTTCGCAGTCTCCTCGCGAAACTCACGCATGTCCTGCTCGTACGCGTCCGCCACGCTCATTCCCTGTTGGCTCAAGTGGTAGTGAAACCCGTAACCGAGCGAAAATACGAAGGTCCCCCAAAAAATATTCTTCCACCAGGGTGGCAACGGGTTGTCGTATTCCTGAATGCCATCGTATTCGTGACCCGTCAGTGAGTCTTCTTGCGATTCATGACGCTCGGGGTCTTGGCTCGGGCTTCTCTCTGAATGGTCGACCATTTTTACTCATTTCCAGCTGAATGGGTTCCGCTGATAGCTGCGTCCGATAGAGGGATCTGTTTGTCGGCTTGCCACCGAGAACGGCTCGAATGTCGAAATGTTTGATACGCAATGGCGGCAAATACGATCAGGAAAATCAACAGCGCCACCTCGGCATAGCCAGCCAAATGCATGTGACTCATGATGTCGCTCAGCCTCATGGCTTCACCTCCGTGCCCGGGGCAATTCCTGCCACGATCGCGGGAGCTGCTGCAGGTAGCTTGATGTCAGTACCCAGGCGTTGCAGATAAGCAATCAGCGCAACAATGGACTTATTCTCGAGGCCCGCCGGGCCACCCTGCGCCACGATTTCTCTAGAAATTTCCCGGGCCTGCTTTCTCGCAAGGGCTTCCGCGTGGTTCACCGCGTCGCCATAGGGGACCCCCAACATGGCCATGGCGTCCACTTTCTTCTGAATCGAGTCAAACTGTGTGTCGTCGCGAAACAGCCAAATGTACGCGGGCATGATCGAGCCCGGCGTGGTCGATGTCGGCTCCTCCATGTGCCGCACGTGCCAGAGGTAAGGATATTTGCCGCCAACACGGTGCAAATCAGGACCTATTCGCCGTGATCCCCACTGGAAGGGGTGATCGTACACGAACTCGCCGGGCTTGCTATACTCACCGTAGCGCTCCGTTTCGGACCGGATCGGGCGCACCATTTGCGAGTGGCAATTGTAACACCCCTCCGCAACATAGATGTCCCTGCCCGCCAGTTCGAGCGGTGTGTAAGGTTTCACGCTGGCGATACTGGGCACGTTCGAACGGATGAGAAACGTTGGCAGCATCTCAAAGGCGCTGGCAACGAGAACCGAAACTGTGACCCACACGGTGAACTTGAAAGGCTTGCGCTCCCAAACGCGATGCCAGGTCGCTCTTGAGAAGTAGCGAATCCGATGCCCGGTGTCAGAGATCGTCGTGTGTCGAGGGATCTCAAACCTCGGGGTTTCGCCAACAAACTCACCGAGCGGAGGCGCCTCGTATTCCACCACCGCGTAGGTGGCAGGGCGGTGCTTCCAAGTGAGCAAGAGATTGACGAGCCCCAGCGCAACGCCAACAACGTACATCAGGCCGCCTAGCGCACGCACCCAGTACATCGGAACCAGCTTCACAACAGTTTCAATGAAATCTGGGTAGGCGAGGCGCCCCGTCTCGTCGAAGGCGCGCCACATCAGCCCCTGCGTGACCCCAGCGACATACATCGACACGATGTAGAAGAGGATGCCGAAGGTGCCGATCCAAAAATGTAGCTCTGCGAGCTTCTTGGAGTAGAGCTCGGTCTGAAAGATCCTCGGCGCCAGCCAATAAAGCAGCCCGAACGCCATGAACCCATTCCACCCCAACGTTCCACTGTGAACATGGGCAATCCCCCAGTCAGTGTAGTGGGAGAGCGCGTTCACGCTCTTGATGGAGAGCAAAGGTCCCTCAAACGTTACCATCCCGTAGAACGTAATGCCGACGACGAAGAACTTGAGAACAGGATCCGAGGCGACCTTGTTCCAGGCACCACGCAACGTGAGCAGCCCGTTGATCATGCCTCCCCACGAAGGCATCCAAAGCATGACGCTGAACACCATCCCCAGCGTAGCCGCCCACTCAGGCAACGCCGTGTAGTGCAAATGATGCGGCCCCGCCCAGATGTACATGAACACCAAGGACCAAAAGTGCAGAATCGAGAGCCGGTACGAAAACACCGGGCGATCAGCGGCTTTGGGCAGGTAATAGTACATGAAGCCCAAAAATGGCGTGGTGAGGAAGAAGGCCACGGCGTTGTGCCCGTACCACCACTGCATGAACGCGTCCTGCACCCCTGCGTAAAGCGAATAGCTCTTCCACAGGCCCACGGGGATAACCAGGCTGTTGAAGATGTGAAGGATGGCCACGACCACGATCGTGGCGATGTAAAACCAGATCGAAACGTAAAGGTGGCGCTCACGCCGCTTCGCAATGGTCCCAAAGAAATTGATTGCAAAAGCAATCCAGACAACCGCGATGGCAATGTCGATGGGCCATTCCAGCTCTGCGTATTCTTTGCCTTGAGTGATCCCAAACGGCAACGTGAGCGCAGCAGAAACAATGATCGCTTGCCACCCCCAGAAGTGAAACCAGCTGAGCTTGTCGCTGAAGATTCGTGCCTTCAGCAGGCGTTGGCTCGAATGGTAGATGGCCGCAAACACAGCATTGCCTGCGAACGCGAAGATGGCCGCATTCGTATGCAGCGGGCGAAGCCGACCAAACGCAAGCTGGGGCAGCCCAAAGTTGAGGCTCGGCATCACCAACAGCAGCGCAAGCCAAAGTCCGGCGAATGTCGCGACCAGCGCCCACACGGCAGTTGCCAGGGCGAAGGCTCGAACGACGCTGTCGTTGTAGCTAAATTTTTCGAGGCGGGACGTCATTGCGGGCGCACGTGAGCAAGGGCCGTGCCGAACCAGAGATCATCTGTTTCACCGAGAAATTAAGCTATTTACACCAGCGGTGCCGTTTTGAATGCACAGTTTCGCGCTAATTATCCATCGAAAACGCAGAATTTGCGCGTGAGCGGCTCCCTGGTCGGCTTGTCCTGGCACAAGACTGGTGACTCCGCGTTCATCAAACGATACGGATGGGAGGGTGACAGGTGATGCCTTGCGGCGCACCACTCACGGAACTCCGTAGGCGTTCTCGGACGTCCATCTGGGCAAAGCCGAGCGCGTCCAAGGTTTCTTCGGACAACAGCAACGCAACCACGCACGAGATCCTGCGAACGGCGTTCTCCCGCAGTTGGTTGCCCAAGGCACGCGGCGACTCAAGTTCTATCTGGCATGCTTCGGAGGTTGGTCCGAACGAGAGACTCCACCACTATTCAGATGCGCAGTAAGGCCCGCCAGGCAGTGCGAGAGAACTCCGCGCTGTTTAGGGCAATCCGTCGATCGATGCGGAAATGATCGCAGTACCCGCGAGACGAGCACGCTCAAGATTGGTGGTTGAGTCTGATGGTGCTCAAACATACTTGATCCATTGGCGGAGAATCTGCTCAACGGCGCGCATCTTGC
>CAZSUA010000408.1:0-4396 GCA_964609655.1 uncultured Polyangiaceae bacterium | reverse complement strand
GGGGACGCGAGCGTCTTGCCGCGCAGCATCGCCACCTTTGAAGCGTTCGAGAATGCTATCGCGCTCGACATCGCGATGGGTGGCTCCACGAATACCGTGCTTCACTTGCTCGCGATCGCTCACGAAGGCGGTGTTGATTTTACGATGAAGGATATCGATCGAATGTCCCGCAGGGTGCCCAACCTGTGCAAAGTAGCGCCTTCTTCGGACTATCACGTGGAAGACGTCCACCGCGCGGGCGGCATCTTCACGATTTTGGGCGCGCTGAAGCGCGCAGGCTTGCTTCACGAAGACGTGCACACCGTCCACAGCGATTCAATGACCGCCGCACTGGATGAGAACGATTTGCGCAGTGGGAAAACGAGCGCGGCCGCCAAACGCCGGGCACTCGCGGCTCCGGGCGGTGTGCGAACAACGCTGGCATTCTCTCAAGAAAAATATTTTGCTGAGCTCGATTCGGATGCCGAACACGGCTGCATTCGTGAGAAGGAGCACGCTTATAGCCAGGATGGTGGCCTCGCGGTGCTCTACGGCAATTTGGCGCCCGAAGGCTGCATTGTGAAGACAGCGGGCGTCGATGACTCGAGCCTGATATTCAGTGGCCCGGCGCGCGTTTTTCACTCCCAAGATGCGGCAGTGGACGCCATCGTGGAGGATAGAATCGTAGCGGGTGATGTGGTGGTGATCGTCTATGAAGGGCCCAAAGGCGGGCCAGGCATGCAGGAAATGCTCTACCCGACGTCCTTTCTGAAGGGCAAAGGCCTCGGCAAAGTGTGTGCCCTGGTGACGGACGGTCGTTTCAGTGGCGGCACGAGCGGGCTCAGCATCGGGCATGTTTCCCCTGAAGCTGCGAGTGGCGGTACGATCGCCTTGATTGAAGAGGGCGACACGATCGAGATCGATATTCCAGCGCGCAGCATTCGAGTGGCGGTCGATGAAGCAACGCTGGCAAAGCGTCGGGTGGCTATGCAGGCCAAGGGGCCTCGTGCGTTTAAACCCGATCGTGAGCGTCAGGTTTCGGTCGCGCTGCAAGCTTATGCGATGATGACCACGAGCGCCGCTCAGGGCGCCGTGCGCAACTTGGATCAGCTTGAGAGCAGGGCGTTAAGTCGCGCGTAGGAACGCGTTCAGACGGTCAGCGATCACCTTCCGAATCATGGTTCGGCGCCGTCTGGGCCAAGTACCAAAATTGCCCTGAAATCGTTCACATTCGTGTGCGTTGGGCCCGTGAGCACCAGGTCGCCGAGCTTCTGAAAAAAGCTGTACGTGTCGTTCTGTTCGAGGTGGAGCGCCGGGTTTAGCTCGAGCTTTCTGGCGCGTTCTAGTGAATCAGGAGTGATGAACGCGCCGGCGTTGTCCTCGCTGCCATCGACGCCGTCAGTATCGCAGCTCAGGGCATACACTCCGGGTTGCCCATCGAGCTGCAAGGCCAATGAAAGTAGGAATTCCGTGTTCGGTCCTCCGCGGCCTGCTCCGCGCAGGGTTACCGTCGTTTCGCCGCCCGAGATCAGTACGATGGGGGTTAAGAAGGGCTCGCAGTGCGCGGCTGATCGTTGAGCCAAGGCCCCGAGGACCTTCCCCACTTCCCTAGCTTCTCCTTCGATTCGGTCTGAGAGGATCACTGCGGGCACACCCAGTCGGGCGGCGTGCGCTTGCGCGCGCTTCAGAGATTGCTCCGCGCTCCCGACGATCTGGAAGGTTTGATTGGGCGGGAGCGCTGGCACGGGCTTGTTCTGCGTGAGCGCTCGGCGCACCGCATCGCTCACTGGGATCGAATAGCGTTCCAAAATCGCACTCGGATCAGTCTCGGTTGCGTCTGCGATCGTTGGGCCAGAGCCGATGGCACTCGGGATGTCGCCGCAGACGTCCGAGAGGATCAAGGTTGTCAGCTTCGCCGGTGCTATGCGGGCGGCGAGACGCCCACCCTTCACACTCGATAGTGCTTTGCGTACGCAGTTAACCTGTGTGATGGGCGCACCGGAGCGCAGGAGCGCAACGGTGAGGGCCTGTTTTTCCTCTAGTGAAATGCCCGGACAGGGTGCGCACAAAAGCGCCGAAGCACCCCCGGAAATCAGGCAAATCACCGTGTCTTCCGGGTGAAGGTGGGTGACGAGGGCTTCGAGCTTGCGGGTTGCGTTGAGCCCCGCTTGATCGGGCACCGGATGACTCGCTTCGACCACTTCGATGTGCCGCGTCGCCTGCGCGTAGCCGTAGCGCGTGATGACCATGCCCTCGACCGCGTCGCCGTAGTGGCTTTCCACCGCTCGCGCCATGCTGGCGGCTGCCTTCCCTGCACCCACCACGATCAGCCGCCCTTTGCTGCGTTCCGGCAAGAAGGGAGCGAGTGTGTGTTCGGGTTGCGCCGCGAGCACAGCTGCTTCGAAGAGCTCCCGCAGAAACGCAAGCGGAGCCAGTCTCACTTCTGAGGCTATCACGCGCGGGGGGCGGGGTTGAAGTTCCGGGTCAGATTCGCAACGCTTTCGATGATGCGATCCTCAAGATCCGAGTCATCGTTGTCGACAATCAACGCGTGTTGGTCCATCCATTCGATGACCTCGCGCAGGCTCTCAACGAGAGGTGTTGTTGGATTGAATTCAGGCACATCGCGCATCAGTTTCTCATGGCGAAATACCTGATGATGACCAAAGCCAGATTGCATGTTGTTGAAGCGTTCTGGGGCCAACGCGACCAAAGTATCTTGGGCCACATGCACGAGCTTGGCCTCCACCCCCATGGCAGCTGCCGCCGTTCGCTGCCATTCATCCCAGCTTCGCGGCTGTGGATGCACGATATTGTAAGTCTGCCCGATACAGGCCTTCTTCCCCAAAAGCCCCACAAATCCGAAGCCCGCGTCCTTCGACGCGAGGTATTGAAAATAGTTTAGACCGTCACCCGCCGAGAGGATCGGCTTGCCTTCGCGCATCCTACTGAGCCAGCGAGTTGTGCCGCCAACCTGCCGATATAGTGGATTGCCCGGACCGTGCGTGTACGAAGGCTTCATCACCGTGACGGGAAAGCCCTCTTCTGCATAGGCCTTCAGCAGAAGGCGATCTGCCGCAATTTTTCCCAAGCCATACGGAGAGCTACCCTGTAGCGGTGCCGACTCATCAATGTTGACCCCATTGAAGGGGAAAGGCACGCCATAGGTCATCACCGTCGAGCAGTGGACGAAGTGCTCCACACGCCCGCGAAAGGCTCGTAGTGCCGACGCAGCATCGTCTTCAGTGAATGCGATCATATCGAAGACGGCGTCGAAGCGTTCCACCGAGAGTTTGGCCTCAAAGGCGGCCCGGTCTTGGCGGTCACCGATGATATGCCGCACGCCTGGCTCTGGCGCGTCTAGGTTAGTTCCGCGCGTGAAGACGCTCACGTCGTGACCCACGTCGAGTGCTCGGCGCACAATGCCGCGGCTAATATTGCCCGTTCCCCCGATAACCAAGATCTTCATAGACCGAGCCTCGGTCAAAAAACCGCGGGCGTCTATCGGCGCCGGTTGTGCCCGGGGTGCGTAGCGGTGGAGAGCCGGATTAGTGGCTATTTCTGCGATGCAAGGGGGACGACCGCGTGCATTCTGGAAAGGGTGATAGCCGGCCGAGGTACAGTACTCGCAGCCCGCGTCGACGCCGCAAACTCGGCGAGCTGGGCAGCTGTGATCGCGGGGAGCCCCGTGGTCGAAGGCGAATTGCGGACGCGTTCCGCACGAGTGAGTGCTCGAACGGCCAGGGCAGAACGCGGCGTGAGGTGCGTGAAGCGAAGGTTCCACGTTGAGCCTGAAACTCGCTCTACGACGGCACGCCCCTCGACGGAGGCGCGCACGCTGGGTAGCTCACAGTAGACACTGACTTCAGCGACGAGCGGGACGGGCTCCGGAAGCTCCACCGTCATGCCTTCCAGTGAAATCTGAGTGCTCGTGGCCCAGATCACACCAGCACCAGACTCGAGTTGCACGGAAACACGCGTGTCGCTCGCCTGATACATTTCGCGGCTGTGTGGCACGAGCTGGTGAATCAACTGTTGTTTTTCGAGTTCTTGATGGGCCATCTGAGCGCTCCTGACTGGGGCACTTAGCAGGAAGCGTGCCTAACAAGATCAGTCGCCAAAGCTTTGACGATCGCCCGAGAGCTGGGGCATTCCGATCAGCAGCCGGGGTGCTAGACCTCGTTTTTTACCGCACGAGCTGTGGGTAGTTGGCGACTCAGTGGGTCGCTGCGGACAGCCTTCACTCTCGCAGTTGCTTCACCGCGGCCGCCACGTCTTTGCCTTCCACACGGGCATTGCTGAGCTTCAGTTGTTTCATGGCAATGCCTACGGCAGGGCCATCTCCCGAGGCTGCTCGAATCGCTGCGAGCACAGGTTCGAGCGCGTCCTGGATCTGCAGCACGCTGAGTGAGCTGGG
>CAZSUA010000407.1:0-4404 GCA_964609655.1 uncultured Polyangiaceae bacterium | reverse complement strand
GTGTTACGCTGGGTCTCTGCAACAGCACGTGCCGCGATGGGCGACCGAGAGAATCTAATGGAAGGGCTCTCCGTTTGCACGAGACAATCGAAAACCGACAGGTACGCCCGACTAAGTCAAAGCGGATCATCGCCGAACAGGCTACCTACGAAAAGGCCGATAGCCTCGAAGGGCTCGGGGTGGATGGTTTCGTGACGTTCGGCTCGAAGTAGCGTGACGTAACCAGCATGGCTAAAGCGCAGCACGGTCAGCGTGGCGTCACGTGGGTCCACTACCCAGTAGTGAGGGATCTCATTCCGGTGATACAACCTCAACTTCTTGACGGTATCGTCGTTGGCATTGCTCGGAGACACCACCTCACATACCCAGTCCGGCCGTACCCTAACGGGAGTACCCGTTGGGCGTTCGGGGCAGCGTGCACGAAGCCAACCGAGCACGTCAGGTCGTACAATTTCGTCTCCGCTTAACAGCACCTCGACCTCAGTGAGAATCCACCAGCCTCCTGGACCACCGACGCTCGACTTACGTTGGAAAAGAGGGCGCACCGCGCTCACCACGCCCGCCTGAGCATCGCCGTGTTCGCCTGTCGGAGCCGACTTCTGAGTCAATTCACCATCGATCAGCTCGTGGAAGCGCTGCCGCTCGGGAATAGCCCAAAAGTCGTCTACAAGCGCTCTTCGGGGTGCTGACTGGGTCATGCTGACGGCTCTCCGGCAGCATACGCTGACAAGTGCCTTGCCGCCAGAGCGCCATTCGGCGGCTGATCAGACGGCGGGGGGCCGAGCCAGACGATCACACTGCCCTGGCTCACACGTGGCGCGCAGTGATATCCGTGCGGCTCATGGTGGACCGCGGTGTCGGCCAATGCTTCGCCCCAGGCAGGAGGGCAAAAGCCTCGGCGCTTTCAGGAGAGAGCTACGAGTTACGAGGGGGCTAGAGGTACCGCCGAACGCGCGCGGCGTAGGCGGCGTAGCTCGGTCCGAACTTCGCGGCGAGGTAGCCCTCCTCTTTCACGACCGCGATGAAGTGCACGATCGCAAGCGCGAGCGGTGCGAACGCCGAGATCCACAGCACGTTGCTGACGAGGCCAGCACCGATCAGTAGCGTCGTGATTCCCATGTACATGGGATTTCGCGTGAAGCGGTATGGCCCGCGTGCGATCAGCTCCGGCGTCGGCGACCACGGCGTCGGGCACTGGCCCGTGCGCAGAAACAGCACGCGCGCGGAGGCGACTGTCGTCACACCCGCGGCCACAAGCACGACACCGGCGATCAGCGAGAACGGCCGAGCAGCGGCGACGCCTAACGGCGCCACGAACAGCTGCATCGCGATCGCGAGCAGAACGCAGCCGAGGAATACGAGCGGCGGTGGGAAGCGAACGCGCGCGCCGCGTTCAGAAGTTGCTGTCATGTGTCCAATCTACGCCCCGGGCGCCTGTGCGTAAATCCGTTGGATCTGCACTTCGTGTATGCAATTCTGCATGGATGATCGATTGGAATGACTACCGCTACTTCCTCGCTGTCTCGCGCACCGGCTCGCTCTCGAAGACCGCGCGCGCACTCGGTGTGGACCAGTCCACCGTCGGCCGCCGCCTCGCTGCGCTGGAGGATGGATGCGGGGCGAAGCTCTTCGATCACACACCGAAGGGCTACGTCCTCACTCCCGCGGGAGAGGGCGTGCACGTCGACATCGGCCGCCTCGAGGATGGGTTCCTCGCCGTAGAGCGCCGCCTCGCAGGCACCGACGCGAAGCCCGAAGGCATCGTTCGGCTCGCCACGACCGAGGTGCTCGCGACCGCATTCCTCGTCAAGCACCTGTCTTCGCTGCGCGCCAAGTATCCAAAGCTCACGCTCGAGCTCCGCACGGACAACACGCCGGTCGACCTAGCGCGGCGCGAAGCGGATCTCGCGCTGCGCATCGGTGCTCCTCCGAAGCAGCCGAACCTGATCCATCGCACCCTCGGAGCGGCTGGTTTCTCGCTGTTCGCATCGCCGCGCTATCTCGCGCGCCGTGGTCGCCCGCGCCTGCGCGATGGGCTGCGCGGTCACGATCTGGTCGCGTACTGCGGTCACCTCGCGATCGCTCCCCTCGGTCGCTGGCGCGATGCGCACGCAACTGAAGCCGAAGTGGTGCTGCGCGCGGACAACATCAACGTCGTGCACAAAGCGGTCATCGCCGGACTCGGTGTCGGCGCGCTGCCGTCACTGTTCGCCGCGTCGGACATCGAACGCATCCACCCGGACATCGTCGGGACATCGCCGATCTCGACGGTCGTCCACGAAGATCAGGTGCAGAGTGCCCGGATCCGCGCGGTCGTCGACTACCTCGCCCAGGTCGTGCGGCGCGAGCGCAGCCTCCTAATCGGAGATGTGAAACGCACGAACAGGTGATCCGCTCCGCTCTCTACCGACTGGGTTCTGCTCTGTCCAAGCATGCAAAAACTCGCACGGCGGCAGCCACCGCATCCAGGGCGCCGGTTTGCACGAGCGGCAGAACCTCTTGGATTTTTGCCTGAATTCTCGGCTGCGCTAGAAATGCTTCAACCGCTCCCACTCGGAGCAAGCTCTCAAACCAGCGGGCGCGCTGCCGTGAACGTTCGCGAACGAGCTCGCCGCTCGCCACGGATTCGGCAAACCTGACAGCGATGGCACGACGAAGCTCGGAAAGCCCTGTATTCTCGATTGCGCTCACTGCCAAAACCTGCGTTGACCTGCCCTGCAGAGTCCCTAACGCCGATTCATACATCGCACGCGCTGCCTGTGCTTCAGACTCCCCCGTCCCATCCGCCTTATTCACCACAAACAGATCCCCCACTTCGAGCAAGCCGCGTTTGATGCCCGTCAGTTCGTCGCCGGCGCCGGCGAGCAACACCACCAGGCACACATCTACAATATCGCGGACAGCTTGCTCACCCTGCCCCACACCCAGCGTCTCGATGATCACCGTGTCGAAACCTGCAGCTTCACACAGCCGTAAAGCTTCGCGCGTCCGCTCCGCCACACCGCCCGCCGCGTTGCCTGACGGGCTGGGTCGAATGAAGGCACGCTCATCACGGAGCAGCCCTGCCATCCGCGTCTTGTCGCCCAAAATGCTGCCGCCTGTGACCTGACTGGTGGGGTCGATCCCGTAGCGATGCCTTAAGCATCGCTCACCCTATCCGCTCACCGCTATTCCCCGTCATCACCAAAGCGCGCCTTCGGATCACCCTCGACTTGGATCTTGTAGAGGTGTACGGCTGCAGCGCCCGTCGTCTTGAAACACAGCTGAGTGAGGTGTGCCATCCGGAGGTCGAGAGGCGAGGATTGTGTGCAGCAAGAACCTACACAGGGGCTCAACTTTCCAGGATAGACGCCCCTCGGGAATCGGACCTTGAGGAATTTCCGAAACTCCGCGTCGCCTAGCAACTGAACGTAGCGTGCAGGCGCTCCGAGACTCCGATCTTCAACCACGATCAAGGCGCGCGGATCCAACAGGCTTTCCTCGGGTCCATTCGCATGCGGGCTGAACATGAACCATTCCTGCATGCGCTTGGCCGCAGCACTGAGCTTGGGGAGCTCCTTTCCGAGAGCGCTAGTGAGCTCGACGAAGCCTTTATCCTTATGCGCTGACGCGAACGCTGGGTCGGAAGTGGCAGCCATCAAGCGCTCGATGCACAACGGACAAGCCAACGCTTTTAGCGGCGCCAAGGTGCTGAGCACATCCGCGGTTCGCCCCTGTCGCGCCAACACGCGCGCATACTCGTACCGAGCATTCAGGTGCCCCGGATCCGCGCTGATCGCTTCCCGATACTCGGTAAGCGCCCGGTCGAATGCCTCTGCCTTCTCGGACCCTTCCGCCTTGTCCACCAAGTCCCTTGCGGCTTTCATTGGCTCGATGGGGAGCGCACCTCGCACCAATGGCGGTAACTCTGGCAAAGTGATCGGCCCCGACGCGCCACCAGCAGGAGCGACCTCCGCGTGCGAAGGCTCCGCGACCTGCGCCGCTGAAGAAGGAACGGGAGCCGCGACTTTGCTGGGTGAGGCTTGATCTTCGGGTGGCGCCGAAACCGATACCGCCGGCGCTTCCGATTTCCAAATAAATTCCTTCACCTTCGCCGAATCGCATCCCACGGAGAACAGCCCCAGTGCTCCAACCCAAACCCAACGCTTAATTCCCATAGCTCGCGAACACTGCTTTCACTGCGCAGCATTGTCAATCCGGGAAAACCCCGACAAACTGCACCCAACCTAGCGAGCCTTCAACACGCCCTCCGCCTGGGCCTCGGCGATATGCTGCGCAATGCTCGCTCTCTCTCGGACAACAAACTCGCCCACCGCACGCGCGAGCACCGGGTGCACCAAATAATGTAGAGAATCTGTAGCTGTTGGCTCAAAACCTCGAGCCAACTTGTGCTCCCCACCCGCT
>CAZSUA010000406.1:0-4411 GCA_964609655.1 uncultured Polyangiaceae bacterium | reverse complement strand
GGGGTGTGCGGCGTACCGGGGGTGGCGGGAGGGCGGCGCGTGAGGGAAACAATCTGTGGACCGTCTGCGACGTATTCGGTGTGGCTGGGGTTCTCCGGAGCTGCGGCCCGGGTCTGGTAGGCCAGTACTTTTTCGGTCAAAAGGGCCAACTCCCGTTCCAGCGCGGGATCGCTTTGCTTCATTTCAGCGAGTTGGGTTTGCTTGAGCCCCAACAATTCCAGCCGTTTCTTATCAATGGCGGCGGAGAGCGACAGCTTGCGCTGGGCCAGATCTTCGAGCCGCTCTTGGGCCAACCGCAAGGAATGGGCATAGGTCTTCACGCGGATCTTGATCGACCCGGTGGGCTTATTGGCGTCCAGATCGTGGAGCGATGAGGCCGGAGTCCGCGACGTCTGAATGATGTCGCTCACCAAGCCATAGGTGGGCGCATCGTGGCCGCACTTGAAGCTTGAAAGATCCAAGATCGCGACGTTCGGATGGTGCGCCGCGAAATTGGCGCCCCAGACCTTTTGCGCACTGTTCGCGGAGTAATTCTCGGGCCAGACGTGATTGATATTGAGTGGGCTCTTGATGATTCCTCGCTCAAGCTCATCTTTGAAATAGCGATCGAGGTAATCCCGCCCTTTGGGAATGGAGCGGATGCTCAAGATGGGGTAGCCGAGAACCTGGAATTCTTCTGGAATGCCATGATTCATGCCCGGATCCGCGTGATAGGGACGATTCAGAACCAGGATGGCGATGCGATCTTCCGCCTCCACCGTTTCCAGGATGGCTCGGCCTTTGTCTTGGAGCTCTCGCTCAAATGCATTCAGAGCTTTCCAGCCTTCGCGGCAAGCGTGGTCGCTCTCATCTTCGGTGATGTCGAGGCGCGCGCCCCAGGTTTCGAACATCCTGCGTGCCAAGAGCGTGGGCTCGGTGAACGAAAGGGCAGGGTCGAGGTACTCAATGTCGCGCTGTGCAAAGAAATCCACTTCCTTCGTGAACGCTGCTTTCATCACGTCGGGAGTGCCCGCCACGATGGGGCAGGAAGCATTGTCCGTGGTGTCATCCACGAAGTTGGGCACGTGCGTGAGGATCGGAAAGAAGATGAAATTCAGCGGACGTTTCCGCTCAGGCTCGTGCTTGTGAAAGAGCAAATTGTGGATGTGAGCTTGCACCACTTTGCTCGGGAAGCACGGATCCACAGAGCCATACTTTGCCCCCTCCATGAACATCTCTTCGCTCGTGACATCGCTCCAAACAATATTCGAGCGACCCATCCCCAGCGCTTCGAAATACGACCGGTAAAACGGCCCCGTCGAATACATGTTGAGCACGCGCGGTAGGCCTACACGCAGGCTCTTTCGGCGCTGCTGGGCGGCCTCACTCGAACGCTCGAACGGCCGGAAGTACTTCTGCTTCTTGATCCGAAAAAAGCCCGGCTCGACCTTCACGTCTTCGATCACGGTGCCAGCTCTCGGAATCGGTTCGCACTCGTAGAAGTGCTTGAAGGCAAGCTCCGCTTCGTAGGTCACAAGATTCGGGAAGGCAGCGGCGACCTCTTTGCGCTCTTTGACGATGTCGAGCATCGCTTCCTTGCTCTCAACGGTGCCCTTTTCGCAGGAGAAGCCGGAAATGTAGCGAGCGCTTGTGCCATCCGGGCGAGAGGTATCGATGAAGGTGCGTTTGCACTCGTTCGGGCAGAAATGGCAGACCGTGCTTGGATCATTCGTGGTGGTGTATTCAAGGCCCAACACCGCATCCATGCCGATGAAGTGTGTCACCCCGGAGCGCTTGTAGCGCCGCAAGGTTTCGATCGCCGCGCCGATCGCGCCTGCTTCACCCGTATGCGGATGCACGTAGACTTCCGCGCCTGGAACGCGCGTTTTGATGTAATCCACCTGGGCTTTGACCGCCGCCATGTTGTACTGCGTGCCGCCCTGCAAAACGAACTTCGTGCCGAGCGAGGCGAGGCGTGGGATCTGCACCACGTATTGCCACACGTTCTTGGGCAACACTTGAGCGAGCCCCGCTAAAAGCTCTTCCTTTTGGTAACCTTCTTTCTGAAAGTTAACGCGATCGGAATCCAGGAAGACGGCGCAGCCATAGCTGAATTTGGGAGCCAGATCGGCTTTGAACGCGTGCTCTGCATATTCGGTTACGGGCAAGCCAAACTGATCGGCCATGGCCTGAAGCAACATTCCATTTCCCGCGCTGCACGAGTTCGAGAGCTTGAAGTTCTGAATGTCCCCGTTCTTCATGAACAGGACCTTGATATCCTGCCCTCCGATATCGCAGATCACGTCGACATCGCCGAAGAAGTGAACCGCACTCATCATGTGGGCGACCGTTTCAACAATGTTCACATCGGCGAGCACTGTTTGCTCCAGCACGTCTGCCGCGTAGCCGGTGGCACCAAAGCCCAGGCACTCGAAGGTTGCGCCTTGCGATTCAATCTGCTGCATCAGGTTCGCCACCAGCTCCTTGGTGTCCTGAATCGGATTGCCCTTGGAGAGCTGATACGATTTGAAGAGAATCTCCCCGTCTTCGGCGACGATCACTGCCTTGGAAGAGGTGGAGCCACCATCGAGACCCACGACTCCTCGTACGACGCTGCCCGCTTCGAGCTTGGCATGTTTGAACTTAGGGATCGTGTAACTCTCAATGAAAGACTTCGTCTCGATTTCGGTGAGTGAGAGTGGCGGCCCCGCTTGCTCCCCGAGCCGTGCGCGGCGGCCGTGGTTGATGAAATTGCTGAGCGTCTCCACACCTGTGAAGCGCCCCACACCCGGGCCCTCAGCCAGGCCGTACATCACCGCACCGAAAGCGGCATACAGGTCAGCGTTCTTTGGAACGAAGATCAGCTCTTCGATCGGAGCATCCTCAGGATAGCTGATCCCCCGATCTTTCCAGGTTTGAGGGATGCGCTTCTGCCAACATTCCTTCAGGAACGGGAGGTAGGTATTGGGGCCACCGAGCAGCAGCACTTTGGGTTTCAGAGTATTGCCGCGGGTGAGCACACTCAGATTCTGGACAACGATCGCATCTGCGAGGGAATTCAAAACCTCGTCTTTGGGGATGCCCGTCTTCACCAAGTTAACGATATCGGTTTCAGCAAAAACACCACACTTTGCCGCGACATGGTGCAGCTTTTCATCGTTGTAATGCAACGTGTTGGCGTAGCCTGCTTCGGCGCCCACCTTGATCATGCATTTGTCGATGGTGGCTCCCGTTCCCGAAGCGCATTTATCATTCATCGACGTCGACGCGGTTTTCTGCCGCGTGGCTTTGTCTTCCTTGAACATGATGATCTTGGCGTCTTGCCCGCCGAGCTCAATCACGCTCAGCACGTCCGGGTGCTTGTGCTCCACTGCAAGTGTGACCGCGTTCACCTCTTGCACGAAGCGCCCGCCGGTGGGAGCCACCAGAGGGCTCGCTCCAGAGCCCGTGAGAAAGAGCTGCCACGCGTCGCTCGGCTGCTCGGGGAATTTTTCTAAGATGGCGTTCAGCAGCTCCAGAACTTTCTCCGGCTGCTTGGTGTGGTGGCGCTGATAGTCGCTCCAGATGATCTCTTTTGTCTGAGGATCGATGACGACCGCTTTGACAGTGGTGGAGCCCACGTCCATTCCGATAACGAGATCCGCGTTCATGCTGCCTCTTTCGGGGAGCTTCTTAGGCCTCCCGCACTTGACCCTGCTCAGACTGACACTGACGTCAGTGGCCGACAGGCTGACTGATTACGGCCCGCGCCGCAAGCGCTTCGTCAGCATTCAACGCTTAGACTCCTAGCTTGTCCTTACGGGTGACAGTCCCGTCAGCTCCTGGACCCGCGCTCGACTCGACGACCGGACGCACGCTAGCTTGGCAGAATGCCTGGACGCCGCGCCACGGTGCGCAAGAAGCCGAATAGGAAGACCAGAACGGGGGCGGTGATCCCCAAAGAGGAACGCAGGCAACAAATCCTCAAAGCGGCTCGCGACGTTTTCGTGAAACGCGGCTACCACCAAACAACCATCGACGACATTGTGGCTGCGGCCGGAGTCGCCCGGGGCACCTACTACCTCTACTTCGAGGACAAGCGCGCGGTTCTTGCCGACCTGATCGATCGTTTTGCCGCTCAGATCACGATGGCGATCCAGCGAATCACGACCGATGAGGTGGAACGCAGCGTGGGGATGCAAGTCCGTGAAAACATCCGCGCGGTGATCGGGGTGTGCCTGAAGGAGCGCTCCATGACCAAGATCCTCTTTACGGATGCAACGGGTGTGGACAGCGATTTTCACCGCAAGCTCTCAACATTCTACGACAGCGTCGTGCAATTGCTCACCGAGAGCCTGAAGGATGGTCAGGCCCTGGGAATCGTGGGCGACGGGGAGCCACGCGTGCTCGCGTATCTCACGGTGGGCGCTCTGAAGGAGCTCCTCTATCAGGC
>CAZSUA010000405.1:0-4417 GCA_964609655.1 uncultured Polyangiaceae bacterium | reverse complement strand
GTTGAAGTGGGAACATTGCTCAGGTCCACCGAGAATGTCACGGCTTCTCCCTAAAAAAGGCCAACTCCGTATCATTGCCAATGGTGGGAACAACGAGTGCGCGGTCCAGATAACGATTGAACCACTCACACGAGCACTCGGCTATGTACAAACAGCCATGGCACGCAGCTCCCTCGGTGCGTCGGTCGCTGGATTCTGAGGCCGGTTCGTGGGCGGCGCAGACAGGATCATTCGAACAGAGCCTGCCTAGCTCCCAGGCCTCGCCGAGATGGTGACGCAAACGCCGCCCCTCCTCAACAAGGCCACCCAGCGTCCCCTCGCTACCAGTCGTTCCCGTGCTGAGAAGAATCCCGGACATGGGCTTCGGATTCTCTTCCGTGGGCCCGCAATAAATCCGCTCGCGAATCGCACTCGCAGCGTACCCACATTCCAAGCTGATTGCCGTCAGCAACAGATGCGATAGGGAATGCAAGAGGTAGAATCGCGCTCCTGGGAATGCCCCCCCGCGCTCATCGGCCTCAAATGCAAGGCGGAGCTCTTCCGTGCGCTTTTTCACAACGGGACGCTCTAGCCAGGCTTCGATCGCTGCGTCGTCGAGCTCAACGAATACGCCTTCTCCGCGCACTTCGGCTGCAGGAAGCCATTTCTCATTGCCCGTCGGGAGCGTCAGAACTGCGGGCTTAATTGGGTGGCGATCGAAGTCAAACTCGCCTTGAAGGTTCGCGCTCACGCTATCGAACCGGCTAAAACTGATTTGCACCCGCACTTCGCGCAGCTCGGGCACCACGATGAGTCCGGAAACCCCAGCAGGGAGCCCTGCTCGCTGTTCGGGAACACGATAGGCGGCGAACTCTGCGCCGACAGGGGGAACAATGCCTGCCTGTTCGACCGGAGCTCCTACCATGCGCTCGTATTCTGCAACTCGGAGCGGTGCCTCAACCTGGGACGCGTCCGAGGAACGTTCTGCCTCAATCGCTGCCAAGGCGCGCTTCAGCGGCACTCCCTCGAGGGCAATTCGCACGGTATCCTGGAGCTCCGCGAGCATGTTGAGCTGCTCCTCGTTCTGTACCCGGTGCAGCAGCTTCCAAATCTCTCGCTGCCTTAACTTTTGGCGCAAAGGATCGACGGACGGTTCTGGGAGCCGCAAGGCGCTCACTTGCTGAGCGAAATACGCGTGCGAGGCGGTCCGAACCAAGAGCTCTAGCTTCTGATCACAAGCCTCCGCGGCCGCACGCCCGCCGAGCCAGGGCCTATCACCAAAACAATCGAACAAAGGTGCGTTCGCGCCGTCGCTGAGGGAGCGACGCGCCCCGCAGCTTTCACAGCGCACGTGGATCTTGCCAAAATCCCCGGTGGCATCTTCCCGAAGGTAGAGCTCCGGCCTCCCGCATTCGCCCTCATTTTTCCCTCCGTGGCAAAATGGGATCCACGGAAAATCGGAAAGATGCCCGCGTTTACAGGCTGCTACGAATCGAACTGGGACCGCCTTCGCGGCCTTGTTCGAAGAGCACTTGTGCCGGTAGCGCTCCCCGTGCGGCTCAAACCCGTCGCTCGCGCGAGCGAGGCGATGGCACAGTTGGCAAACAAACCACTTTGGAAATTCGAGCGCGCGCACGCCGACGAGCGGATGCGGACTGTCGTTGTCCCCTGAAGGAGGCATGCGGAAATAACCTTCTTTTGCGAGATCCAGGTCAGGATCCAGCGCTTTCAAGCGCGGGATGAGTGAACGGCGCAAGCGTGCGTCATCCAACGGGACATAGCCTTCACGCCCGTATCCCCAATGCTCCAGACCTCCGATGATCACCGCTCGATTCACCAAATCCACCATGGCTCCTGGGCCAAACGTGGTGACAAGTTGACTCTGACGGAGCTGCCCTTCGGGGCGCGCCTTCGCATCTACTGGCTTCTTTCGCTTTCTCGCAGCCATCAGCTTCGTTCGTCCAGTTGCTTGAAACGGACCCATACGTGAACGCTTGGTTCGACGTCGCGCATTGAAGTGGGCACTTCGAAAACTCGAGCGTCGTTATCCTCCGGAGGGTCGTCAGTGGCCGTAAATAGGAGCGGCGGTCCGTGATCGGTAGCGCGGTCGTTTCTGCTGTAAGTACGACCGCCAGCGCCAGCCAGTGCCTTCTTTACAACGCTTTCCCAAGCGTCCAGAAATCCCCTGCCACGTCTGCGAATGAGCTCCGCGGAAAGATCCTCGGCTGTCTTATCCGCCCACTGGCGATGCCCCCTAGCCCTCGCAACTAACCATTCCAGCACCTTCTCTGCCGATGCCCGCTGTTCGTGGATCTGCATCACCCCGTCGGCCTTTTGCATCTCTAGGATGCCGTGTCGAATCATAGTCAACAACGTTCCGACGAGTCCGCGGTCTAGCGTCTGCCCGCTGAAGGGCGTCACACTGGTGGCTTCCACCTCGCGATAAAAGCTGTGGTGGTAAGCCGCAAAGCGCTCATAGTGAGAGCGATCTCGAGGGCGCATCACGTTCAGGCACGTGACCACTAGGCCGGGGTAGGCTCGCCCGACACGGCTGGTAGCTTGAATGTACTCACTGGAGGTCTTTGGCTGCCCCGTGACTACCATCAAACCCAGGCGATCAATGTCGAGCCCTACCGAGATCATGTTCGAGGCGAGGACGACGTCCAACGGTTCGTGGATCCCATGGCTATCTGCACGCCGCGTGCCGAGGCGCGCCTTCGTTTTCTTGACCCGATCGGTGCTTTCGCGGGAGGTGAGCTCTTCGGGCAGCTCCAGCTTTCTGCTTGCTGCCCAAGGATGCGGCCAGGTGAACTGAAGCGGCCTTTTTTGGGATTCAAAATCGGCCACGCGGTTTCGAACTTCGTCTTCAACCAGCCGTCGCATGCCTCCGAGCTCACGCAGGCTGTTGAAATAGCCTACGAGCGTCATGTAGGGGTCGGCAGCTTGGCTGGGATCGCCCTTTGGATTGTAGTGCTTCTGCGCAGCAGCCAGTAACGTCGCGTAAGAGCGCACCGAAACGGCTCGTAGCGCACGCCCCGGAGCACCTACGCCCACGTAGAGTCGCCCCGGCCTTGACGTATCCACAGTAGAGAAGAAGTTGTCGCCCTCGGTAATGCCCCGCGCGGGAAACAAGGCCATCTCCCGACCGAACAGCGCACGAATTTGATCCCGTGCTCTACGAACCGTTGCGGTTGAGCACACAATTTTAGGTGGACGCGCCTTGCCGTCGATGGGCCGCTCGCACAAGTAGTCCACCGCGGCCTCATACAGGCCGACCATGGTACCCAAGGGCCCGCTGATAAGATGAAGCTCATCTTGGATGATCAGCTCCGGTGGCAAAAGGCCTGATTTAAGCTTAGTTGCGGTCTTGGGCGGCGAGTGCATGACCCCGTACGCTCGCCGTTCATCCACATGGGTGACTCGTCCAAAGAGCGCGCCGGCCTCTCCGATCCAGGGCAGCATCGCAAACTTATCGACCGTAGCGACCAAGAAGCAGGGCAGCTCCTGGTAGACTTGTTCGTCCACAAAGGAAACGGGTAGCCCTTGCCCTTCGGTTTGCCGCTCTGAAAACCTGCACTCGGGTTTTTCGCAATACACAACCGCGCGGACAAAGGTCTTCTTCGTAGGCACGCCGGCCGCGTCGACAAGCTTGATATTTTCGACCTTGATGGGCGTAGAGCACCAGGGACATGCAGAGAGCGGAAAGGGTGATTCCTTCCGTCCCGACGTGAAGTTGTGCAACTCCGCGTGCACATCCTTCAGGCGATTGGCGGTTGCACCCTTGCCAACCCAAAGACCGATAGTGAATCGAGCATCCCCAAGCGTCTTCGGATCGCTTCGCCGCATGATCTCCAGTGCACAAATCAAGGTTGCCGCACGGCCCAGTTGATCCAGCGTGAGCAGGCGCAGTGTATACCTGAGGATCACGGCTACGCCTCGCCCGGAGTGATCGGTGTCACGCCCACGAAAACGCCTCAATACGAGAGCAAACGCTATAAGCCCCAGGTACGCCTCAGTCTTCCCGCCGCCGGTCGGGAAATAAATCAGGTCGGCAAGTGTGCGGTCTCTGTGATCGGGATCAGCCACGGAGGCCAAATTCATCAGAATGAACGCGAGTTGAAACGGCCTCCATCTGGGCTCTCGGCCGTCTGCGTAGCGCCGGTCTTCACGCCCCTGATCGGTGGCTAGCGCGGCCAAAGCCATTGCCTGGTTGGCACACTGAAACGCCTTACAGATTTCAGCGTCAGTCGCGAGCAGTCGAATGCCCTCGCGGAGCCGAGCCTTGGCATTGTCCGCCAGCCCCATCAGCTTTTGCCGTGTGCTGTCCAACTCAACACGCTCAAGTGGGACGTAGCGCTGCTTATCGATCCAGCTGGAATACGCCATCCAAACGCAGGGATCCGCATCTTCCGTGTTCTCGGAACTGAGCGGCGTGTTG
>CAZSUA010000404.1:0-4432 GCA_964609655.1 uncultured Polyangiaceae bacterium | reverse complement strand
GGAGGCCATCCATTGCCTGGAAATGCCGTGATAATCTTGTTGTTGCCACGCTGGGCTATGATCGTGACGGTATTCAAGTTAGTCCTCTGGCCCGCGAACCCCCCATCATACCCCGAGTTGGGTCTCGGAATAACATAAATATCAACGCCTTTGTCTGTGATCGGAACCACTCCCGTGCGTTGTCCAATGTTCCACGCGTCATTGGTGATGGTGACCGGATCGCCATAGAAAACCCCGTGAGACTTCTTCTGCAGATTCTGCTCTCCGTGGAGACCCACATGGTCCTGGCGCGTCTCACCATTCTTGCTGACGATTGACCAATCTAACGGCTGCCCTGTTGCAGCTGTTGCCGCCCCATTGGCGCCCTCCTGAGACGCTCCGGCACTCGGCCGCGCGGGCGGCCCCTGCGCGCTCTTTCCCCCTCGCGCAGGTGGAGCCGTGCGTGGTTCGTAGCCTGCACTTTGGTTTGGCAACGTGGCTTCACCTTCGAGCGGCGCGTAATACCCTCGCAACAGATAGAGCACCGCCATCCCTGGGGACTCAGCGCGCTGGAGTTCACTA
The DNA here is from genome assembly GCA_964609655.1 of uncultured Polyangiaceae bacterium. Lineage (GTDB taxonomy): Bacteria > Myxococcota_A > Polyangia > Polyangiales > Polyangiaceae > JBBRRP01. The sequence continues at coordinate 3,871 of CAZSUA010000404.1, read as the reverse complement.
TAGAGTTCCTGCGCTTGCTTCTTTTGGGTGCGTAACCGACTCCCCAGAGCCCTCAGCCGCGAGTTCGCGCGTTCCAGCTCCGAGAGCGAAGGGGAGCTCGAAAGCTCTCCAACGATCGACGATAGCTCACGAATACTCTTACCGAGCCCGATCAAATCGTAGCCCGGATCACACACCAACTGGCGAGCGATAGGGATCGCGCAGTAGTAGAAATAGGTAACATGGACTGTTACCGGTTGTGGGTTAGCAGCAGTCCCCGGGGGAACGCTCGTCGCCAATACTTTGGATGAACCCGGCGCTGGCCTCAACGTAACAATGGCAAGCGCGCGATTGTAAGCAAAGAGTCCGGTAGCAAACCGCGCCAGCGGCGAAGAACTGAGCACACTCTCGACGTTCTTAGCTTCCCCCGCCAAAAGCCAAGTGGGGGATGGCGCGAGAGAAGCGAGCGGGAAGTACGAGGCGTCGCGGATAATCTGAAGGCGCGCCCCCGTACTCCGTTGCGCGGAAGTGAAGTTCCCCCCTTCTTTGCGCATGCCTGCCATTTTTGACAGGAATGCGCCCACGGCCTGGTCTTCGTTGGTGCTTCCTCCCGTGAGGGCTCCGCGCGGCGCATATCCGTAAAACGCTGGATCGTCCTCAAGAACAACGACTGCCGAACGTGCCCCGACAATGGCCGAATGCTTAACGACCAGCTTTGCGGACGCCAGCAACCCAAGCTGAAGGATGCAGAGGAAGAAGATGAATACTGGCACGAAGGCGATCAGCATCTCCAGATACACAACTCCGCGTTCGTCGCATCGATGCCTTTGTGCCATTGCTCAAACCCTGCCAGAGCTATGAAGCTCCGTGCCGCTTCCGTGCGTACGTCTTTGCTGCGAATCTTTCGTATGATCTAGTCAGTGTCAGAAGAGTCCAAGTGGATGCGCCATTTGGGGAGCTTCACTTGGTGAACCCTTGTTCGGCTTAGCCGCCACTGAGTTGCTAGATTTCGGAGTGCCTTTTTGCCTTCACGAACTGCAGAGCCGCCGCCCCTAGTGCAGCCTCCTGCCCTAGGTTTTCAAACTCCTGCCACGGCTGCGTCAGCGAAGAGCATCGTACCGAACGAAATGGTCGCCCCATTGGGTTGGCTCGCACAAGCGCCAGATGAACTACAGCGGCAACGCGAAGGGACTTGTCGGGCAGTCGTGTATGATTATATCATAAATGATATACTTGGAAGGTCGATGCACCAGATAGAGCTCCAAGTCCCGTGTTGCGCGAAGGCATGGCCCTGGCGTGAGTTTCTTGCGCTCCTCTGACGCATAATCCCAACGCCCGTCCGCGACTCACCACTTCTCTCGCTTGGCCTTACAGTTGCGCCAATGACGAGGTCTGGCGTGCCCGAGCGTCGCCGCTCCAAACCTGTGCGCAAAGCCAGGATTCAGCGGGCCCTTCGACTTCGAGCGACCAGCTTGAGTTCCCCAAGCTCAACCCCCAAACTGGCGAGACCCGCCCTTCCCGTAAACGCTGGGCCTGGCTCTTGGCTCATGTGTTGAGCTTCTGTTGCCGAGCTCATTGCCACCGCGGGTGTTTGCTTGTTGAAACTGAGCAACGTCTGAGCGGAGATCTATTTGCACCGTTATACTGCTGGCTTTTGAGCTCCGCAGTCGGTCGTGTTCACCGCTCATCGTGCTTCGGGGACCTGGATTCGGAGGGTTCGGAGCGCCTTCAGTTGAATCGCGTACTCTTGATTCCGCCTGATTCTATCAATTCGATTGTCTTATGCTCTTCAGGGTTCGCGCAGAACGAGGCGTTCCAGGATTGGCCCCGCCCATGCTGGAGCGTCGTCATAAGCCTTCACCACATGGCCCTCAGCGGCACGCAGCACAAGTTGAGCGTCACGATCGTCGACGGAGTTGTCGTACACGTAGAAGCGGTCCACCTCGGCGGCGACGCTGGCGGCGTTCGCGATCGAGCGGGCCCAACGATCGACAATCTTGCGGATCGGAACCTCGTGCCCGCCTTGAAGCACTCTGCGAGCGACTCGAGCCGCATTGATTTCGGGCCGAGAGGTGCCGACAAAGAATATCCGTACAAAGTAGCCAAGAGCCAGAGCACGCCGCACGAACTCCGGTTTGTCCGCTGCCGAGTCGAACGCCAAGCTCCGCCCTTCGCGCAAGCAAGCCTCGCGTCGCTCCGTCGCCAGCTGTGCTGCGCGTAGCACGGTCGCGGCATCGTTCCAGTCCCCCAGCTCGTCCTGCGCGATGGCGTCGGGGTTGATGTATTCACAATCGTGAAACCACTCGTGCGCGAGTCCGCGCTCTGTGATGGTCGTCTTCCCAGCACCGTTCGGTCCAGCGACGACCAACAAACGAGGGCGCGAGACAGGCACTGCCGTCATCGAGATTTGTCGGTCCGCCGCGCTCGTGTATTTGCGCGGGCGAAGACAGATGCTTCCTGCAGCCGAGCCACCACCCAAGCGTCAGCGGTGGCGCGCCGCTGTACCGCAAGGTCTCTCGCTTCCCGCATCACAAGCGCGAGTTCCTCGTCCGTCGGGTCGGTGTCGGGGGCCATGAGATCTCGAGAGTTCGTCTGCATGCCTGGACCACTAGCATAGCACAGCTAGGTGCGTTGTCGTCTCGAATCGTGTCAGGCGAGGGGTTGTCGCCAGGGCTCATAGGGAAGGCAAAGGCAGTTCGCTGTTTTGCAGCCGCCGCTGGATACCTACAACCACTGGATCCCATAAAGTGGGCACAAACACAGACAAAATCACAAAGTGCGCTGTCAGATGCTGCGCTGGCCCTGAGCATTCAATGTTCGATGGCCGCGCAAGGTGCTATCCTCGCCCCATGGCTGTTGAAGATGTGGCACTCACGGAGCCAGAACGCTGGGCCCTCGTGAATGGTCGCCTTCGTGAAGAGGCCAAAGCTGCGACCGATGAAACGAAGCTTCGTCAGCTCGCGTCTCTGATGGGTTCGGTCGACGACTTCGGGTGGCGCGGGGCCTTGGCAGAGGACGATGTTCGAGTTCGAGCGCTTTGGTCCAAGCTGCGGGCCAAATGGAACCACGAGAGTTCGCCTATCATCGCTGTCCGATGAGCGAGGGAATCTACAAGCTAGAGGGCCTGCTCGGTGCGCTCTCGGCCGTGTCTCAATGGCTGACAGCGGAAGGTACTGCTGAAGCAAGCTGTCAAGTTTGGGGTTCGGCCTCGCATCTCGGAGGCCTTGGAGTTCGCAAGGACGACACGGGTGCTTCTGCTCTTGCGTGAACCCACGGGGATCGAAGTGGATCTCAGCTTCGGAATGCTACCCTTCGAGTCCGAACTCGTTGCGCGAGCTCGACAACACACGGTCAAGAATGTGCTGTTCCCAGTGGCGCCGCCGGAGGACATCATCGTTATGAAAGCCCTAGCGTTGCGTCCGCGCGATGTGGCAGACATCGAAGGCATCGTTGAGTCAGTGGAACGTCTCGATCTGGCTCGCGTGAGAGCTACGGTTGCCCTGCTCAGCGAGCGCTTGAGACGGAAGATCACGCTGCTGTGCTCGAACAGATCTTGAAGAGACTTGGCGCGGGTTGACCCCCCAGCCGCCTTGGGTCGACCGCCGGCACGCATCTAGCCATGGCGCCGCGCTTGGGCGATATCATGATCTTCTAGCTCCTCCCGGGTGATGTAAGTCGAGAGCCCGAAGGTATCACGCGAAGGCGTGCTTCACATTCTTCGCAGAGCACGTACATCACGCCGGAAGCTCTCTCGCGCGCGATGATGAGCCGTCCCTGGCGGCAAACCCGACAGAATCCAACGCAGGCAACTTGCTTCTTGGTTCCGGAGGAGGCAACCCATTGCCTGGAAATGCCGTGATAATCTTGTTGTTGCCACGCTGGGTTATGATCG
>CAZSUA010000403.1:0-4436 GCA_964609655.1 uncultured Polyangiaceae bacterium | reverse complement strand
GCGTCACGCGTGCGGGCGAAGCTACGACGGTGCGCACCAAAGGCCGCCATGATCCCTGCCTCTTGCCGCGTTTCGTCCCGATTGCAGAAGCGATGGTCGCGATCGTTCTAGCCGATCATTGGCTGCGTTGCCGGGGTCAGCTCGGCGCATTCCCGATGGCTTGATGCGTTTGATGGCTTGATGCAGCTGGCGCAATTCACTCCGCGAGCGCACCAGGATTCACGCAGGGTAGGAGCTCTTCCAAGACTTTTCCAGCGAGTGCCAAGCCGCTCGTGATATTTTCATGAGGCTGTGCGCGGCGGGTCAGACGGCCTTCAGGGGTGAGGCGAAAAGCGGAACCTTTTTGAACGACAAGGTTCATGAGCCTGGCGGGATCGAGCGGGGTGTCTTCACGCAAGTGCAAGGTCACTGCGGATTTACTCGCTTCGCAGGAAAGCACGCGCAAATCTCGGAAGTGGGTCTTGAGGCGCATGAGCTCGAACAGGCGCCGCGCTTCTCCGGGTGGGCGCCCGAAGCGATCCTCGATTTCACGCGCTAGATCTTGAATGTCGCCTTCATCGAGCGCACTCGAAAGACGTTTGTATAGAGACAGGCGGAGCCCGATATCGGAGACATACTCGGCTGGCAAGAGCGCCTCGACATCGAAGCTCAGCTCGGGATCCACGGCGTGCACAATCTCCTCGCCCTTGAGCTCACGCGTCGCCTCCTCCAGCATTTCGCAAAACAGATCGAACCCCACGCTCTCCACAAATCCACTCTGCCCGGCACCCAAAAGCTCGCCCGTGCCCCGGATTTCCATGTCGAGCTTGGCCACTTGCAGGCCTGAGCCAAGCTCACTGTGGCGCTCCATGGCTTCCACGCGCAAGCGCGATTCTTCCGTCATTTGGCTGGCAGGTGGCACCAAAAGATAGCAGTAGGCGCGCTCGTTGGAACGACCGACACGACCGCGCAACTGATACAGCTGCGCCAGCCCAAACAGATCAGCTCGATCAATGATCATCGTGTTAGCGCGTGGAATATCCAGCCCGCTTTCGATGATGGCGGTGGAGGCGAGAATGTCGAAATCACCCCGCACAAAGCCGAGCATAGTCTTTTCTAGCAAGGCCTCGCCCATCTGGCCGTGGGCCACTGCGACACGCGCGCTGGGCACCATTGCTTTTAGCCTGTCTGCGCGCTCGTACAGGCCTTCGATGCGATTGTAGACAAAGAAGATCTGGCCACCTCGCGATAATTCGCGTTCGATGGCTTCAACCACCAGGTCATCGTCAAAGCGCGATACGATCGTGCGGACGCTACGCCGATCGACGGGCGGCGTGGTGATGGTGGAAAGATCGCGCAGGCCTCCGAGAGCCATCTGCAGCGTGCGCGGGATCGGGGTGGCGCTCAAGGTGAGCACATCCACACTCGCGCGCAGGTTCTTGATGCGTTCCTTGTGTGTCACTCCAAAGCGCTGCTCTTCGTCGACAATCAGCAGCCCTAAATTTTTGAAATGGACGTCGCGCGAAAGCAAACGATGAGTGCCAATCACGACGTCTACGGTGCCCTTTTTTAGGGAAGAAAGCGTATCCAGCACCGCCTTCTTCGATTGGAAACGGCTGAGCACGCGCACCTCGATGCCCGAATCACTGAGGCGTTTGGAAAAGGTCGAAAAGTGCTGTTGGGCTAAAATGGTGGTGGGGCAGAGCAGTGCTACTTGGCGCCCGGCCATGGCGTGCAAGAACGTGGCTCGGAGGGCGACTTCTGTTTTCCCAAACCCCACGTCTCCGCACACCAGACGGTCCATCACGCGCTCGCTCGTGAGATCCGACAGCACGTCCGAGATGGCCGCTTCTTGGTCGGGAGTTTCGTCAAACGGAAACTGAGCTTCGAAGGCCGCGTAGTTGTCGTCGGGCGGGGGCAGTGCCGGCTTCTTCAACTGAGCGCGTTCCGCGTGCAGGGCCAGGAGTTGATCGGCGAGGTCGCGGACTCGCTTTTTGACCTTGGCCTTGGTCTTGGCGAAAGAAATGCCTCCGAGACGATCCAACTTAGGGCTGCCGTGCTCACCGGCTGCGTACTTTTGAACCAGATTCAGGCGATAGATCGGCACATAAAGCCGATCTTTGCCTTCGTATTCGATGGCCAGAAGATCGACGGCGATATCGCCCACCACGCGGTGGATCAATCCAGCATAACGCCCGATACCGTGTTCGGCGTGCACCACGTAGTCGCCAACGCTGAGTGCCCGCAGATCTTCGAAGGCCGCCTTAACGCTCTTCTTTTGCGGTTTGGCACGGTGCGCGCGAGTGCCAAAAATCTCTTCCTCGGTGATAACGATGAACTCTTCGGCAGGTACGGCGATGCCGCGTGCCAATGGAGAAACCAGCAGCCGCACAACTCGTTTGTCGAGCGCGCGTTCTTCAGGTTTGCCGAGCGAGCGTTCTTCCGTGTTGCTCGCTGCTGACGGATCAAGCTTGGATCCCACGCGCGCCACGTTGAGCTCGCGATGGCTCAACAGCGCTTCCAGACGGTCCCGTTGGTGTTCGGTGCGTGCGCTGATGAGCACTTGGAGATCGGCTTCAAACCAAGTCCGAATGGCTGTAAAGATCGGATCGAGGCTCGGAGCGCCGTGGCGGCGCGCGTTGGCTTGGCGCTGTGAAATGAGTTCCGCGTGGTCAGTGGTGCGGAGCGAGGGTGTGTCCACGGCGAGGGCCTCCAGGGCCTCGATGCCGTTCGTGCTGGTGCTCGTGGCGACTCCGGATTGCGAGCACAGCACCACGGGATACTGCCGCAGAAGCGGCGCAAGCGCGCTGCCTTCGACATACAGCGCCGTGACGTCGAAGTGAGGCACGCTGCTGCGTTTCTCGGCATCGGAGCGGGCACGCGCAAGCTCACTCTCCATTTCTCGGAGGCAAGCCGCGGGATCCTCAAACAGCACCACTGAATGCTCGTCGAGATAATCGGTGAGTGGTACCAGGTCGAAGAAAGCCGGCAAGAACGCGTCGGCCCCCAAGAAATTTCTTCCGGAGAGCACATCTTCGATCAATCCCTTGGCGCGCGACGTGGGCCAATTCACCCGGTCACAGAGTTCCTGCAAGCGATGCTGAATGCTCTCTGGGGAGCCCGCACCGGGTAACCAAAAACGCGCAGGCGGAACGCTCAGCGTGGAGGAGATGCCCTGAGTGCGTTGATCTTCCGGATGAAACGACTTGAGCGAGCTGATAACTTCGCCATCGAGCTCCAAGCGCGTCGGAAGCGCCGCCAAAGCGGGCCAAATATCGACAATGCCGCCGCGGATCGCGAAGCTTCCGGCATCTTCCACGAGCGGAGTGCGTAAGTAGCCGATGCTCTCCAAGGCTGCGGAGAGCGGGCCGAGTGAGAGAAGCTGTCCGCCTGTGAGTGTGAGCCCAGCAGCTGCCAGCACCGTGGGTGGAGGCACTCGGCGGACGAGTGACTGCGCCGTGGTGAGCATCACCACGCGCTCGGAAGTGAGAAATGCGTGGAGTGCGCCGGCGCGTTCGAGGGCCTGCGCTCGATCGACGTGGACCTCAACATACGGGGATGTGTCGTTAGTTGTTAGTTGCACCAGTGTCGTGCCAAGAAGCTGCTGGGCGTGGCGGCCCGCCGGGATGCCGGCGAGCCATGCGCTCAGGTCATCCGCTGCAGCTTCGAGCAGCTTAGAACTGGGTGCGACGTACAGCACGCGTTGAGCGCCCGAATTGAGAAGCTCTCGCGCGAGCAAGCTCGGCGCTGAGCTACCGGCACCGACGACGGGATGCCAACCAGGCTGAGCGAGGGCTCGTCGACAAAACTCAGTAAATCCCGTAAAAGGGCGCCCTCCCGTCAGCCACGGATCCGGAATGCCAGAAGGCTGGCTCATAGCGCTGAATGCTCAAGACTGGTCAAGAGCAAGTTGCGGGTTCGCAAATGCCACTCGCCATCCGGATGCGCTAAGAGGTACGTCTTAAGTAAATCGCTCGCGCTCTCGAATTGGCCGAGTTCAAGCCGCAGCATGCCCCGCGCGAGGAGCGCGGGATAGAGCGTATCCTTGCGCTCCAGGGCGTCCACGTAAGCGAGCCTTTGGAGGGCTGGTGCGTTCTGGCTCGCGGGCGGATAGCGCAGCAAGAATGCATAGTAGAGCCGCCAATCATCCAGTGTTAACTTGAGACCCGCAACGCCGTCGAGCGCAGTGAGGTTCAGCCAGCGCGCGCGAAAGAGAACAGAAAGCTCGGCGGGTGTTGGCAAGAGTGTCCCATTTGAATCCAACCAGCCGTTGTCCTCAACGCGAGCGAAGAAAGCGCCTCCCAACTCAATCAAATCGTTTCCGCGGACGCGACTCGCTTGCCATACGGAAGCCGCTTTCAAAAACGCATCCGCCTGGAATGCCAGAAGGCCCAAGAGTTGACTCGAACCGTGGAGACGGAACGCACGCTCGGAAGCATTCTGAAGCTCCCCTAGGT
>CAZSUA010000402.1:0-4479 GCA_964609655.1 uncultured Polyangiaceae bacterium | reverse complement strand
GAGATCACCAGGAATTTCTGGGTCCAGAACCTCTAACGACGTGATCGGGGAGCTCGGTTGAAGCACGGCTTCCAGCAGATCGCGAAGGAGCGCCGGATTTGCAATAAACAGGAGCTTGAAGACCAAGTCGTTGGTCGGCTTGAGGCGCACGAAGAACAACGTAGGAGTCGTGGTGGTGCTTGTCGATTAGGGAAAACCCTAGTGCCTAGACGCACTTCAACCGAATTGTCCTCGTGTGCGCGAAGCGGAGAAGGCGAGCTGCGCAAGTTGCGAAATTTGTCGCTACGCACGCGATCTCTTCTTGTCGCTGCCTCACAGTTCGGTCGTCGGGGGGAGCGTTGACAAACTCTCGGAGCAATACCATCTGTTCTTGGTCGTTCACGGTTGCCAGCTGAGCGTAGGCGGACGCGTCGAGCGGCGCACGCGACCCTTCCTCATCGTGAGCTGATGCAATGTCGAGCCAGCCAAGCGCTGCAACCCTAAGGATTGAGTCTCGGGATGTAGCAAGCACAACTTCTGCCGCGCGCGTGGCAGCTGCAGCGCTGGTGCGTTTTGACCCCCAGAATTCGCGCATCAGCTTTTCCGTACCCGTGCACTTGGGGCTTTGGGCCTAGACGACGTTTCACTCTCGCTCGGTCTTGAACTCGCGACCGCCGTTCGGTGCTGAGGCGGGCGCCGCCCGCTCTCCCCGACGGCTCCTAGCCACCACCACGCGGCAGTAAGGGCAAACGCAAGCCTCTCTCTCTCGAGTCAACCCTCGAAATGAGATTCGAACAAGTTACTACGTAGGAGCCACGCGTGGAGTCGCAGGCCACGAACTCGTTTCGAGCGTTGAATTGTTAGCTAGCGCCCAATATTGCATGGTCAACGAGGAAGATAGCGGCGATGTCTTTGGTATCAGTTGGCTTTCAGCCCAGGCCAAGCGAACTCTCCGGCCGCCGACCATGGCAGAACCGCGGTCCCCTTGCGCTCCCAGCGCGCCGCACCAGCATGAACCAGTGCGGTGAGATTCGCCCTCACAGGCTCACTCTGCGATTCGAATAGCTTACTCAACTGATCCAGAGCTACGAAAGCATCAGAGGGGACCGTTTCACCCGACTTTATCTCAACGGTACAAGTTGAGAGGCCGAGCTCGATTACCGCGTCCACCTCGAGACCGTGCTTGTCGCGAAAATAGGTTAACGTGGGTTGTTCACCCTGGTTGGCGTAAGCCTTGACAATTTCCGAGATAACCCAAGACTCAAAAATGGCGCCTCGAAGCGGATGGAGCCGAAGCTGCTCCGGGGAGCGGATGCCAAGCAGGTAGCACACCAAACCTGAGTCGAAGAAATGTGCCTTTGGGGTCTTGGCGAGACGCTTTCCAAGATTGCGAAAAAAGGGCGGTAGGCGAAAGCACAAGTAGCTCGCTTCCAAAACCGAAAACCACTTCTTGGCAGTATTGTGGGTAATCCCAACATCGGCACCCAGCCGCGAATGGTCCAGCACCTGGGCCGTTCGGGAGGCTGCCAATTGAACGAAGGTTTGAAAGGCGGTCAAGTCCGTCACATTCAGGATCTGCCGAACATCGCGCTCGACATAGGTTGCAACGTAACTGCTCAACCACTCGTACGGCTCTACGGGGCGATCGAATAGAGCAGGGTAGCCACCTCGCCAAACCACCGTCCACACGTCGTCATTTGGCCGAGCCGACCGAAGCTCTTGGTACGAAAACGGCAGGAGCTCAAGAATCGCAACGCGTCCCGCAAGTGACTGAGTCACCGCGGCGGTGAGTGCAAGGTGTTGTGAACCTGTAAGTATGAATCTTCCCGGGCGCGGATCGTGGTCCACCTCTGCCTGCAGATAGGACAGAAGCGTGGGTGCGTTCTGCACCTCATCCAGGATTGCTCCCCCCGCGATCGCTCGCAGTAAGCCGCGCGGATCTTCGCGAGCTTGGCGCAGCACGTCGGGTGACTCTAGGGAAACGTACGTATGCTCGGTAAAACAGGCCTTACAAAGCGTCGTTTTGCCAGACTGTCGCGGCCCCGAAACCTGGACCACGGGAAATTGAGTTGCCCGCTTACGCAGCAAAGCTGACATTTTTCTCGGCAACATTCATTTGTAAATACAATAAGTTGGACGTTTGTCAAATTGACTTACAAATAGCCAAGGTCGCGCCTGGGACGATGTCAGGGACGGGTGCGCGATGCTACGGCATTGGGACTTTCGCGCAGATCGCGGGCGTAGCCGCTGGTGGGGTGCAGTCGGCCTTCCCGCCCCAAAATAGGCGTTGGCAGATCACTACCTGCACCCAGACAGTCGCGTCGTGAGCAGCCTCGCCACACCGTTTCTCGCTTCAGAGCTCAGCGGACCACACACGTTCCACGCCACCGGGTGGGATGACCGAAAGGATCAGTGCTACTTCCATCTGCGGCCCCTGAAAGTAGTGAACGCGGATGGAATGCTCTGAGGCCGCGAGGGCAATGGTGGCGAAGGCGTTCGACGCTTGGTGAATGCCGTCGTTGTTCGTGAGTAGTTTGCCATCGATGACCAGGCGGGCTCCGTCGTCCGAGTAGAGCCGAAAACGATAGGAGTCAGCAGTGCGGACCGTAAACGTGCCTCGATAGTCGATGGCGAACCACTCGTAGCGCCCAGAGATCCCAGGGAAACCTTCACGAAAATTCGTTCGTGGCACGTACAGAGTGCGAGCGTAGAGTGTGCCGACGGGGTGGCATGACTCCACCTCGTCCAGCGACTTTGTGTCCTTCGGAATGAAGCAGAGTAGGCCCCGGAGCATTCCCTTGGGCGTATTGATGCTCTGGGCGAGGCTCGGAATGAACGGTTGTGGCTCGCCAAAATCAGCCCGCTCGTCCTTCCGTTCGAGGATCAACAATGGCTCGGCATAGTCCGTCGAAGGGTTCCTGAAATCCAACGTTGGCTCGGAAGCTTGAGCTTGGATCGAGGAGCGATATCTCAACGGCGCCATCAGCGATCGGCGTCAAATTGTCGGGTTCGAGCGCGGCCGCGCCACCGCCACCGCAGGATCTGCTGAGCACAAGCACGACGAAGAGACTGTGTAGGCCAATTGATTGAAAGAGTGAACGGCGGAAACGCCACCACTGGCTCTCTACAAAACGTTGGGGCTGGTGCCGGCCAATCAGGATCTCGACGCCCTTGGCAATACTAGTGCCCACGGTTGCAATAGCCACAGTTGCGAGGGTGATTCGAAGACCTCGCGGTGCTGCGGGGAATGAGCTCCCAGGTAGGCAGTTCAGGCCCACAAACAGCCAAACAATTGCGGCGTTCATCCAGATAATTAGCGACCGTGAGTTTTGGTAATGGGCGACGAGCTCGTGTGCGGGGGTTGGCCCTTCGGGCACCTTCCAAAACTGCGGCAAGTGCGCCAAAACTGTGCCGCCAACGAACGTCAAGCACCCAAGGAGGGCCACGAAAGATGTCTTCGTCAGAGGCCATTGTGGTGCAGCAGCACGCTGAGAAATCCCAGCACAATTTTGGAAAGCACTTCTGCGACCAGCAGCGCACCCGCAAACAGAAGTCCCGCCTTTGGTCCGCGTAGACCCGAGGCTGTGCGGAAGCTTTGCCATAGCCACGTCACTACCCACACGACAGCCGGAACCGTAACAAGCGACAACAACAGGAGCCCGGGAGGCGGTGCTTTGATGAGTTGTTCGGGGGGAACGCTCAGCTGATCCTTCATCGCTCCAGCCATCAGCGCGGGTATCAAATAGGGCAGCCGGGCCACACCAACGTTGCTCAAGAAATCCACCAATCGCACCTGCTGCACGCGCAGGCTAGCGGCACTCCACAAGACGACGGCCAATAGCGGCCACGCCACGGCCTGCTCAAGCAGTGCTCCCGCCACTGAAGCCGGGATGGGGGTTGCATGGATATCGAGCGCGCCGTCAAACCTCACGTTCCAACGCGACAAGATAACACCAGCCAAAGCACCTGCGGCACCCAAAAGAAGGCCCAATGTTGGATTCAAACTCTCAAAGGGGTTGACCCATCGCTGCCACCTAGAACGCTGGTGTTGGCTCAGGGCGTTCAGCAACTCTTCGCCCTCCGTCGCGCTGATCTTTCCCGCCGAAAGCAACTCCAGTACCTGTTCTTTCGTATTCATGTGGCAAGCTCCTTCAATTTTTGTGTCGCTTCTTTCACTGTGAGAGTGCCCTCGGCGATGGCATTCAGGATCTTTCGGCGTTTGGTTTCCAGCGTTTCCTTGTCCGCCGAGAGCTTGGAGACGACGTCATTCAAACGGTTTCGAATAGTCGGGTAGCTGAGACCTCGCAGCTGGCAGAGATCTTTGAGGCTGCCCGAGCAACGAACGAAATCGAGTACGAACTCGAGGTCCTCTCGCCCAAGCCGCACGAGCTCAGGCAACTCAAAGCGCCCGTTGAGCTGCACCGTGCAGCTGGAGCAGGTGAGGCGCGCCACCTCAAGCTGCTCCCGGCAGGCGGGACATTCTGTGGGGAGGCTAGGCAT
>CAZSUA010000401.1:0-4500 GCA_964609655.1 uncultured Polyangiaceae bacterium | reverse complement strand
CGATCTTCTTGTTCGATGATCGGCCCGAGTCGTCGACCTTCACCTTGAAGTCCGGCTCCATGTCGTCGACGGAGATGCTGTACTCGTGGAAGAGCGCACGAGCGATGCGCTGGCGGACGCGCTCCTTGTCGTTCTCCGCGACGGGCTTGCCCGTGATGTAGTCGAGGATCTTCCCGTCCTCGATCGCGCTCGTCTCGTCGGTCGACGCGCCGCTCTCTTCGGCTGTCGCCGCCGCCTCTGACTTCGCTGCCTTCTTGGGCCTAGCCATCCTTGCGCTCCTTCTCACTCAACTCGTCAGACGATGAAGCAGCGCCGCCCTCCCGTACCCAGACGTCGACGTCCTCGCGCTTGAACTTCCAGAAGCGGCCAACCTTGTGCCCGGGCATGCCCTTCGAGGTGGCCCACGTGTAGACGGTGTCCTTGCTCACTCCGAGGTACTCCGCGATCTCGTCAACTGAGAGCCACCTGTCATCCATGGGCGTCCTTCTAAGCCAGGCCGGTTGACTGCCTGCGGAGCAGGTTATCAGAGGAACAGTTCGGGTTCAATAGGTTTGGCTTGGGTTGGGTCCGAGCGAGACTGAGCTGCTCGGCCCACGCCGCCCGCTGCTCCACCCAGCTCCCCGCGTGCGCCACCGCCCGCCGCGCCCGCTCGCTCATGGGCTCGGCGCCATCGACCGCTTCGAGCGCCAAGACCGCCACCTGCAGGTCCGGCGCGACCAGCAACAGGTCGAGCAACTGCGTCACCCGAGCCCGCGTGAGCCCGAGCTTGCGCGCGACGGCCGCCCGGTCGGCGACGACGCCCTGGTCGACGGCGCCCTGCAGGTGGTGCGCGAGGGCGAGCATCCGCGCGACCTTGGCCGGGCGACGGACGGGCTCTGCCTTCGGTGGCGCTGGTTCCTCGGCGAAGGTCACGCGCGAGCTGCGCCTGCGAAACAGCGCACCGGTCAGGACGTGGCGATCTTGGGGCCTCCGTCGTCAGCGCCGTCGTGGGCTGCTCGGGGTTCACGCAGTTTCCTTCGCGTCGGGGTGGAGGCCGGAGGCCACGCCCGTCAGTAGGTCAACGTCCTTCTGCCAAGCCCTGGAGATCACGAGATCTTTCACTGTCGACCTTTGCCGTGGCCCGGATCTGGGTGTATCTTTTATCCCGGAGGATGCATACGTTATGAGCCGGCTCCACCTCGAACCCGGCCGCGTGTACCGCACGCGGGACTTGGCCGCCTGGAGCGCGAACCCGCCCCGGCTCGCCAAGCGCCTGGTCGACCAGGGGGAACTCGTACCGCTTGCCCACGGGCTGTTCGCGCGCCCGAAGCAGAGCAGGTTCGGCCCGGTGCCGCCGCTCGATGAGGAGATCATGCGCGCCTTCCTTGATGGCGGCCCCTTCGTGTTCACGGGGCCGGAGCGCTGGAACGTCCTCGGGCTCGGCACCACCGCCGTGTTCGCCTTGCCGCTCGTCTACAACACAAAGCGTTCGGGCACGTTCACGTTCGGCAACCGGCGTTTCGTGCTCCGGCGCGTCGCGTTCCCCGAGAACCCGCCCACCGAGTGGTTCGTCGTCGACTTGTTCGAGCACGCCGATCAAGCCGCCGCGTCGCCTGACGAGATCGCGCAGGTGCTCGCCCGTGCGCTCGCCCGAGATCGGTTCGATCGCGACCGCCTGCGCGAGATGGCGAAGCGCTACGGCTCCCGCGCCACCTACGCGCTCGTCGAGGGCGCTCTCCGAGAGAGCGCATCGTGAGCTTCGTCCACGAGAACGCCGAGGAGTTCGCCGACCTCGTTCAGATCGTCTCCGGCGAGGAACCGCGCTGACTGGTCCGGTCAAAGCGTCGTCGGACGCCGCCGACCCGACGGAGATCCGTTGCTTCAAGCCTTGATGCGGCCGCCAGGCGTTGAAGTAGGCGACGTACTCCCCCAGCGTGCTCCGCAGGTGACGGGCGCCGAGGACGATGATGTGGTCGAGGCACTCGCGTCGCACCGAGCCGAGGAACCGCTCACAAGTGGCGTTGACCTGCGGCGAGCGTACGGGGCACTTGATGACGCGGGTGCCGGCTCCGCGAGCTTGGGCGATCGAATTCCGCGCCGAACTTGCTGTCTCGGTCACGGATGATGAACTGGGGGCCGTCGCCGAAGGGGTGGCGTTCCGGAGTTGCTGCGCCACCCACAATCACCTGCAGGGCGCCGCCCGTGCCCATGGTAACCAACTGAAAGATTTATGTGTTTTCTGGTGTCTTTGCCAGAAGCTACCGGGTACGGTATTTTTTATTCCGTATAATAAATTCCCTGTCAAAGAGCCACACGGCGAAGTCGTTTGGCGTGTCCTTCCACCCGCTTCGAGCGGGCGCGCAAGGCTGAGGCGCGGGTCTTGGGCGCGCACCGAAAGGACGACGCGGCTGCGACGCGATGAACGCAGTAGACCTTATCTCGAAGCTTCGGAGCTCGCTTTCAATGCGGACTGCCGTTGCGCTCGCGGTCGGGGTCGTCGCGGCGGTTGCCTTTCTCTGGATCACCGAGGAAGTGCTCGAAGGGGCGGCAACTCCGTTTGATCGCTCGGTGAGCCTCTGGCTGCACGGTTTTGATTCTGCGGCGTTGGACGGGGTGATGCGCGCCTTTACCTTCCTCGGTTCGGGCGCCGTGATTACAGGCGTCGTGGCACTCGTTGCAGCTTGGGGACTTCAACATCGAAGGCGCGCCATCGTCGGGGTGCTTGTGGCCGTCGCGGCGGTCGCCGAAGGCATGAACCTTCTTCTCAAGCTACTCTTCCACCGGTCACGACCGGATCTGTTCTCGGAAATCGCGCTGCCTGCGAGCTACAGCTTCCCGAGTGGTCACGCGATGGTCTCGACCGCCGCGTATGGCATGGTGACGCTCGTAATCGCGCAACTGGAGCCGAAGCTTCGCTTCCCTCTCTACATCAGCACGCCTTTTCTTATACTCGTCATCGGCATCTCTCGCGTTTACCTGGGCGTCCACTGGCCGACCGATGTCCTTGCCGGCTTCGCCGCGGGCGGGATGCTGCTCGTCGCGGGCAAGCTGGCACTTAGACGCTTTCGTCCTCGGACTTCTGCTGGAGCCTCGTGATGCTTTGGCGAATCCTCATCGGCATCGCGATTGGCTTGTTCGTGTCGTGGGGCATCTTGGTTGTAGTGCTCCTCCGCGTTCGGCCCAAGGGATCGCTGTTGCAGGAGGCACTTCGGTTGCTTCCGGATACGCTTCGACTCCTCGGGCGCGGCTGCTACTCGCCTATTTGGCGATGCCCTTTGATCTCATCCCGGACTTCATTCCCGTCATCGGCTACGCCGACGACGCCATCGTCGTTTGCTGGGTCTTGCGTTCGGTGGTCCGCCGCGCGGGAGTCGAAGCCGTTCGTCGGCAGTGGCCGGGAACGGAGGATGGGCTCGCGGTGCTTTGGCGCGTAGCGGGGCTACCAGGCCATGCAAGCTCAAGCCAAAGCGACGGTCCCTGACATAGACCCACGCCGGCGAGGGCAGCTCCCCGATCGGATCGACCGGACCTGCGGAAGTCGAGATCGTACCGAGCTGTCGCATGACGTTGCGCACCTGAGACGGCAGCGCCGAAGGCTTGATGTTGAACGTCGGAGGCCGGAGGCGCATCGCGTGGATGCGCGAACAGATCGAGATGCCTGGTTCGAACGCGCTCGCGCGCAAGTACGCATCCGCTGCTTCGTCGGCGGCGAATGCCGCGTCAGGAAGCACGTCCGCGACGAGCGCTTGGAGCAGAGCCGGCTGGAACTTGAGAAAGCCCCCGGCGACGGCGCACATCGGCAGGCGCTCCTCGGCGCTCTCGGTCTCGGCGGGCGCGCTCGGGGCGGTCGTCCTTGACCGCGGCACAGCTGTTTAGTATTTAGGGGACACTACATCGCCGCCCTGCTTCTCGCGGGGCGCTTGAGAGAGGACGACGTGAAGGAACGGCTTGGAGAACGCATTCGCCGCATGAGAACAGAGCGCAAGCTCGGGCTCCGGGAGACCGCCACGAAAGTCGGCATCTCCCCCACGTACCTATCGCGCATCGAGACCATGGACGAGAAGACCCCCCCGGCCGAGGACGTGATCCAAAAGCTGGCGACGTTGCTGAACGACGACTTCGACGAGCTGATGCAGCTCGCCGGCCGCGTGCCACAGGATGTGGAAAAGGTCATCAAGGGTGACCCGAGCATGCCCGCGTTCCTTCGGTCGGCGAAGGAGCAGAAGCTCTCGGGCGACGATTTGATGAAGCTCATCGCGAAGAAGAAGGGGAAGAAGTGATGGATCTGAAGGTCCCGTTTCTGGCTGACAGCCAGCTCGAGAGCGCAGCCACAGAGCTGTTGCGCAAGCACGCCAAGTGGAAGGGCGCTCCAACCCTCAACCTCACGCCCTTCCTCGGCCGCAACGAGGGCGAACGAGGGATGGAGTCCAACGCAGAGCGGAACTGAAGCGCGCCGGCGAGCCCCGACTACCCGCAGGCGCTGCTCAAGCTCGGGCGCTTCCGCGGCACGAAGATCACCGG
>CAZSUA010000400.1:0-4500 GCA_964609655.1 uncultured Polyangiaceae bacterium | reverse complement strand
CCCGGTGAATGTCCTGCACGGCTACGAGGGTGGGCGGGATCTTGGGCTGATCAACGTGCTGTTTGATCCGAAGGCGTTGCCGCTGCCAGAATCGTATTTGAAATCTGTGGCTGGCTATCAAGCGCTCTTCTGCTTCGAGCCGCAGTGGCGTGCGCGACATGATTTTCAGAGTCGCCTGCGGTTGGAAGATGGCGCACTGGAGGAGTTGATCGTCGTGTGCAACGAGCTGGACCAAGAGCTCAGCCAGAAGAAGAATGGCTTCCAAGTTGAGGCTTTGGCGTTGTTGTCACGGATTTTGGTGCGGTTGTCGCGCGCCTATGCTGGCATGAGCGTGCCGCTTTCCCAAACATTGGTGCGGCTCGATACCGTGTTGCAATGGCTTGAGCAGCATTACGCAGAGCCCGTCACGCTTGAGCAGCTCGCGGATCGCGCGCATATGTCGCAGCGCACACTCACGCGCTGCTTCAACGAATCCTTTGGCATGTCCCCGATGAACTACGTGATTGATGTGCGCCTGCGCCGTGCCGAGGAAATGCTGTCTGGCAGCGATGCACGCGTGAAGGATGTCGCACCCAAAGTGGGAATCGACGATGCCAGCTACTTTGCCAGGCTTTTCCGTAAACGCACTGGGCTTGAGCCAAGCGCCTTTCGCGCACAGCAGCGCGAACGCTCGCACGTTAAGGATTGAAATCAAAAGTGATCGGGGCGAAGCTTCGCGCTCGGTTGCGGGGCTGCGCCGTAGGCGTGCCCGGTGACGTCCCCTTTTCGTTCCTCGGGAGATAGTAAGCATACTTACTATCTGGTGTTCGACTTTGAGATAGAGGTCACGGACAAGTTTGGGAGCACTTGGAGATGCTCAACCTTTGCACGGGCGCGGCGCCAAATCTTCGCGACTGCTCGCTCAAGAAAGCACGCAGGATCCATGCTTCTGGATCAGGGTTCGGTGAGGCTCGCTGAGGTTCGATGATCCGAGGCTTGCATCTGTTGCGTGGATCTGTAAGCCAACCGCCCGTGATCCCATCCGTTGCACACTTCATTTGGTTCGGCAAAAGGCTGCCGTGGGTGCACGCAGTCGCGTTACGTTCCGCTGCCCGCCAGGGCGGATTTTCGCGGGTGATTCTCCACCATGACTCGGATCTCTCCACCACGGACGTTTGGCCCGAGCTGTGTGCCTTGCCGGGCTTCGAATCCCGCCGTATCGATTCAGACGCTCTATTCGCAAGGTTGGGTGATGATGGCGTGCGGCTGCAAGCTTTGTACGCGCAATTGTCACAGCCGGCGGCTCGCGCAAATGTCGTGCGCGCGGCGATACTAGCGGTTGAAGGCGGTGTCTATCTGGACACGGACACTGTGACGGTGGCCTCGCTTTCGCCGCTCCTCAGTGCAGGTGCGTTTTGCGGTGTGGAACGTGTGGCGTTCCCGCGGGCCGTGGTTCAAGGTCGCGCGTTCCTTCCAAAATTACGCGCCTACGGGTTAACGACTCTGCGCGAGATGACTCGCTGGTTTCCGGATGGTTATCAACGCTTTACGAAGATCGAGCGTCTTTATCCGGTCGCTCCCAACAACGCGGTGCTTGGCGCTGAGCCTCGGCATCCGTTCATTCTTGGCTTGTTAGAGGCTATGTTGAGCGTGCCACCGGCTCGTCAAACGGTGCGCTACGCGCTCGGGACGCACGCGCTAGAACGAGCGGTGACGAACTATCGCGGTGAGGGGCTTGTCGTGCATCCGCCGGAAGTTTTCTATCCTATGGGGCCGGAGATCAGCAGGCACTGGTTTCGCCTGCGTCCATCCGTGGATCTAACGACGGCTATTCGTGCCAACACTCGCGTTGTGCATTGGTATGCTTCAGTGCGGACCAAACAGCTCGTTCCTTGCATCAATCCCGAGTATGTCGAGCGCCATCAACGTGATCAGCTCTTGAGTGCGCTGCTCCTTCCGTACATTTGAAGGCAGCCGACAAAACCGCGCGGGATGACATCCTCCGCAATCCGGTGCACGACTGGCGCTGGCTAGATAGTCCGGTATATTGCCCGGAGAGTGGCCAAATAGTGCGGCATCGTTGTGATAAGCTTCCTGCTCGCTCGGATACCGTATCTGAGTTCATGTGGCACTCTCAGGTTTCAGGCGAGGAGCGCGCTAGCCTGCACGCTTCCTACGAATAGATGTATGTCGAGAACAAGAATGTGTTGGTTGTTCGTTGCTGCCCTCTCAACGTTGGGGGCGGTGCTAGCGTGTAGCAGCGCTGAATCACCCTCGGCAGGCTCCGCTTCTGAAGTGGGTGGAGCTGGGAGCGCCACGGGTGGCGCGAGAACGTCTTCCGGAGGTGCGGCGTCTGCTGCGGGTGGCTTGGGTAACGGCACGAGCGCGAGCGGCGGTGTGCGGAGTGCTGGTGGCTCCGGGAGCATTGGGGGAAGTACGGCCTCAGGAGGCGACTCAAACGCGGGAGGAGCGAATTCGGGCGGCAGCAGTACGATGGGCACGGGCGGTGCTCCGGTGATCACCGAGCCCGGTTCGAAGAACTGGGTTTACATCATGTTGGGTCAATCCAATATGCAGGGTGCTTCTCCGCTCGAAGCTGAAGACAATGTGGCGCCGGCACGCGTCTTCAAGCTCAAGCAGGACAAGACATGGGTCCCAGCGAGCGAGGACGTCTGCCTTTGGGGCGGAGGCCTGTCGCCGAGTCGAACGTTCGGGATGAAGATCTTGGAGAAGGTCACCGATCCTGAGGTCAATATCTATCTTATCAATGCTGCCGTGGGTGGCACACCGATCGAAACTTGGAACCCAACGAATGGCGAGCACTACCTGGCCATGCTTCCGTACCTCGAAGCGGGCATGCAGATGGGCACCGTTCGTGGTTTCATCTGGCACCAAGGTGAGTCCAACACGGATACCTCTACCGCCGACTACGCTCAAAAGTTGACGGAGCTGGTGCTGGCCATTCGTACCAAGGTGGGCGACCCCACACTCCCCGTAGTGGCCGGTGAGATCGGCGAAAATGGCGAAGATAATGCGGTGAATGCGGCGCTCGCTCAGATTGCGGTCAGCGATGCGCGGTTTAAGGTTTCCTCCTCGCAGGGGTTAACTTTGATCCAGGGGGATCCGCATTACGTCTCAGCTTCTGAGCGTCTGATGGGTGAAAAAATGGCCACGGCTTGGTGGTCTATCCTAGGGAAGTAGAGGAGCGCTATGCGTCACAGTCACTGGGTTGGATTCGGATTGGGTCTTGGTTTGGCGGTTGTCAGCGGATGCAGTGGACAGGTGCTGCGGGAGCCGAGCAATAGCGGCGGGGCCAACGGAGTCCAACTCACGGGAGGCACCGCGAACGGTGTGAGTGGCGGCGCGAAGAACACCGGCGGATTTGCGAACGCGAGTAGCGGAGGAGTGGCTTCCGGCAGCGGCGGATTTCGCGCATCAGGTGGAAGTGGGCAGGCTCTCGGCGGCGGCCCGGCCCTCAACTTCGATCCCTGTCCCCCGCAAGGTCAACCCTGTGTCCTCGTCCCGTATGGTGACTCCATTACCGACGGCTAAAGGCGATAACACGGGTGTCACCCAGTACAACGCGCTCATTCCAGCCGTTGTGCAGACCCGAGCCGCCGCCGGAAAACACGTTGTGATGGTGGACATGTACAGTGCCTTCACCGCCAACGCGAACTACCAAACTGAGTATTTAGTAGATTACGCGCACCCCACGGATGCAGGCTATGCGGTGATGGCCAACGTTTGGTATCAGGCGATTGGGGCTGCGCTGTGCTGATTGCGGGGCGTGTCAGAAAGCGACGCTAGGATTCGATCGCGTTAGTTGTGGTGGCGGAGGGCCTTGTCGAGTCCAATAGGCCTGGACGTTTCTTCAAATTGTCCAGCCCAAGCAAGCGTGTAAAAACAGGCGCCTGAGCAAGGGCTCTCACGGCGCGTTCCAGATAGTAAGCATGCTTACTATCTCCCGCGCGAATAAAACCAGGGCGCACACCAACTCTGCGACCTGACACTCCGCTCTGCTGAGCATCTTCGCCGCACACCCCCGGCTGCCCTTGGAGCGCGTGTCGGCGTCGCTTGATAATCGCTGGCTGACAACGAGAGTTCACCTAAAATAGGGCGGGACCCAGAGCGACTCTGGATCAGGGAAAAGCATAGGGAATTCTCGCGAGGTCTTGCTCAGCCGAGGGCTGACTGGTACCGAGCGTGAATGTGTTGGCGGGGCGTTGTGAAGCGAAGGATTCAAGTGAAAACACAAGCATCGATCGGTCTCTGGCTTTTGGTTGGTGTCGGGTGCGGACCGGAAGAGGTCCTCGGCGTTGGCAATACCTCAGAAACCGCGACTGCCACCGAGCCGACCACGAGCAGCGGGGGGAGAGGAATGCCAGCCGGCGGCTCTGCTAAAGCGAACGCTATCGGTGGACGGGCTGTCTCAGGGGGTGCGACGTCCGCCGGCATGGGAGGGGCCGCAAGTGGTGGACATCTTAGCGCGATGGGAGGGGCCGCAAGTGGTGGACATCTTAG
>CAZSUA010000399.1:0-4510 GCA_964609655.1 uncultured Polyangiaceae bacterium | reverse complement strand
CAACAAAGCCTTGCGAATCGCAGTTAACATCCCCAAACCCAACACATCGATTTTAAAAAAACCCAGCGTCTCCAGATCATCTTTATCCCAAGGCACCACCGTGCGTCCTGGCATACGCCCGGGCTCGATAGGTGCCACTTCAAAAAGTGGCGTCGCCGACACCACAAAACCCCCGACATGAATCGAAAGGTGCCGCGGCATCCCTTCCAGCTCCTTGGCTAACTTCAAGATCTGCCGCACTCGGGCATCTTCCGGATCGAAGCCCATCTCCTTCAGGCGCTCAGCGGGCACTTCCGCGGGATCCCAATGCGTGATGGTTCGGCTCAAGCGTTCCACTTGTTCCAACGACAACCCAAAGACCTTGCCGACTTCGCGCAAAGCACTCTTGCCGCGATAGCAAATCACCTCAGACACCATGGCAGCCCGCTCGCGCCCATAATGCTCATAGATCTCTTGGATCACTTCTTCCCGGCGCTCGTGCTCAAAATCAATATCGATATCAGGCGGCTCAGCTCGCTCCTCGCTCATAAAACGCTCGAATAAAAGGTTCGAGCGCGCCGGATCCACCGCCGTGATCCCGAGCGCATAACACACCGCACTATTGGCAGCACTCCCCCGCCCCTGACAAAGAATGCGACGGCGACGCGCCATTTCCACCACTTCCCAAGTACTCAGAAAATAGCTGGCCATCTGGAGCTTTTGAATCAACAAAAGCTCCTTTTGCACTTGCTCCGCGACACTGTTGGGCACCGCACTCGGATAACGCACCTCCAAGCCCAAGAGTGAAAGCCGTCGCAGCTTTTCATCTGCTGTTTCGCCGGGCGAAAGCGTGCACGGAAAGCGATATTGAAGCTCATTCAAGCTGAAGAGCAGGCTGCTAGCGACTTCCACTGTTCGCTCCACCCAGGCTAGCTGATCGTAAAAAAGACGCTGCATTTGAGCAGGCGAACGCAACTCCGCCTCTTGATTGGCTAAAAGCTCAGTACCAGCCTGATCGAGCGTGAGCCCACGCCGAATACAGTGCAACACATCGCGCAGCGATTTTCTTTCTCGCTCATGAAAGAGCGCCCGTGCTGTAGCAATGATCGGCATTCCGTAGCGCGCCGCCCAACGCCCCGCTAGACGCTCGCGCTCGCGCTCATGCCCATCTCGATGCCGATAAGTTGCGACGAAAGATCGCCCCGGAAATACGTCGCGCACCACACCCAAAAGCTGCTCCGTAGCTGTGCTCGAATCCCCCACCACTTGGGGCATCGGCACCAACACCAGCAGCCCTTCGGCATGCGCCGCTAGCCATTCTGCCTCCAATAAGCTCTCGCCTTTCGGTCGATCACGATGCGCCAGCGTGAGCAACCGACACAAATTTTCATAGCCACGATGATTTTCTACCAGCAGATTCAACACGATCGGTTCAGCTGCTCCCTTGGGATCCGGCAACACTCGGCGTTCCGTTGAGCCACACACCAGCCCCAAGCTGAGTTCCGCACTCACGATCAGCCGTTGCCCAATTTCCTGAGCCCGCGTGTGCGCCCGCACCGAACCATACAAGCCATCTCGATCCGAGATGGCAAGCGCAGCAATCCCTAACTCTTTAGCTTTATCAACGAGCTCCTCCGGACGCGAGGCTCCACGCAGAAAAGAAAAACACGAACGTGCTGACAACTCCGCAAACATGCGCACGCATTAGTCATAAATAGCTTGAATATAATGCGAACCGCTGTCCCGATTCACATACCCGAGCACCGCCAAGCCGCCCTCGGGGCCCTTCAACCAAAGCCGCACATAATCACGCGAAACAGGCCGTTTCGACCACCATTGCACCGCCTCCAAGCGATGATCAAACAGCACACGTTCAATGGTATACAGATTAGCACCGAGCCCAATAATCTCTCCCACCTTGAAGACAGCCTCGATCAGAATAGCTTTTGGAAGCAGGCGGGTTGGGGTGCGCACTGCCGGAGCTGGACCCTCCTGCACGCTGAGTTCACGAAACGGGATCGCACGCAAAGGGCTCGCACCCGTACCACTTGAATTACCAGTTCCAGTTCCAGTACCAACTCTAACTCTGACACCACCCGAATTCCCAACTCCAATATCCAGCAGCTCCTTGGAAACCATCGACTTGCGGCGTTTTCTCTTGGTCTGTTTTTGATTCGAGCTACTCAACACAACTGGAAAGAGCGCACTTCTGGCTTCTGGCCGATGGGAATCCAAAATCCGCAAGATGCCGACATTTTCTCGCCCGATATCGGCATTCAGCTCAGCTAAAAGCACGGCTAACTCACTTTCATCGAAGGCGCGTTCCGTTAGGCCTGCGACCACACTCGAGAACGTCAGCTGCCGGCTTTGCGCTGGCACAATAGAAGTGATCAGCAAACGCACGGCCACAGTGGGAGACTCGAGCTTCAAGCGCTCGACCTTGCTTCGCAGCACCCGCAACAGCTCCTCTTCCTTCCAGAGCGGAGAAGCCAAAGCAAACGATAACTTGGTATCCAGTGGGCGCCCGTGAAATTCGGCAATCGAGCGATCGTGTTGCAGGTGGAGCTCCAAGGCTTCCGCTGCCTCACCTCGCCCTAAAAGGCGCACGCAAACTCGCGCCAAAAGCCCACGCAGCACAAACAACAGCGGCTCAACTCCCGAAATGCCGTCGAGAAAGCTCACTTGCTCAGCCAGCACACGCGGCGGCTGATACGCAACGAGCGGCGTTGGATCTTCGCCAGCAGCTAATCCTAAAATCTGCGCAGATTTTTCCCCCAACCGAGCACTGAGCGCCGCCTTTGGCAAAACCTGCAGCTGCCCCACATTGAGCACACCTAAGCGCGCAAAAAAACTCAGCTGCTCAACGCTTAACGGGAGCGCCACCAGCGGCAACATCGCAATCTGCGGCGGGCCAGCTTTTTGAGATCCCCACAAGGCAAAGGCTTTAGCCAGCAGCGGCCCTTCAGCAATTGCTGCGCGCACCCGATGCCCGAAAGCCCGCACGCGTTCCACCACTTCACTCAACAGCGCCGCTTCGCCACCCCGCAAATGGCTGGCACCCGTGATATCAACCCAGACCGTATCTGGAGCACCCAGCGCTACGAGCGGCCCGAGGTCCATCACCATTTCCGCAAGCCGACCCAAAGCTTGCTGCAACTGCTCTTCGGTGACTTGGAAGACTTGCAAGGAAGCTTGCACCGCCTGTGCTTCAACAATGCTTTGCCCGGCTCGCACACCTAAGCGGCGCGCCTCAGCATTCACGGAGCAAAGCGGAGCGCTCACCTTCAGCTGGGTGTCATAGATAGGCAAAAATTTTGCGCCTTCCGACCCTTTTACCAACACGACGCCAAAAGCGATCTGCTTGGGCTGCCGTGCACGCTTCGACTCGGCCGGCACAGCTTGCGTTTGGCCACGTCGAGGATCGACAACAGCTTTGCTCGGTACTTCGCCGGGAGCGATCAGATGCTGCTCGATGAGCTCACACAAGAGCTGTGGGAAAACTAAGGCCAGCACACGCCGTGATTTCGCCTTGGGCGTGAAGAGCGCTGGGTCGAATAGAGTGCGAGCTTCCACAATCCTGGCCCTTCACTTCGCGCTGATGTTGGTGCTGGAGCTGACGTTCGTGCTGACGTTGGCGCTGACGTTGCCTGAAATAAATGCCGGCGCCTTGCGTAAGGGCTGTACCAATTTATTTTGCTCGGGCAAGACCTCGATAATCTGCGGTGAAAATAGGCGCCCTGAGCGATCTTTCTTAACCGACACCTTGAGCCTTCTGGGATCTACCCGCGACAACTCAATGCGTTGAGCGACGGGCAGCGGCAGCGGCCGATGTGAACGCGCATCAGTTAACAACACAACACTGCTCATGGAGCCTTCAACCAAGAGCGCGAGTTGGCGCACCCAGCGAGCCCAGGGCCCCAAGGGAACATTCAGCTCCGCACCCGGCACCGCCGCCAGATCGAGCACCAAGAGCGAGAACACCCGACTACTCGCCATGCGCACCGCGACCCGACTCAGCGCCGAAAACGGCGGACACACCACCAACAGCCGCTCCAACGCCACCTGAGCCTGCTCAACTCCGGGCCCGTACAGCGTGCCCCCCGGATCGACAAAGGCACACCAACTCGGCTCTCCAGCCTGGAGATAGCCCTCTTGTTGGGCCGACCGACAGGCCGCCAATGCCACGCTAGAACCCAAAGACGCCCCGCCCTGGCTCGCCAGCTCCACCACGCCACCCCGCAACAGCCCACCATCCGGCAGGACAGCATCTAGGGCTTCCAGTGTAGAAAACGCCTTTTTGTCGAACGCTTGGGCCTGTTCAACGGGAGCCTCCGCTCGCCATACCAAGCGAGACGGGAATTGATCGAGGAGGGCTTGCGGCAGGGCCATGAGTACTGAACATAGCTTCAGCTGAACAAAAGAAAAGCGCCCGGGTTCCCGAGGTAGGACGAAAAACTTCCTACCTGTTCGCAATCCTCAAGCCTCTTGCCGACTTACGCGTTGGCCAAAATTCTCTAGCCCCCCAACACCC
>CAZSUA010000398.1:0-4539 GCA_964609655.1 uncultured Polyangiaceae bacterium | reverse complement strand
CGCACGCAGGATGACAGGGCGGCCCCAACCCCACTGGGGAACGGGGGCGCGAACGAGCGTGCAGCCAGGCAGACAGACGCGAGATGAGTTGAACGGAATTGGAGGAAAGCACATGTCCATTTGGAAGAATGTATTGGTTTACGCGGACGGTCGGCCCGAGAGTGAGGTTGCATTGACCGAGGGCATCCGGCTCGCTTCGCACGCGACCGGGAGGCTCATGGCTATGGATGTGATTCCCCCTGTGCCAACCCGAATTCCGCCCGGCTTGCCAGTTGTCGCGCAGCAAGAACTGTTGGAACTCATGCTTCAACGGCGCGACGAACAGCTTCAAGAGAACGTGGAGCGCATGCCCGTGGAAGCTAAGGTCACCTGCGGCAATCCTGCGTTCGAGTTGATTCGGCAAGCGGTAGGCGGGCGTCATGATCTGATCGTGAAGGCAGCGCGAGGCCGAGAGGTGCGACGCATGACCAGTTTCGGCACCACGGCACTCCACTTGGTGCGCAAGAGCGCGGTGCCGGTCCTGGTGATGAGCCCCCGTCGGCGCTTGCTGGATGCGCCGAAGGTGCTCTGCGTGGTGGATCCGACGGATGACGACTCAAGCCTCGAACTCACCCGCGCGTTGCTCTTGGCGGCGAGCTCCTTGGCGGAGGTCTACGGGGCGCCGCTCCACGTGCTCCACGTCATTGATACACAGAAGCTCAATGTGTATCGAGGCCTCCTCCGCTCGGACGCCTTCGCGCAGTTCGTCCAGGGCTGGCATCGGGCGCGGCAAATCGACCTGGAACAGCTCCTCTCACGGGAGCTGCACGGGCTTTCGGGCGTTCACGGGCATCTGGTGGAAGGTGACCCGGCGGACGCCATCGTCAACATGGCGGCGGCGGAGAAAGTGTCTCACTTAGTCATGGGCAGTGTCGGTCACTTTGCGCCGGGCCTTTTTATTTGGGGCCTAGCGGAGGAAGTACTGTCACGGGTCGAGTGCTCGCTGCTCACCATCAAGCCGAGCGATTTCTACACGCCGATTGCGCTCGCAACACCCGACCAGTGGAGCCCGGCTGGCTAGCCCGCAGTTTCTTCCCGGCACCCGCTTCGTCGTCCTTGAGGCGTTGGAACTCCTTGATCAGGTACAGCTTGAACTCGGGGCTGAGCCACGAACCGAATTCGATGTCGCGGTGGGCGTAGGTTCCGCCGCCGCGCCCAGCCTTTGAGTAAATGCTGATGGCGCCGGTAGCTTGCACCCACTTGCTCGGCGACAGTGAGAAGCTGTTCAGTCCGGCCTCGGACCTAAACCACTCGAATCCAGGGCCGGTTCCCCGGTTGCGAAGCCCCCATTGGCGCCAAAATTCGAACAGAAAAACCTTATATTGACACTTGGGGTCTGAAAAGCTACCTTTGTAAGGTGAGGCAACCACCTATTGGCGATCACTCAGCAAGAGCTAGGAAGACGAATCCGCGCGGCGCGTGAGGCGTGCCGCATGACGCAGGACGAGGCGGCGAAGCACGTCGGGCTTTCGCGCCCGACCTTCGTGCAGATGGAAGGCGGGAACCGGTCTGTCTCGAGCCTGGAGCTAGACAAGCTCGCGTACTTGTTCGGTCGCGACATTCACGAGTTCATCGGTGCGTCCTTCCAAGAGGAGGACACGCTTGCGGCTCTCTTTCGTGCTCAACCCGAAGTGGTCAGACAGCCCATCGTGCTCGAGAAGCTCCGCGAATGCATGGCGATCGGCCGCGAGCTGACCAGCTTGGAGCGACTCGTCGGCATCGATCGCGATCTCACAGCCGTGGCGTCCTATCCGTTCCCGCCGCCGAAGACGCGGTGGGAGTCCATCCAACAGGGGCAGCGCCTTGCTGAGGAGGAGCGTCGACGCCTCGGTCTGGGCACTGGCCCGTTGCCCGATCTCGCGGAACTGCTCGAATCGCAGGGGGTGCGGACTGGGCTTGTTGATCTTCCCGACGACGTCTCGGGCTTGACGCTGAGCGACCGCAAGGTGGGGCTCTTCGTCGTCGCGAACCGTGGGCACCACTACCTCCGCCGACGCTTCTCGTTCGCCCACGAGTACGCGCACGTCGTGGCGGATCGAGAACGCTTCGGCCTCATCAGCAGAGCGTCCGAGCGCGACAACCTAATCGAGGTTCGCGCGAACGCGTTCGCCGCGAACTTTCTCATGCCCGAGGATGGCTTTCGTCAGTTCGTTGGTGGGCTTGGCAAGGGGAAGCCAAGTCGAACCTATGCCGAGGTCTTCGACGAATCCGGCAGTCTAAACGTCGAAGGGCGAACTGAGCCGGGCACTCAGACGCTCCAGCTCTATGACGTCGTGCAGCTCGCGCATCACTTCGTGGTCAGTCGCCGCTCCGTCCTTTATCGGCTGCGAAACTTGCGCCTCGTCAATGAGGCCGAGTTCGAGCAGCTGAAGCGCCTCGACGAGGCCGGGAAGGGAAAGCAACTCGCGGAGCACCTCGGGCTTCCCGAGCCCGATCACACCGAGATGCGAAGCGAGTTCAAGCACCGCTTCCTGGGGTTGGCGCTCGAAGCCTACCGACGCGATGAATTGTCGCGCGGCAAGCTGCGAGAACTCGCCTCGTTGGTCGGTCTTCCCGCCACGGATCTCGACCAGCTCATTGAGGACGCTGGCATCGACGCAGATGCCTCGGACAGCCCCCCGTGAGCACAGCCATCGTTCGCATCGTCGTCACCGACTCGAACGTTCTGATCAACTTAATGCACGTCTCTCGGCTCGATTTCTGCGGGCGCCTTCCGGGCCACGAGTTCGTCGTGCCCGACCGTGTTCGCGAAGAGATTAACGATCCGGATTCAACGGCTTACTCTAGATGCGGCGCTCAACGCCGGAACGCTCAAACTCGAGTCGATCACCGAGCTCGATTGCTCTTCAACCTGGCCTCGGTTTCCAGGATCGCCAGCGTCGTTTTCAATACGGTGTCGGGATTGAGCGAGATGCTGTCGATGCCTTGCTCGACCAGGAACTGCGCGAACTCGGGGTAGTCGCTCGGCGCCTGGCCGCAGATGCCGATCTTGCGACCTTTGGCTCGGCAGGTGGCGATGACTTGGGCAATCATCTTCTTCACGGCAGGGTTGCGCTCGTCGAAAATGGGGGCAACGATTTCGCTGTCGCGGTCAACGCCGAGGATGAGCTGCGTCAGATCGTTCGAGCCGATGCTGAAGCCGTCGAAGATCTCGGCAAACTCCTCCGCAAGGATGACGTTGCTGGGGATCTCGCACATCACGTAGATTTCCAGGCTGTTTTCGCCGCGTCGCAGACCGTGCGTCTCCATCTCCGCCTGCACACGGCGGCCTTCGTCGACGGTACGGCAAAACGGGATCATCACCTTGAGATTGGTGAGACCCATCTCATCGCGCACCTTTTTAACGGCTCGACACTCGAGCGCAAAGCCGGCTTGGTAGCGCGGGTGGTAGTAGCGGCTCGCGCCCCGGAAACCGAGCATCGGGTTCTCCTCGTGCGGCTCATACGGCTTCCCGCCAATGAGATTCGCATACTCATTCGTTTTGAAATCGCTCAGGCGCAGGATAACATCCTTCGGGTAAAACGCCGCCGCGAGCATACCGATGCCCCGCGCGAGTTTGTCGACGAAAAATTGCGGCTTATCCTTGAAGCCGACGGTAAGCCGCTCGATCTCAGCTTTTGCAGCGGCATCCGCGAGCTGCTCAAAATCGATGAGCGCGAGGGGGTGGATCTTGATGTAGTTCGTGACGATGAACTCCATCCGTGCGAGCCCAACGCCTTCGTTCGGGATGAACGAAAGCGAGAAGGCTTCCTCCGGATTCGCCAAGTTCATCATCACCTTGGTGCGTGGTCGGCCGATGGCCTTGAGGTCGGTGTGCTGCACCTCGAAGGGCAGCGCACCATCATAGACGAAACCCGCGTCGCCTTCGGCGCAGCTCACGGTGACCATCTGACCGTCCGTGAGCGCCTCAGTGCCTTGCTCGGTACCGACGATTGCGGGCACGCCAAGCTCACGGCTGACGATGGCGGCGTGGCAGGTGCGACCTCCACGGTTCGTGATGATGGCGGCGGCCTTTTTCATGATGGGTTGCCAGTCCGGATCGGTCTTGTCGGTGACGAGCACTTCACCTTCCTGAAACTGACCGATGAACTGCGCGCTCTGAATGACGCGCACTCGCCCCGTGGCAATCTTTTCGCCAACACTCCGACCGCTGGCGAGCACAGTGCTGCGCCGGTCGAGCCGAAACGTCTCGAGTATGTCGGGGTTCTTGCGCGACTGAACCGTCTCGGGTCGCGCCTGCACAATGAACAGCTCGCCGGTGTTTCCGTCTTTGGCCCATTCTAAGTCCATTGGAGCCGGTGCCCCGCGCTTGGCGGAGTAATGGTCTTCGACGATGCAGCCCCAGCGTGCGAGCTCCAGCACCTCGTCGTCGTTCAAAGCGTACTTCGCGCGATCGGCCAGTGCGACGGGGACGTTCTTCACCATCTTCCCGCCGCCCGTGTCGTAGATGAGCTTGAACTCCTTGCTGCCGACGCTCTTCTGTAGAATGGGCCGGTGCCC
>CAZSUA010000397.1:0-4593 GCA_964609655.1 uncultured Polyangiaceae bacterium | reverse complement strand
CCCTAACGCTCCGCCACGACCGAGCGCGCCTTCCCACTCGAAACCTGCCAATCCTGCGCCAACCCCCGGCAACGACACCCCAGGCCAGCTCACCAGTCCTAGCAGCGGCTCCAACGTGAACCCAGAAGCCTCCGACGCTTAATCTCGCCCGTTCGATTTCGCCGAAACCTTCGTATCCGATCTTGAGAACCCTGTGACCGAAACAACCGAGGCACCTGCAGAAAAAGAAGCCGAACACGACGACGGCGCGATGACGATCTGGGAGCACCTGGATGAGCTCCGCAGCCGGTTGGTCAAGGCGCTGCTGGCCGCGGTGCTGGGCGCAGGCATCGGTTGGTATTTCCGGAAATCCATGTTTCTGTTCTTGGCCCAACCATTGAAAGATGCTTGGGATCCAGCAAAATATGGTCCGTTCGAAATCCATTTCAGGGCGTTGGGTGAAGGCTTCGTCATGTACCTCAAGATCGCGATCTTGGGTGGCTTCGTGATGGCCTTTCCCCTGATTGTTTACCAAATCTGGGCGTTCGTCGCGCCTGGCCTTTATAAGAAAGAAAAGAAGTATTCGATCTTATTCGTCCTCAGTTCTTGCGGCCTATTCATGATGGGCAGCTATTTTTCGTGGCGCTTCGCGTTTCCAGTCGCCGCCGAATATCTACTGAGTTACGCCGGCAAGGACCCCGATCTCCCAGGCGTGGAAATTAAGGCCACGCTCATGATCACCGAATACATCGGCTTCATCACGAAGATGTTGATGGCCTTCGGCATTATCTTCGAGCTGCCGGTTGTGGTGCTGTTCTTGTCGGTCGCTGGGCTCGTCACCCACACCCACCTGATCAAATTCTTTCGCTATTTTATCGTGATCGCATTCGTGATCGCCGCCATCCTCACGCCACCCGATCCGCTCAGTCAGATCATGATGGCCGTGCCGCTGATGCTGCTCTATGGGATTTCGATTGGCGTGGCGTGGCTTTTCGGCCGTAAGACCTCACCGCCAAACGCTTGACGCGTCGACCAACCGGCTAACCGAACGTCAACCCATCGACGCTCGTGTCACGCGGGCGTGTAACGAAGCTGCCAACGCGTTCGCAGCCTTCTCCCCTTCGCCCTTATTCATCTCAGAATCGGGTCGTTTCGAGCTGGGTACGCTCTTTGCTCAGAGGCCTGCAACTGCATGACACCACACCCCTCGCGCCTTCCCATTCTGTTCGTTGATGATGAAGCTCCCGTTCGCCGCGCATTCGAGCGCACGATGCGACAACGCGGCTTCACCGTAGCAACTGCGGCAAGCGGCCCTGAAGCGCTGCGCGCCGTTCAACTGCAGCAGTATCCTGTAGTGGTCACTGATCTGCGCATGCCTGGCATCGACGGCGTAGCACTGATCGAACGCATCGTTTCTATCTATCCGGACACTTCCTTTGTGGTGGTAACCGGGGTGCCGGAAGTGGACCTCAGGCGCGACCACGGCACGCACCACGGGATCACAGCCATCGTGCCGAAACCGTGGAATGATGACGAACTCGCCAGCATTGTAGAGCGCGCGTACGACCTCCAGCGACAACGCGCTGAGTCGGCCGCACTTGACGCTGATGTTTATCGAGTATTATTGGTCGAGGAAGCAACGGAGCCCCCATCGCCCGTAGCAGCTTGCCTGCGTGAAGCGCTCGATGGGCGCCTTCGGCTCACCACAGCCGGCTCCGTACGTGATGCGATTGCCAAGCTCCACGATGCAGAAGTAGATATCATCCTGGCTGATCTCAGCTTGCCTGATGCCGGTGGTCTCGATTGCGTGCGAGCGCTACATCCGGCGTCCCAGGACGCCGCGATTATCATGTTGAGCGATACACACGATGAGGCACTCTCACTTGAAGCAATTCGGGTGGGCGCTCAAGAATTCATAGCCAAGGCCGATCTTTCCGCGCGCAATCTTCGTCAATTGATCCGCTTTGCCGTCGAAAGAAAGAAGGCCGAACAACGCCTCGCGCACCGGGCGAACTATGACCAGTTAACGGGGCTTGCCAATCGTTCGACGCTACGTAGAAAGCTCGTGCAATCCTTGGCTCGGGCTACACGCAGCAATGAGAAGCTTGCGGTGATGTTTCTCGATCTCGATCACTTCAAGTCGATCAATGATGCGTATGGTCACGAAGCCGGCGATAAGTTGCTGCGAGAGGTCAGCGATCGGCTCCTAGCTGCCGTCCGCGAGTACGACACCGTCACGCGCCTGGCCGGCGACGAGTTCGCAATCCTGGTTGAAGGCCTAGAAAGTGCCGAAATCCCCGAAGCGCTCGCACGTCGCATCGTCGCGTCGCTCTCACGCCCGATTAAGCTGGATGAGGCTGAGCTGTGCGTCACCTCCAGTATTGGGATCGCTAGCTTCCCAGGTGCCGGGGAAACGGCCGATGAACTACTCAAGGCTGCTGATTTTGCCATGTACCTCGCCAAAGAACGCGGCAGAAATACTTTCGTCCGCGTGCAAGAACCCCACGACGCTCAGGTCAAAAAGACGCTCAGCCTCGCGGCGCAGCTCCGCGTTGCGACCCAAACCGATCAATTTTGCCTCTATTATCAGCCTCAGGTCGCGTTGCCGTCGCTGGAAGTGGTTGGGCTTGAGGCCTTGTTGCGTTGGCGGCGCGATGATGGCGTGCTCGTTTCTCCCGCTGAGTTTATTCCCGTTCTTGAGGCAAGTGGGCTCATCTTGGAGGCGGGCGCTTGGGTGCTCCACCAAGCCTGTCGCAAGCTCCGAGAGTTGCGCGATGACGGCCAGCGCACGTTGCGCATGGCTGTTAATCTATCGGCAAAACAATTTGAGGCTCAAGGCTTGGTCCAAACGGTCGAAAATGCCCTTCAAACCTACGACATCCCCGGGGCTTGCCTGGAACTTGAGATCACCGAATCCCTCCTGATGCGCGACACCGATCGGACCAATTCAACGCTGGCTGAACTCAAACGGCTCGGAGTACGCATCGCGATTGATGACTTCGGTACGGGGTACTCCTCGCTCGCCTACTTAGACCGATTTGATGTCGACGTGCTCAAGATTGATCAGTCCTTCATTCGCGCGATTTCGCGCGACAATCAGCGAGAATCTGTGGCTGGAGCTATTGTCGGCCTGGGACACCAGTTGGGCTTAGAGGTCGTCGCTGAGGGCATCGAATCCGAAGTTCAGATGCACTACATGATCGCCCAGGGCTGCAACATGGCTCAGGGGTTCCTGTTTGGTCACCCTGAGGAGCATTGGTCAGCGCCGGAACGGTCTTCGGCCATTCTGCCCATTCCGACCCGCCTGTCGTTGGCCGGTTGAACCGCCGTTAGAGCCGCGCGGGCCAGTGCCTCGTTCGGAGCCGGAAGCTTCATTTCGCGGAAGTGCACCAGGGCTACCGCCCGCTACCGGGATCTTCTTCTGAGTGAGCTTTTCGATCGCGTGCAAGCAGCCAAGCTCTGAATTGTCGCAGAAAGCGATGGCTTTACCTTGACCACCGGCGCGCGCGGTACGCCCGATACGGTGCACGTAGCTCTCCGGAACGTTGGGCAGCTCGTAGTTGACAACCAGTGAGACATCTTGAACGTCGATCCCGCGGGCAGCGATGTCGGTCGCAACCAGCACCAGATTCGAGCCCTCACGAAACTCATTCAGGGCGCGCACGCGCGCGCTCTGCGACTTGTTGCCATGGATGGCGGCAGCCTGAATTCCCGCCTTCTCCAGCTGACTCGCGATACGGTTCGCTCCGTGTTTCGTCCGCGAGAAAATCAGCGTTCTCCCAGGGATTTCGGTCTTCAAGACCTGCTCCAACAGCGCTCGCTTCTCGGTTTGCGACACGAAGTACACTGATTCAGAAATACCCTCGGCGGTGGTGCCTTGGGGCGCCACGGAAACCCGCACCGGATCGCGCAAGAAACGAGCTGAAAGCTCAACAATCGGGGCTGGCAGAGTTGCCGAAAATAGCAGGGTTTGGCGGTTGGTGGGGACTTCCGAGAGGATCCGCCGCACGTCGTGAATGAAGCCCATGTCGAGCATGGTGTCCGCTTCATCCAGGACGAGCATCTCAACGTTGCGCAAAGAAACGACCTTTTGCCGCACCAGATCGAGCAATCTTCCCGGCGTTGCGATGAGCACATCCGGGCGCAAGCGCAGCTGCTCTTCTTGCCGCTTCTGGCTAACTCCTCCGTAAACTACGGTATTGCCAAGCTTCAGATTCCGGCCATAGCCTGTGGCGCGCTCCGCTATCTGAAGCGCGAGCTCACGCGTGGGAGTCACCACCAGCGCCCGGATCGTCCCTTTGGGGGCACCCAACCGTTCCAAGATCGGCAGCATGAAAGCGGCTGTTTTGCCGGTGCCCGTCTGCGCCGACCCCAGAAGATCCCGGCCCTCAAGAATCGTCGGAATGCACTGCCGTTGAATCGGCGTGGGAGTTTCGTAACCCTCTTCGCTGAGGGCTGCGACAAGTGCGGAAGACAACCCGAGTTCAGCAAATGCGCTGGCATCGCTCGACCGCGCAGGCCTCCTCGGCGTGAGCGCGGGCGCGGGCGCCATTGCGGGACGCGGGCGCTGCTCAGCAACGAGTGGCTTCCCCTGAAATGCCCTTGGGCTCGCAT
>CAZSUA010000396.1:0-4599 GCA_964609655.1 uncultured Polyangiaceae bacterium | reverse complement strand
TCTTGGTGATCGCTTCTTGGTGACCGAAGCAAGTGGACAGTGGGGCGCGGTCTCCAACACCGGCTCGGGGTTGACCGTGCTCAACACCGACGGCCGAGTCGGCGAGTTTGCCAGCGCCACGCGCATCACGCTGCGCGACCGTGCAGCGGTCAACCTGCTCGTCAGTAGACAGGTGCCTGAGCGCTTCAACCAAACCATCCTGCTCGCACAATCATTCGTGACGCCCGTCGCGTTCCCGCAACCAGCGCTCCCCACGCTGACCGCTTCGAATAACGACGTGTTTGTCGAGTCCGACACGTCGCGGACGCTCGTGCCCGGAGCCTATGGCAAGGTGACGGTCCATCCTCGCGGCCACCTGAAGCTGCAAGCGGGTGACTACGCGTTCAGGTCACTCGAAACGGATTCGCAGAGCGTCCTCGACCTCAACAAGGCAAACGGTAGCATTCGCGTGGTCGTCTACGAGACCACCAAGCTGCAGGCGACCTACAACCCTACGCCCAACAACGCGACGGGCTTCTTGCTCGGCTACCTCGGTCAACAAACCGTCTACGTGGAGACGCAGTTCCGCGGGACACTCGTGGTTCCCAATGCTAGCCTCAACCTTCGGGCACTGAACGGCGTCAGCCATGAGGAGAGTTCTACGCTAAAGATCTCAAGACCGAAGGCGGCGCTACCGTGCGGCACGTTCCGGCGGCGTGTGCACTGCCCTAATAGCTGGCTCGTCGCGTTGGTCGCCGCGCCTCTGCTCTTGTTGATCAGCGGCTGCGGAGACCAGCGCAGCTGGTTTGAAGGCAACCGCTTATGGGAATCGGAGCACTTTCGGTACCACTCGTATGCGGATGACGACTCAGTGTGCGAGGGGGTGCTCGGTACGCTCGAAGCGCACTGGCAGCGGACGCATGACTACCTTGGGTTCGCCTGGAAGTCCGGGGCCAAGGTCGACTATTACAAGTTTAGGACAGAGGAGGAGTTCGAGCGGCTGGCGGATTGCCCCGACTCGCTTGGCTGTGGCGGGGGTTTGGCGGTTCGAGCTTTCTTGTCCGCCCATCAGCACGAGTTGGTGCACAGCTACTTCGACGCCGACCAAGTTTATCCGCCATCGTTCTTGGCCGAAGGCATTGCCGAGGTGATGTCGTGTGAGGTCCCGCACGAGTCGAGTCTCCGCACCTGGCGCGACGTGGTGGAAAAGACCGTCGCTCAGGACCCATCTTTGGGTAACGACGGAGCCTGGCTGATCGGTCACCTGCTCAAACACTATCCCCGAAATAAATTCCTCGTTTGGTATGACGCCGTGCGTGCTGGCGATAACGCAGACAGCGTTGGCAAGGCGTTCGAAGCCGCCTACGGCGTGTCACTCGATACGATGTGGGACGAAGTCCACGCCTTCGCGGGCCGCAAAGTGCAATGCGTGTACCTCGATGAGTGCAGCGCTCCGGCCCTGAGCCTCGACGGTACACCCACCACCGTTGGGGTTTCCTGCGACGGCAGCAACCAGTTTCGGACGATTCAAGTGGATGAGGCGACAAATCTCGTTTTTCAGCCAAATCTGACCACCGTCAGGGTGCTGAGCACTTGCGAAGTGGTACCGAGGGTGGCGACTTACCTGTCGGGGGCGGCGTCGCTGGTGAACACTATGGTCCGGCTGGAGCCTGGCAAGTACACCTTCGGTGCCGACAAGGAATCCGCGCCGGTGGAAGTCAAAGCTCGCGCCGCCCCGGAGCTGGGCCTCACGAGCAGCTGCAACGATTCGGCTGCTTTCGCTTTCGACCCGAGCGCGTTCGGGGCGACCACCATTTCGGAAGTGACGGTACCGCCTGGAGCTGCTGGAGACACTTGGTTCGTACGAATTGCCCCCGGCCCGGGCAAGTACTTGGTGGCAAACAGTGGCTACCCCGAAGTGGCGCTCAAGCGGTGTTTGGGCTGCACTGGCAGCTGCGAGTCCATCTATTCGCCCGGCGCCTGGCCGCTCGACGCTCAGGGCGCGGCGACGCTGCGCATCGACCGGATTAAAACGTCACTGGGACTGTCAAGTGTTTCGATCGACTGGCGCTCGCGGGCGAGCCCATGAAGCGTCCGAACCACCGGCGACTGGAGCCGAGCGATGCGGTGATAGCGCCGCGAAGCGCGTGCGTTTTCGTGACGAGTCACCGCGAGAAGGCAAATGGAACCATTCGCGTGGTCGTCTACGAGACCACCAAGCTGCAGGCGACCTACAACCCTACGCCCAACAACGCGACGGGCTTCTTGCTCGGCTACCTCGGTCAACAAACCGTCTACGTGGAGACGCAGTTCCGCGGGACACTCGTGGTTCCCAATGCTAGCCTCAACCTTCGGGCACTGAACGGCGTCAGCCATGAGGAGAGTTCTACGCTAAAGATCTCAAGACCGAAGGCGGCGCTACCGTGCGGCACGTTCCGGCGGCGTGTGCACTGCCCTAATAGCTGGCTCGTCGCGTTGGTCGCCGCGCCTCTGCTCTTGTTGATCAGCGGCTGCGGAGACCAGCGCAGCTGGTTTGAAGGCAACCGCTTATGGGAATCGGAGCACTTTCGGTACCACTCGTATGCGGATGACGACTCAGTGTGCGAGGGGGTGCTCGGTACGCTCGAAGCGCACTGGCAGCGGACGCATGACTACCTTGGGTTCGCCTGGAAGTCCGGGGCCAAGGTCGACTATTACAAGTTTAGGACAGAGGAGGAGTTCGAGCGGCTGGCGGATTGCCCCGACTCGCTTGGCTGTGGCGGGGGTTTGGCGGTTCGAGCTTTCTTGTCCGCCCATCAGCACGAGTTGGTGCACAGCTACTTCGACGCCGACCAAGTTTATCCGCCATCGTTCTTGGCCGAAGGCATTGCCGAGGTGATGTCGTGTGAGGTCCCGCACGAGTCGAGTCTCCGCACCTGGCGCGACGTGGTGGAAAAGACCGTCGCTCAGGACCCATCTTTGGGTAACGACGGAGCCTGGCTGATCGGTCACCTGCTCAAACACTATCCCCGAAATAAATTCCTCGTTTGGTATGACGCCGTGCGTGCTGGCGATAACGCAGACAGCGTTGGCAAGGCGTTCGAAGCCGCCTACGGCGTGTCACTCGATACGATGTGGGACGAAGTCCACGCCTTCGCGGGCCGCAAAGTGCAATGCGTGTACCTCGATGAGTGCAGCGCTCCGGCCCTGAGCCTCGACGGTACACCCACCACCGTTGGGGTTTCCTGCGACGGCAGCAACCAGTTTCGGACGATTCAAGTGGATGAGGCGACAAATCTCGTTTTTCAGCCAAATCTGACCACCGTCAGGGTGCTGAGCACTTGCGAAGTGGTACCGAGGGTGGCGACTTACCTGTCGGGGGCGGCGTCGCTGGTGAACACTATGGTCCGGCTGGAGCCTGGCAAGTACACCTTCGGTGCCGACAAGGAATCCGCGCCGGTGGAAGTCAAAGCTCGCGCCGCCCCGGAGCTGGGCCTCACGAGCAGCTGCAACGATTCGGCTGCTTTCGCTTTCGACCCGAGCGCGTTCGGGGCGACCACCATTTCGGAAGTGACGGTACCGCCTGGAGCTGCTGGAGACACTTGGTTCGTACGAATTGCCCCCGGCCCGGGCAAGTACTTGGTGGCAAACAGTGGCTACCCCGAAGTGGCGCTCAAGCGGTGTTTGGGCTGCACTGGCAGCTGCGAGTCCATCTATTCGCCCGGCGCCTGGCCGCTCGACGCTCAGGGCGCGGCGACGCTGCGCATCGACCGGATTAAAACGTCACTGGGACTGTCAAGTGTTTCGATCGACTGGCGCTCGCGGGCGAGCCCATGAAGCGTCCGAACCACCGGCGACTGGAGCCGAGCGATGCGGTGATAGCGCCGCGAAGCGTTGGTGACGAGCAACCGCGAGCCTGCTAGACTCACGGCGTGGTACCTTACGTTCGTGTTATCATTACAGCGTGTTTGCTAATCAGTTGCGGTAGTCCCGAGGTCGAGGAGGATGCGAACACGCATCGCTATACCCTCGACGTTAGCCAATATGCAGCATCCGAGGATCCGCCCAGTCTCTACATCGAGTACGGAGCCCTGGCTGTGCCGCTGGAAGCCAAAGACCTGATCCCCAACAACATGGATCATGACTCGCTTCGGTGGATCGCCACCCCCTCCTACTGCGAAGCAGGCCAGCTCCCGAACAAGCTTCCAGCCTGGGAAGCTGTAAACCTGCTCGAGGTGCCTCCCGTGCACCTCACGAGCGCTCGCATCACTATTGCTTCCAATGGTAATGAGAAGGTGCTCACGCCCAGCTTCTCGCTACGCACGAGCGATGGCAGCTGGCTGCCGTGCAAGGTCGCGCCGCAGGTCACGAGAACCGCCAACACGCTGACCGCCAGCATCGCAATGGACGTTGCGGACGCAACCATTCTGGCAATATTTCTAGACGCGAAGACCCACATACACAACATCAGTTACACGACGCGCGACTGACCCCGTTGTGTCCCAAAAGGCATCGCGGGCGTTTCAAGCGGCCTGCCTCGTGTAGAAGTTAAGCAACCCACCGAGGCGAGCGCGGCGCTGGATGGTGGAGCGGAAGCACTTCTTCCGGAGCCCGCCCTTGCCGCTTCAGCTCAGCCAATCG
>CAZSUA010000395.1:0-4621 GCA_964609655.1 uncultured Polyangiaceae bacterium | reverse complement strand
GGCTCGATGGATGTACGTGAAGGGTTTGACCCTGCCGGTGCAGTTCTGCCAATTCGACGCAGAGAGGAACGATCAGGCCCAGAGCTTCGCGAAAGTCGAACGCGGGTGTGGACGCAGTTGCACTTGAGAGGCGTGCTCGCAGGGTTCCGGCGCTTGTCTGCGGCCTCGGGCTTCCCACTTGGGGGGCGGTTGTCATGGGGCGCGGAGTCTATCAAAAGTCTTTGCGGGTGCCGACCCGCTTTTAGTGTGGACGCAATTGTTGGTCGCTTGGCCGGTTACGGTGGTGTCAAAATTGCTTTATTGCCGTGTGTTGGCCCCAAATGCTAGCTTCTGCCAGGGATGGACCAGGTTTCGCTTGATGCACTAGTAGTTCGCTTGGTGAGTGACCCCCACGACGGGGAGGCGTTGGCACTGGCTTACGAGGTGGGGACCCTCGATCCGAAGCGCTACGCCGAGTTTTTGGAAACTGTCGCTGGAAAGAGCACGGAGGGTGCCATCGCCAGCCATTGGTACACGGAAGCTGCAAGTGTTTGGTCGACCTCGCTCGGCGATGCGCCTGCGGCGGCCCGTGCCCTGATGAAGGCTGTGGATCGCGACCCCACCCAGGACGTGGCGTCCGAGCGGCTTGCCGAGATGTATCGAGAGAAGGGCGAAGTGAAAGCACTCTGTGCTCTCTTGGAGCGCCGGGCGAAGGCACTCGACCCCTTAGCAGCGGAAGATCCAGCGCTCAAACCCATGGCCGCCGCGATTCACCGAGAATTGGGGCGTTTGTGGCGTGAAGCTCCGCTCGCTCAGCAGCCGAAAGCCATCGAGAATTATCGGAGAGCGATCGAGTTTAACGATCAGAGCCTTTCTACGATTTCGACACTGCGGGAGCTCTACCGGGCTGACAATCGCGCCCGTGACGCGCTCCC
Source organism: uncultured Polyangiaceae bacterium (assembly GCA_964609655.1). Classification (GTDB taxonomy): domain Bacteria; phylum Myxococcota_A; class Polyangia; order Polyangiales; family Polyangiaceae; genus JBBRRP01. The sequence continues at coordinate 3,707 of CAZSUA010000395.1, read as the reverse complement.
TTACTACGAAAAGGAACAGCGACTCCTCTCGGACCCCGAGCGAAAGGTGGCCCTTTACCTTGAAGAAGCAGAGGTTCGGCGCGAAACGGCGGACTTGCCTGCGGCTGCCCAGGCGCTCAGGGAGGCACGAGCCATCGAAGGCGGCACCGATGCCAGTTTGAAGCAGCAGCTCGGTGCCGTCATCTTGGAGCGTGTTCAGCTGGAGCAGCCGGTTTCAACGACTGAGCGGGCCGAAGCGGTCCAGCTATTTGTCGAGCTGGCAGAGGAATTCCCTGGAGAACACGGCTATTCGTATTCAGCCTGCGCGCTTGAGCTTGCGCCCGAGCACGAACGCGCCGCGCAGCTCGTGATGTACTACGGAGCGGAACTCGGGCAAGATGAGGATGTTGCGCCTCGTGTCGCCGAATACCTCCGGATCAATCCGGATGGGGTGATGTCGGGGGAAGCCCAGGCTTTAGTGACGCGCATTCTGGGCCAAGCGGCGACTGACGCCTGTTTGGCGGAAGGTCGCGCTAACTTTGCCGCCAGAGCGATTGGAACCGGGCATTTGAGTGAACCAGCCCCTGCCGCAAAGCCTGCCGAGACTTCTGTCGTCGCGCGTGCACCCGAAACGGACGCGCGCGAGCAATCGGTGGTGCTGCGGTTATTGGGTGAAGGGCAAGCTCTGGCGCGTAAGGCGCGAAAGCATGATGCCGCAGCCACGTATCAAAGTGTGCTCCAACATGACCCTGCCAACGCTGAATCCATCGCCTTTTTGCAGAGCTACTTGAGGCAAACGCGCAAGTTTAAAGAGTTGCGTGAGATGCTCGTGAACGCGTCGCGCGCCACACGCGTTGAGGCCCACACTCGGCTCGAATGGTTGCGAGAGGTGGCGGCTCTCAGTGAAACGCAGCTGAAGGATCTGGAGACCGCCGTTTGGGCGTGGAGCCAAGTATCCGTTCTCGCACCGGAAGACGAACAGGCCTCGACGCAGCTCGCGCTCCTGCTCGAAAAAAGCGCACGGTGGGATGAGCTTGCGGCGCTCTTAGAGCAACGCGCTGAGCTCATCACGGATCTTGAGGAACGGCTGGTGGTTGAAAAGAAAGCTGCCAAGATCCACGAAGAAAAACGCGGCGACGCTACGGCCGCTGGGGGTGTTTGGGCGCGCATCGCCACACTGGCTCCGGATGACGACGCGGCGATTCAAACCGCCCTACGGCACTTCGGTGTGGCGAAGCGGGATGATTTAGCCGCTCAGGCACTCACGGAAATAGTGGGAACGGTTGAGAATGAAACGGCTCGGGCAGCGCTTTTCGCTAAGCTCGGCGCGTTGCGCGATGAGCTTGGGGACGCCGAAGCTGCGGGCGATGCCTTCACGGAGGCAGGAGGGATCTCAGCCGATCCCAGCCACTACCAGGCCGCTGAGGCCTGCTATGTTCGAGCACAGGCCTGGAACCAGGCGGCGACATGCGTGGAGGCCCGATTAGAAAAGGCGAAATCGCCCACTGAGCAGGCCGCGCTTTTAGCCACGGTGGCGGGGTACCTTCTGAACGCTGGCGAGCGCGACGAAAGCCTCGTGCGCCTGGAGAGAGCCGTAGAGCTGGACCCTCAAGCGGCAGAGCCAGCGGCTCAGCTTGAGGCAGGCTATCGGGCGGACAACAGGCTTGAAGACATCGTGACGGTGCTTTTGCAGCGCGCGGATGCGGTGGTCGATCTTGAACTCAAGATCAGCCTGCGAAAACGCGCTGCGACCCTTCAACGCGTTGAGCTCAAGGACGTGGAGGGTTCGCGCGACACGCTGGGTTTGATTCTTGAGGATGCGGAGGACCTTGACGTCCTTGAGCAGCTGGCTAACGACGAAATCGAGCAGGGCAACTGGGCCGAAGTGGCTCAATATCTGCATCGGCAGGTTGCCGTGCAGCCGGATGTCGCACAGAAGACGGCCCTCATGCTCCGTGAAGGCGCAATTTTAGGTCACCAGCTTGCCGATCCAGCGGGGGCGACTGAGCGCTATGAGCTCATCCTCAATCAGCTGGATCCCACGAACCAGGAAGCGCTGCAGCGCATTGCGGACCTGAAAGCAGCCGAGCAAGATCATGTGGGGCTGGCCAAGACCCTTGAACGCTTGTTGCCGCTCATTGAAAACGCAGAGCCCAAGCTTCAGATAGCCAATCAGCTCGCGGATCTGTACGAAGACACACTTGAATTGCCCAAGGAGGCCGTGCGGGTCCTTTTGTTGGTACGGCAGCTCGACGCCGAGGATTTTAGCGCCATTCAGCGTCTGGCGACGCTATCCGAAGCACTCGGTGACTGGAATGCGCTCGCCGAATATATGATCGAGCTCATTGAGGTTGAGGGGGACGAAACAGAGATCAGTCAGATGACCCGGCGCCGTGCTGAGATCCTGAACGAACACCTGGCACGGCCGGAAGAGGCGCTCTCCGCGCTGAAAAAAGTGGCTGATTCGGGTGATGAAGCCTGTCGTGCCGAGTACGTCGCGCTCGGAGATAAGCTTGGGAGAGAGCCTGATGTCGCGCAAGCGTTGTTAGACTGGTACCGGGGTGCGGCGCCGAGTGAGGCGCGCCAGGAAGCGTTGCGGGGCGCGTTTGAACGTTTTCTGAAGGCTGAAAAGACCGAAGCGTTGTTGGGTGTGGCGGAGGATCTCGTGCGTTCAGGGGGTGCTACTCTGAGCATTGCTTCCAAGCTTGAGGAGCTGGCAGCGAAGGGCCAGCAGCTCGGGGCTCTCCAGCTGGCTCAGCAGTTTCTCGTGCGTGAGCTGAGCGGTCCGTTGCGTGCCGAAGAAATGGTGCGGCAAGCAGGCGTTCTTCGAGCAGCACGGGTTCCGGTCGACCAGTGTTTGGAGCACGGCGAATCTGGGCTCGCGAGTATGGGACCCAGGGATGTTGAGCCGCTCCTGGAACGCCTTTCGGAATACACCGAATCTCCGGAACAAACGGTGGATCTGTATGAGCATCAAGTGATGCGCTGCAAAGATCCGGGTGACAAATTGAGGGCTCTCGCGCGCGCAGCCGGGGTTGCGGCGCGACATGGGCAGCTGCCGCGTGCTCAGCAGTTCTTCGAGATTGCCTTGGGATCCCCGCTCGACGATGAAGGACTGGAGCTTCTCGTAAAGAGTGCCGCCGATAGCGATAGCGGAGTCGGGGGCCACGCCGTGGTCAAACTCCTCGCGCAGGTGCTTTCAGCCTCGGGTCAGTCAGCGCGCGATGGGGGGCGGATGAGGTCACGCTTTTTAGCGCGGGCCGCGACACTCGCGGCATTGGTGCTGGAAGACAATGCTCAGGCGTTTACCTGGATGGGTGACGCCCTGATCGCCCACGTTGATGACGAACGGATATCGGGCGTGATCAGGCTAGCTCGAGAACTCGGGGACTTGAAACAGGCCGAGGCGGTTCTGGAGCGCGCGCTTCAGGAAGTTTTTGATGGCCCGCACGTGCGGCTCCTCTTGGCTAGTCGGGCTAAGCTTCGCCGCACGGAGCTTGACGACGTTGCCGGTGCCGGAGCCGATCTCAAACGCTTGCATGAACTCGCTCCAGCAGATCAAGAAGTCTCTGACCAGCTCATCCTCCTCTATCACGAAACGCAGGATCATGCTGGATTGGTGCACCTGTATGAAGATTTGGTGCTTCGCACCAAAGACAAGGAGTTGCGTGCACAGTTATCGCGGAAAGTCGCGAGCCTTTGGGAGTCCAAGCTCGCGGACCCACGAG
>CAZSUA010000394.1:0-4663 GCA_964609655.1 uncultured Polyangiaceae bacterium | reverse complement strand
CACTTGAGGACCAGCTGGGAGAAAAGCTGTTCGTCAAAGTGGGTCGCAAGCTCACGCTCACGGAGATGGGGAAAGTCGTGTTTCGCTACGCGGACGAAATCTTTTCGTTGGGCCGCGAAATGGTGGAAACCGTCAAAGGCCGCCCCTCAGGACAGTCCCTGAAACTCGATGTGGGTGTCGCAGATTCTGTGCCGAAGCTGGTGGTGCGAAGGCTGCTCCAGCCGGCGCTCGCTTTGCCCGAGCCAGTGCGCTTGGTCTGTCGTGAAGACTCAGCCGAACGGCTCTTGGCGGAGTTGGCGCTGCATGCGCTTGATGTGGTGATTTCTGATTCTCCCGTTCCGAGCGGGAGCAGCGTGCGTGCGTTCAACCATCTGCTCGGAGAAACGGGTGTTAGCTGGTTTGGGAAAAAGGCCTTGGTGCGGCGATATGCGCGTGGCTTCCCAGGCTCGTTGAGTGGCGCACCGATGCTCCTGCCGCTGGAATCGCTGCCCCTGCGCCGTGAGCTGAATCAGTGGTTCACGCGCCACGATGTCCACCCACGCGTGGTGGCCGAGTTTGAAGACAGCGCGTTGCTCAAGGTGTTCGGAGGGGACGGCATTGGCATTTTCCCAGCGCCCAGCGTGATGGCTCGCGAAGTGATGGAGCAGTACGGGGTCGAAAAGCTGGGTGACGCTGAAGGTGTTATCGAGCGGTTCTACGCCATCTCGATTGAGCGACGACTCAAGCATCCTGCGGTGGTCGCCATTTCGAATGCAGCGAGGAATGAGTTGTTCGCAGAAGGGTAACAGCAGGCTTGGGTTTATATGTGGCCTTCCGCCCCCGGCACCCAACGTAACTTCGACTTAATGTTGAACCAGCGCCTTGACTTGCGGGAGTCAGGTTCTAAGAGTTCGACAGAGATTCGACAGAGATTCGACGTTGGCACGGAAGTTTGAAAGAGCGCAGGACATTCGGGACGTGGTCCTGGTGGGCGGTGGCCTGGCAAATTGCTGCATCGCTCTCGCGCTCGAACGCTTCCATCCAGAGCTGCGCGTCACGCTGGTGGAATCGAGTGGGCAAATCCTTGGCAACCACACGTGGTGTTTCCACGAGCAAGACCTGGGGGCGCGGGGCTGGTCCCTGCTGCAACCAGCCGTGGAGCGTGTTTGGCCAGGTTACGAGGTGAGCTTTCCCGACCGCCAACGCCAGGTGAGTTCGGCCTACGGAGTGATAACCAGTGAGCGCTTGCGCGCTGTCGTGCAGCAGGCGCTTCATGCCGCTCCCGAGTATGAGCTCGTATTGAATGATTCGGTCTTGAGCGTCGAGCCCCATCGGGTGGTGCTGGAAAGTGGTCGGGAGCTCAGTGCTGCTTGGGTCGTAGACGCCCGGGGCCCCAAAGTGGAGGACAATACGGCGGGTTCCCCGCCCACTTTGTATCAAAAATTTTTGGGATTGGAGCTTCGCCTCGCCGAGTTCTCGCCGCGCGAGATCCCACTCCTGATGGATGCGACGGTCCCTCAATTGGATGGCTTTCGCTTCATGTACATTCTTCCGCTCGAACCCCGGCGTGTGCTCATCGAAGACACCTATTTTTCGGACACAAGTGCCTTGGATGAAGGGGCACTTCATGAGCGAATTTTGAGTTATGCGGAGTCAAAAGGGTACCTGGTGGAGGGGGTGATTCGCCAAGAAGTGGGAGTGCTCCCGATGCCTTGCCGTGGGCGGGCCTACCCCGAACCCTGCTCCCCTCTGCGCCTCGGCTATGCGGGAGGCTGGTTTCATCCTACAACTGGCTATTCATTGCCGTTGGCCGCGCGCGTGGCCGAAGTGTTCACGCTGAAGGTGGACGAATGGCGTCCGCGCCTTGATAACTTGCGAAGGCTTCAGGCTAACCAGTTTCGGTTTGGAGCATTCCTCAATCGCTTGCTCCAAGAGGGCTTTAGCCCTGAGAAACGTTGGAATGCTTTTAGCCGTTTTTATGGTTTTGATGACAGAATGATAGCTCGCTTTTATGCGCTGAAGATGACTCACACGGATCGCTTGCGTCTGTTGTGCGGTCGGCCTCCGCGCGGCCTTTCACTCAAACACTGGCAATCAGGAATGAACCCATGAGCGCACCAGCAATATCCTACTCCGAAGATTCAGCACTTTCCGTTCTCCTGGATCAGGAGTTTGCGCCTGAACGGCTGGCAGAACTCTGCCCAGAAAGCGCGCTAGATGCGCGGCATTGGCAGGCCGCGCTCTACGAGCCTTTACGTGGGTTTTTGGCTCGTCCAGGCAAAGAATTTCGGGCTTCTTTGGTTCGGCTCGGCTATCGCATCGCGGGCGGCACCGAAGAGTTGCCTCCTGCGTTGCCTGAGCTCGTCGAGATCTTGCACGCAGGGTCCCTCATCATCGATGACATCGAAGATGATTCGAGCAGTCGCCGTGGAGCGGCAGCCTTGCATCGCCAGATCGGCTTGCCCAAGGCCCTGAATGCTGGCAATTGGCTGTATTTTTGGCCCTCGCGCTTGTTGCAGCAGCTTTCTCTTCCGGCGGCCGCAGAGCTTTCCTTTCACCGCGCGATGAATCAAATGCTGCTGAACTGCCACTATGGGCAAGCACTCGATCTGGGTGCCACACTCCGTGAAGTGGGGCAAGCGGAGCTTGAGCCGGCGGTGAGAACGCTCTCAACGCTCAAAACAGGTAGCTTGATGGGGTTTGCCGCTGAGAGTGGAGCCCTGTTCGCAGGAGCCAGTCCAAGCGTGGTGCGAACGCTGAATCGCTTCGGGCAAGAGCTCGGTGTCGGGCTCCAGATGTTGGATGATCTGGGCGGTATCCAGAGTGAACGTCGAGCCCAAAAAGGGCACGAAGATTTGCTGAATGGTCGGTTGACGTGGGTGTGGGCATGGCTGGCTGAGGCTGTCGATGCGACAGAATTCGAGCTCCTCTCGCAGATGCAGACGCAGGTGCAGGCTCGGGACCTGCATCCTGAAGTGCTCTGCGCCAGGATCCGACCGGTATTGAAAAAGCACCGGGCACGGGTGCACCTTCATCTCGACAAAGCGTTCGGGGAGCTGACGAGCGCCGTCGGATTGGCTCCAGGCGTAGGTGAACTTCGGCGCACCTTGAGCGTGTTGGAGAAGAGCTATGACTGAACGTGAACTGACCGCTGCGGTAGTAGGGAGCGGCTTTGGGGGGCTCGCTGCGGCCATCCGTCTGCAGGCGCTGGGCGTGAAAACGGTTCTGTTTGAAGCCCGGGATAAACCGGGGGGCCGCGCGTACGTCTACCAAGACCAGGGTTTTACGTTCGACGCTGGGCCCACCGTCATCACGGCGCCAGAGTGCCTGGAAGAGGTCTTTAGCGCTGCAGGCAGACGGATGGAGGATTACGTCGAGCTCTTGCCCGTGAAGCCCTTCTATCGGTTGGAGTGGGAAGACAGCGTCTCGCTCGATTACGCGGGCACCGACGCGATGAAGCAACAGATCAGGGCTCTGTGGCCGTCGGATCTCGCGGGCTACGAGCGCTTCATCGAGTACTCGAAAGCTGTGTTTGCCAAAGGGTACACGGAGCTGGCAGCCGCGCCCTTTTTGCGCTTTTTTGATATGGTGAAGGTGGCGCCCTCCTTGGCGCGTTTTCGGGCGGATCGGAGCGTCTACCAAACGGTCGCGCGCTTTGTGAAGAGTGAGCATTTGCGCCAGGCATTGAGCTTTCATTCGCTCTTGGTGGGCGGGAACCCTTTCGAAACCAGCTCCATTTATACCTTGATTCACTACTTAGAAACGAATTGGGGCGTGTTCTTCCCGCGAGGCGGCACAGGAGCGCTTGTTAACGCGTGGGTGCGCTTGTTCGAGGAGCTTGGGGGCGAAGTCCGGCTGAGCACGCCGATCGATGAAATCGAGGTTGAAACCAGTAACGGCCGCACCCGCCATCTGGTGAAGACGAAGGCTGGCGCCACGCAGGCGTTTGATCTTGTGGTTTCGAATGCAGATGTGCATCACACCTATGCCCATCTTTACCGTCAGCAGCCGGCGGCGCAGGCGACGCAACGAAAGCTGGAAAAAGCCGAATGGTCGATGTCCCTGTTTGTGCTCTATTTTGGCACGGATCGGGAGTACAACGACATCGCGCACCATACCGTGATCTTTGGGCCACGTTATCGTGAGCTCCTGCAGGAGATCTTCCACGGGGACAATCTTCCTGAGGATTTCAGCCTCTATCTGCATTCACCGACCGTCACGGACAAGACGCTCGCGCCGCCGGGCTGTTCTGGATTTTACGTGCTGAGCCCCGTCCCACACTTGGGCAACTTGCCCGTCAACTGGGACGAGGTGGCGCCACAATATGCTGAACGCATCTTGGAATCGCTCGAGCGCTACCTGCCCAATCTGCGGCAGCACGTCGTCACGAAACGCTGGTTTTGCCCGAATGACTTTAGAGACACGTTGAGTGCTTATCACGGTGCGGCGTTTTCGGTGGCCCCCACGCTCACGCAAAGCGCTTGGTTTCGCCCCCACAACAAGGATCCGAAAATCCCGGGGCTCTACTTGGTGGGCGCAGGCACCCATCCCGGAGCGGGCTTGCCCGGCGTGGTCAACTCTGCGAAAGCCACGCTCAAGGTGATCCTCGACGATCACCCAGAACTCAACCCGAGCGCCGAGGCTGCAGAATGACCCCAGAAGAACAGCGCGTGGCCGCCACGAC
>CAZSUA010000393.1:398-4730 GCA_964609655.1 uncultured Polyangiaceae bacterium | reverse complement strand
GTGCCCTCCGATTGCGAAATGTGTGATGACGAGCCGATTGCGCCGGCATCGGTCAACGAGTGCTATTGTCCGGGCAGCGTCTGCCGGATGGCGCTCAACAAGACGACGTGCGCCGCGAACCAGGCGGAGTTTTGGCGGATCTGCGGGGCGTACGTGACTGCCAGTTGCACGAATGCTCAGCCGGCCACCTGTGCGCCCTTCGGAAACGCCACGTGCAATAGCCAGAAAAACGAGTGCACGCCCCTGTGCCAGTATCCGAGCGCTCCCGCCGCGGAAGCTGAGTGTTACTGCGCTGGAAACAGAGTGGCAGGCGTGTGTAGCGTCCAGCTTCCGGAGGCCACGTGCGCCGCCAATAAGGCCGCCTGGGATCAGGTTTGCGCGCCCAACTGGGCAGTTCAGAATAATTCCACGTGTTCGCAGGGAACAGTTCCATTCTGTGGCGAAAACGGTCCACGTGTGCCAGCGCCCACTGAATGTCGCGACAATCAAGACTGCACGAGCTGCGCGTACCCGGAAGCACCGACAGGTAACGACGATTGCTACTGCTTGAGTAAAGCTTGTGTGGACCTCAACAAGGTCACTTGCGAGGCCAACAAGGCTGCTTGGGACGAGAAATGCTATCCCTGGAGTACTGATTTTTGCGTCAACGTCCAGCCTAGCGTCTGTTCACCAACCTCCGCGTACTGCCACAGCACCAAGCTGGTCTGTGTGGGCTCTGCGGTGGTTCCGATCACGGGGCGTGTTACTCAGTAGGTTTCAGGCGCGCGAACGCGTGCCCAGGATCAGCACGTCAGTCACTGCGCCGAAGTCGCGATCGTGTGTGATGAGCGCGTAGCAGCCTTCCTCGAGGGCGACCGCCAATTGGATGGCGTCGGGCAACTTAAGACCGTGGCGAAGCCGCAAGCGAGCGGCGAGGACTGCGACGCCCGCATCAATGTTGCGAATGCTCCAGCCAGGAGCTTGGGTGATGGCACGGCGATAGCGCTCGACAAGAGCTTCCTTGCCGGCCTGCGAAGGGCCCGAGACGACCTCGGCAACCGTGATGGGTGTCACCAGAGCTTGAATGCGACCACTTTCGATCGACTCGAAAAGTGATCGAAACGGAGCTGCAAGGCTGCTCCCCTCCAGCAGATAAATGATGGGATTGGTGTCCACGAGGACGGTCGCACCATCTGGCACCTGACCGTTGAGCGTCAGCGCCATTCATCCCGCAGACGTTTCACCGTGCGGCGTGAGCTCTTACCCCACAGCCCCCGACCGGACCCAGCCAACACCAAGAGCGACATCTTCTTTCCCTTGCTTGTCGTACCGACGGGAACGATTTCAGCGTAGGGCTTACCGCGTTTGGTGATGATGCTCGAATTCCCTCGATGAGCCCGCTCCAGCAACTCCGGTAGCAGCGTGCGCGCTTCCTCGGCACCGTAACGGTTCTTCGTCATCGCTGAAGTGTACGGTCCGTACGGTTGGGAGGCAAGCGAGTGGCCGCTTCGTACCTTCTGGGGGGCGTTTGCTGCCAAAGACGGCTCCGCACTCTGGCCGCCCTTGAGCATTCGCCTCGCTTGATACCAACGCTTAGGTCGCTTTTTCAATACCATGTTGTAGAATTTGCCTCCTTTTCTACAACATGCTAAAATAGGAGTGTGTTCCCTCGTCTGTTAACCCCGCCAAACAAGACGTTTTCTCTGTTTGGGCCGCGTGGCACCGGGAAGTCCACTTGGCTAGCCGAACAATTCGGCAAGGCAGCGCTCAGTCTTGATCTGCTGTCGAGTCGGACGTATCTGGACCTTCTAGCCTCCCCCGGCAAGCTTCGCGATTTGACGGCCCACTTGAAGAAGGGTCAGTGGGTGGTGATCGACGAAGTGCAGCGAGTGCCTGCGCTCTTGAACGAAGTGCACGCCCTCTACGAAACACGCGGGTTGCATTTCGCGCTGAGCGGATCCAGTGCACGCAAGCTTAAACGAGGTGGCGGTAACCTGTTGGCGGGACGAGCACTTCAGCGACAGATGTTTCCGCTGATGGCCCCCGAATTGCCGAGCGAGTGGTCGCTCGAACAGCGCCTTGCTTGGGGCACGCTTCCAGGAGTGGTTGCTGATCCTAAACACAAAAAAGACACTCTATCGGCCTATGTAGAAACCTATCTAAGGCAGGAGGTGATGGAGGAAGGGCTCCTCCGCAAGCTGGAGCCTTACGCGCGCTTTCTGAGAATCGCTGGTGTTTACAATGGCCAGGTGTTGAGCGTGGAGAACATCGCACGGCAGTCGCAAGTGGCTCGGGCAACGGTCGATCGCTATTTCGAAATTCTCGAAGACACGCTGCTCGCTAGGCGGTTGCCGTCGTACCGTCCAGGCGCCTTGGTCAAGGAAATCAGTCACCCGAAGTTCTATTTTTTCGATTCTGGAGTGGCGCGTGCAGCTGCCGGCCTCATTGATGAACCCATCGATTCGGTTTGGAAAGGGTTCTCGCTTGAGACCACGCTCTTGAGCGAGCTTCTCGCGTATAACCACTACGCCGGCAAGAATCGCGAGCTTGGTTACTATCAAGCGGCCAGTGGTCTTGAGATCGATTTTATCGTCGAGTTGCGCAAAAAGACGCTGAGCCAGAAGGCCAGTATCCTTTGTATTGAGGTCAAGTCGTCGTCCAGCTGGGACTGGCGTTGGTCGAAGCCCGCATTGGCGCTGAAAGAGCGCTCCCAAGCCGTGAGTGTGGAACGGTGCTTGGGCGTCTATCTCGGTCAGGAAAGACTGAGTCGCGCTGGCTTCGAGGTTTGGCCCCTCAGGTCCTTCTTGGAGGAGCTGCACGCAGGGGGGATATTTTAGGGCAGGATTTGGACGTTATTCTAGTCATTATAGTAAATTAAAGGCTAGAATAATGTCCGTATGTCGCGCCAAACCACCGAACCCCTGCCTAAGGTGGCTCGTACCGTGGCTGCCCTTGGCCAGAACATTCGGCTGGCTCGACAACGTCGCAGAATCACAGCACAGCTGCTCGCAGAACGCGCCGGAATGTCGCGCACCACGCTCCGAGCCGTCGAGCGCGGAGATCCAAGCGTGACGCTGGGTGCTGTCGTCAACGTGTTGCACAGTCTTGGCCTTGAACGTGATCTCCTGTCTGTCGCGCAAGACGACGAGTTGGGTCGTAAGCTTGAAGACGCCGTGTTGGGGCAAAGACAGCGCGTTAGAACTAAGAAGGCAGGAAAGCTGTGACTGCTGAACGGCGCACCGTGGAGGTTTGGGCGGACTTTCAGGGGAGGGAGGGCTCAGCTTTGATGGGGTTCCTCAGTGCGACTCCGGCGAGGGGGAAGGAGATCTTTTCGTTCGAATATGACACGACCTGGCTCCAGGCTGGGCGAGCGCAGTCTCTGGACCCAGCGCTTCGCTTCCTGCGCGGCCCCCAATATCTTGCGGACGGGCGCGATAATTTTGGTTTGTTTTTGGATTCTTCGCCCGATCGCTGGGGTCGGCTTCTCTTGCTACGTCGAGAAGCGCTGGTCGCGCGCGATGCGAAGAGGCCAGAGCGCCGACTCACTGAGCTCGACTTTCTGCTGGGCGTCTACGACGGGCATCGGATGGGTGGCCTTAGCCGAGACGAGTCCCTCGTTCAGCAAATGGGTCAGGATGCTCATCGCTCCTGGCCGCTCGCTCGGTGGTGCACGCCCAAAGGCAAGCGTGGTTGACCAGGCAGGTTGTCTTTGGATTGCCAAGTTTCCAAGTGCGCGCGACCTGGAGGACATTGGCGCCTGGGAGAGTGTCGTTCATGAGCTCGCCACGAAGGCAGGCATTCAAACCACGGAAGCACGCCATGAAAAGTTTGGCAGCGCTCAGCACACATTTCTTTCACGGCGGTTTGACCGCACTCCCGATGGCTCTCGCATTCATTTCGCTTCGGCGATGACGCTGCTCGACAAGAGCGATGGGGAACCCGGCGCGAGCTACCTCGATATGGCTGACATCATTGTTCGCCAGGGCGCCCATCCGGAGCGTGATCTGGAGGAGCTTTGGCGGAGAGCCGTCTTTTTCATGTGCGTGTCAAACGCAGATGATCATCTTCGGAATCACGGGTTTCTTTTGGAAGAACAGGGTTGGAGTTTGTCGCCGGCCTACGACATGAACCCTGTAGCGGCAAGCGATGGCTTAAGTCTGAATGTCTCAGAGTCAAGCAACGCACAGGATCTTGAGTTGGCCCGTGATGTGGCAAAGCACTTTCGCGTGAATGCTTCGCGGGCCAATGAAATCATCGAGAAGGTTCTTGGGGCGGTGCGCGGTTGGCGTGCCGAAGCCAAACGAGCCCATATTCCGCGCTCTGAACAGGAGCGCATGCGTTCCGCGTTCCGCC
>CAZSUA010000393.1:0-388 GCA_964609655.1 uncultured Polyangiaceae bacterium | reverse complement strand
TGAAACCTAGCGGCTAGCGAAGTGACGAAATTGCGTTCGAACGGCTTTTGTGCGTAGCCGTCCTTGCTCGCTCGGTGCCCGGCCAGCCAAAAACTCGGCCAGTGTGCCCCGGATGTGATTCGATAGGCGCTGGATTGCACGCCACTTGTGCAGTAACAGTCAAGCCCATTGAGGCGGTTATGCGGATACGAAATGCTTTAGCGATTGTCCCCCTGCTTGCGGTTCCGGCTCTGCTAGCGCAAGCGTGCCTCTCGGGTACCTGTGAAGACGCGAGCAAAGAGTGTCCGAGTGGTCCGTTTCGAGCGGCCGATCCGAATGCAAAGACGGGCGGGAATGGGGCAATTGGCGGGGGTGCAGGGCAATCCGGGTTAACGACTGGTGGGTCGGG
>CAZSUA010000392.1:0-4731 GCA_964609655.1 uncultured Polyangiaceae bacterium | reverse complement strand
GCCCTTTGAAGCGGTTGAGATCGAGCTTTCGGCTTTTTGGACGGCTTAGGTCTCGTGAAAGCCCCTACGGCGCTCAACGCTCTCCGTGAAAAACTTCTGATCCACTACGGCCCAAGCGGCCCGCGAGCGACCCACAAATCCACCAGGCGGAGCGCTCATCGAGCCCCATCCCTTTTGACAGGTACCATTGTGCACGTGCGGCGCGCCCGCAGAAACTCCCAAGTTAACACCCCAGGTCCCCGCGGCACCGCCGAGCCCGCTCATCACGGCACCACCGATCCCGCCGGAGCCTCCGCTCGGCGCGCGCCCGCCCAGGGTTGAGCTCATGCCACCAAGGTTCGGCGCACCAGCACTGGTTACGCCGCCACTGAACTCCAGCTCACCCGAGGACCAAAAGCACCACGGAGGATCGCCATTGTTGCATAAATGGCCTTAGAATGAGCCATTTATCGAGCACGCCCAAAGTCCGCAACCCCAGGCGATTTGCTTCTTCGAGCCCGACTCGTGGGGTTGCATATAAAGCAGGACACCACCGGTTATCGCCAGTGCGCCGCCGACTCCCGTGAGGACCCGTGCCGTCGTTTGAGCAGCCTGCATGTCGCTAATGTGGCCGAGTGCTTGCGTTTGAGTTAGCGCTTTGCGAGCCTTGTCCTCGGAGCCTCCGCTCGAAAGTTCAAAGTAGCCCGCCGCGCCCAAGGTGGCACCGGCTCCGCCCAAAACCAACCAAGGCAACAGCTTGGTCGTTGATGTGCTCGTGGAATGCTCAGAATTCTTTTCTACGCGGGCTTGTTCTGGAGCCAGCTGTTTGTTTTTCGCAACCGGAAGAGTTCCTGCCGCGTCGGGCTTAGAAAGAGGGTGGAGCTCTCCGGATACTTCAAGCGCTCGATGCTTCTGAAGCTCGAAGCTCTGCTTCTGGTCCGCGTATCCCGAACGCTGCAACGTCAGGTTGTGAAAACCGGGTAGGATCTCCGAGGTCCAAGGCGTGACGCCCACGGGGCGCCCATCAAGGACCACAGTCGCTCCGTCGGGCTTTGAAAGCACCGTCACCTGTTGAACACCGCGGAGGCGGAGTTGATCTTCAAGTTCACCGATGCGCGCGCTGATCGGGTCGTGGTCGGTGGCCGTGGGATCACGGCGCAGGTAGTCGCGGAAGAAACTGAGTGCACCCGCATCGTCGCCTAGCTTTTCGTAAGCCTTGGCAATGTTGAACGAAGTGCTGGCACTCGGGTAAGTGCGGTTAGCTTCCAAGAATTGGTCGATGGAATCCTTGTAGCGACCTTCGCGAAAGGCCAAAACTCCGCGGTCGAGGTGTTGCTTCGCCAAGTCCTTGGTCTGTGCGTCGGTAGTCGATAAAGGAGGTGATGCACTCGGCTCGGCCAGTGTGCTCGTCGCATAGAGAGCGAATGCGGCCAAGGCGAGTAGGGGGAGTTGCCAACGTGTTCTCATGGGTCAAAGGGTGGTCTTAAGGTCGTCGCCGCTGCTCGATGGCCTTCGGGGAGAAGAAGGGAGCCCGACGGTTCCGGAATTTGCTTTTGGTGGGGGCCCGTTGTTCGGTGCCTTGACGGTGCCGATGGGCGGCTTATGTGGCGTCTCCATCGGCAGTTGGTCGACAGCTATCGATTCAGGCTCGGGACCCCCTCGCAACGGCCGCGCGTCCAACGGGGTGCCGCTACTGCCTGGCGAGCCCTGAACGCTGGGAGCGCTCGCGGCTTCGCTGGGCTTTCGAGTTTGCTCTTGGCTCTCGCCCGAACGCCCGAACGCGAACCACAAGAACGCAAGAACGACAGCGAGACCCAGGGCGCCGGCGACAGCTACGAGGCGTGACCTTGGAGCCGCCGCGGGTGCGACCAGCCGTCCCACGGTTGTCTGCGTTGGCCTGGAGATCAATGCAGCAGCCTCAGAGAGAGGTGTTTCGGGCCGACCGGAATACAAGACGTTTCGTGGGGAGGTCCCCGAGGACTGGTGCCAGGCGCCGCGAAGGGATGCGCCAGCGATATCGTCGGACTCGCCGTGAAGGATCAGCCAGTCTGCGAGCGCGCAGCCGTACGGTTCCATCGCTGACCATCTTGCTTTGGGATCCTTGGCCAAGCCCTTGGACATGATATTCCACAGGGCCTCGTCCCCGGCGCTGAAGCTGGTTGTGGGGGGCGGATTATCTTCGATGATCGAACGCATCAAGGCGTTATAGTTGGGGCCTTCAAACGGCAACCGGCCCGTGATCATCTCGTAAAGCACGACGGACGCTGACCAGATGTCGGCCCGATGATCGACGTCCTGTCCGCGTGCTTGTTCGGGACACAGGTAAGCAGGTGTTCCAAGCACGGTGCCCAGCCGCGTCAAACGATCGATCTCGGGCTGCCCCGTCTTCACGATGCCAAAGTCCACCACTTTGGGCTGCATATGCCCGCTATCGTTGTTGGTGAGAAAGATGTTTTCGGGCTTCAGATCGCGATGGACGATGCCCTTCTGGTGCGCCGTTCCCAGCGCGTGTAACACCGGGAGCAGCGTGCGTACGGCCTTGATTGCGTTCAAGCGCCCGCGACGGGCGAGCGCCTGCGAAAGATCTTCGCCATCCAGGAGCTCCATCACAATGTACGGATCGCCCAAGTGCGTGATACCGAAATCAAACACACGCACGATAGCCGGATGCCCGAGGCGTGCTACCGCTCGGGCTTCCTTGAGCAGGCGCTCTTCTTGGCGTTGGGACTTTTCGCCGTCACGCAGAAGCTTGATGGCAACGTCTGCCTCCAGTGCCACATTGCGCGCCAACCAGACGGCTCCCATGCCACCTTCGCCGAGCATGCGCACGAGGCGATACTTGTCGCCGATGGTCTCATTCGCTCGATACGCAGAGGCTAAAGGGACGACGTCCTCGTCGCCCAGCGTTGCGAGCTTCTGGACATCGGACACGCCCGGTACCTGCTGCTCCGAGCCTGCATTTTTTGGAACCTTGTGCAGCGTGGCCACCGGACTCCTGAGTTAGAGTTTCGACACAGGTACGGTCCAATTCGTCCGCTAGTTAAGAGGTAGGGTCTGCTGAGGTGAGTGCGTCGTCCAACGTAGGTGTTTGGGGAGCATCGCGCGCGAAGGAGCGCCCTTGAAAGTACGCCTCTGCGGAATAGGAACGGCCGGGTCGGCGAAACCTTGAGGGGCCTGGCGTCTACGAGCAGTGGGTCAGAAAGGACACCGCGCTTCGCCTCAGCTCTCGGTGGCTTTAGGCGTTTTGGACAGCACGGCCCAGGCAACGCCCGCAAGCGTGAGGCCACTGCCAAGCAAGCGCCGCAAGGTGAAGGGTTCTTGGAATAGTAGGATGCCGCCGACCAGTGAAATGACCACGGCCAGTTGATTTAGGATCCCGGAGAGCGCCGCCGTGAGGTGCTTGAGCGAAGCGGTCATCAGCAGCTGTGCGACGATGCTCACGCCCACGGTGGAAAGTAAGAGCACCCAGCCAACAAGACCTGGCGTATGCCAGGTGCCGAGTGGCCCTACGATTCCCGGCAAGGTTGCCAACATGCCAATAAAAGTGAACGAAGCGAAGACGGTCCAAGACCCCTCGACTTCACCATGATCCGTGCGGCGCACCGCGCGAATCGAGGTGACCGCGATCGAGGAAAAAAGTGCCGATACCATGCCCACCAGCACCCAGCCACTCGGAGCATGTAGTGCATCAGAACCTGAATTGGCTACCAAGAGCACGCCTGGAATCGTCAAGAGCAGCGCACCAAAGGCACGCAGCGGGGGGCGTTCCCCGAGCAAGATCCAGGCGATACCCAGTGACCAAACGGGAGCCGTGTAGTTCAGCAGCGTTGCCAGCCCGACCCCAATGTGCTCAATGCACGAAAAGTAACACAGCACCGCGCTTCCTCCAAAGACACCGCGCGCGATGAGCCAACCGATGCGACGCGGGCGCAGATCCACTCGCGTGAAGCGCATCACGAACGCCACCACGAGCGCTCCGACAGCAAAGCGCATGAATGCCATCTGGGGCCCCGCCACATAGGGTGATGTAAAGCGCGCGAGGAGCGCCATGACGCCAAACAGCCCGGCTGCCAATGTTCCCCAAACGAGCGCCTGTCGGGGGCCTTGGATACTCTGAGGCATGCCTACGCTCCGCATCTAACCTTGGGGGCGCAAGCGGGCAAGGGCCGAAAACGGCTAAGTCCCCGGAGCTTTGAGGCTCAAGGGACGTAGGAGACGTTCAACGGTTCGCTCGAATTCTATTTCGAAGGGTGTTCGCTGTGATCACTCGCGGCGCCGTGCCCTGCTTTAGGTTTCTCCGCGGCGGCCTTTGCAGGCTCAGCGGCTTTTGCAGGCTGCTTGTGTGCTGAATCATTTTTCACCTTTTCAGCTGGCTTGTTCTCGCTCTTCTTCGCCGGTTGCGGGAGGAGTCCGAGTTGAGCTGCGAAGGCCATACTGTTGTCAAAGACCCACATGTTCTTCAGTTTGCCGTCCTTAACTTCATCGATCTCAAGGAAGCGCACCTGAAGGGTCTTACCCGTCTTCTTGAGCTTCATGCTGGGCATATTGCCATCGTTGGTGCCGCTCATGCTGCCTTCCATGACTATGTAGTCCCCGGCAGCCCAAACGGTTTTTGCTTCGATCTTGAGATCTGAGAAGGCTTTGAACATTCCTTCGAAGGACTTCTTGACGGCAGGCTTGCCGACGACGTCTTTCGGTGCACCCCAATCGCTGAAAACCACATCGGCCGTCATCATATCGACGAGCGCGTTG
>CAZSUA010000391.1:3109-4751 GCA_964609655.1 uncultured Polyangiaceae bacterium | reverse complement strand
GCAGAGCGCGAGCGATGCCCTAACTATTCCAGCACCGTATCGAGCTCGCTTACCGGGACCACCTCGACATTCTTCTGCAACTTGTAGCGCTTGGAGCCTGGGTACACGATGAAGAGATAGCGCAGCCCGAGGTCGGTCAGGGCCACGTGCATGGACTTGGTCATGCTGGGCGCGTCGCTCCATTTGACCTCAATGCCGATCGGGGCTCGGCCCCTCTGCACCACGATGTCCAGCTCCGCCCCGGCGTGCGTCGCCCAGAAGTAGACGCCTCGATCCCCGGTGCGACGGATCACTTCCTCCAGAACGAAGCCTTCCCAGGATGCCCCCAGCTTCGGGTGGCCCGTGAGCTCGCGGGCGCTGTGAATGCCCAGCAGCGCATGCAACAAGCCCGAGTCGCGGATGAAGATCTTGGGGGCTTTCACCAGCCGTTTCTCCATGTTTGGCAGCCACGGCTGAAGCTGCCGGACAATCAGCGCACCACTGAGAACGTCCAGATGTCGCTTAACGGTGGGGTAGGCCTCGCCGAGCGCGCCGGCTAGCTCGGCGCCGTTCCAGAGTTGCGCGTGGCGGTGAGCGAGCATGGACCAGAGGCGCCGCAGCTGAACGGGCGACTTCACTCCCACCCCTAACTGATTAACGTCTCGCTCCAAGAAGGTGCGGATGAAATCCTCACGCCAGCCGAAGCTCTCGGCGTCGCTGCGCGCCAAGTAGGAGCGCGGAAAACCGCCGCGCGTCCACAGCTTTCGCTGATGCTCGGCCCCGACTTCGGAGAGCGAGAAGCCGCTGAGCTCGACGAAGCGGATGCGCCCCGCGAGCGTCTCGGAGCCTTGTCGAAGCAGCTCAGGTGAGGCGCTGCCCAGTACCAGGAAGCGTGCGGGGCAGGGTCGACGATCGGCCAACACGCGCAAAATAGGAAACAGCTCCGGCTGCCGCTGCACCTCGTCTATGACCACGAGCCCGCGCAGGCCTTCCAGAGCGGTCATGGGTTCTGATAGGCGTTGCGCGTCCCGAGGGTCTTCGAGATCGAAGCGTTCGCCCCGGTGCGTTTTCAGGATCTGCGCGGCCAGGGTCGTCTTGCCAGACTGCCGGGGTCCCAAGAGCGCGACGACGGGACTTCCTCGCAACAGCGTGGAGACTTGGGCCAAAAGGCCCGGCCGAGCCAGTACTTTCATCCTTGAAAATCTATATGTTACCTGTTAGTTTTTCAAGGTTCAAAAGGGCCCGGGGCAACAAGAGCCCGGCTTCAGAGCCTCAACAGAACTTGAGCGGGAGATACCCTGATAAAACCCCTGGTGGCGTGGGAGGAGGTTGAGGAGCCCGGCCCAAGCCGGGCGAGCAGGGAGGTTGCAGCTTGTTCGTAGGCGTCCTTGTTCTCGCCACGGCTGTCGAACGCGAGCGCCTTCAGCACCACGTAGGCGCCGGCCCCGCACACCCAGATCTCACGGGTCGCCTTCTCGTTGAACAGCGTCCTGCCTTCCAACGTGACTCGCTGGCGATCCTGGAACGCGCACCGCAAGCCCGGAGCGATGATCGCGGCGAAGTCAGGCTCGATGTCGCGCAGCTTGCCGCCCTTGTCGCCCGCCAGCGACGGCTGAATGAGGAAGTCGACTGTCACCGTCCGCGAGCCTGTGATGGCCCAACA
>CAZSUA010000391.1:0-3009 GCA_964609655.1 uncultured Polyangiaceae bacterium | reverse complement strand
CAGCGCGCCCTGGTCCACGATCAGCGATGGCACGAGCCCGCCGACGATGACGAGGTCATCCATCATGTCTCCGAGCTTGGTCGCCACGTAGAGGCACGTCGCGCGGACGAACTCGACCTGCTCGCTCTTGTATTCGGAGGCTCGCTTCGGTTTGTCAGGCATGGCGCTTCCAGTTCATGAACTCGGTTCGTAGACGTTCGGCGGTTTCGGGCGCGCGCTCTGGGTGCTCTTTCAGGTCGAGGTACGCTTGAACCGGATGAACGCAGCGAATTCCGTCGCGCTCCTCCGCTCCATGAAAAACGCCAGCATCGTTCGGCACGACGAGCCAGAGGTTCGCACCGCGTGCTTCCTCGCGGAAGCCGAGCTTGTCCTTCAACTCGGCGGAGGGCTCGCCCGTCACGAAGAACGTGGCGATGCGGAACCCCGCGAAATGGGTCAGCTGCCACGCGGCCGCAAGCCCTGTAGCCGCGTGCTCGACGCTCGAGGTGACGAGCGTGTCGCTCACGAACCGCGCCAGAGCATCGCCGGAGCGTGCAGCGACGTGGCCCTGGATGAGCGTGTGCTTGGAGAAGCTGTACTCTTCGCGCCAGGCGTCGAGGAGCAGAGAGGCATCGCGCACGCGTACCGGAGCCTTGCCTTGGTGACTTCCGCCAGACCCGTCGCCATCGCCCGCGCCGGAGACGGCGTCTCGAACCAGGTAGCTGTCGGCCAGAAGCCGCGCGACGATGCGGCTCACGAAACCTTCTGTCATGTCCGTTGCCCGAGAGATCTCTCGCTGGGTGAAAGCGCGCTCAGGGTGAATGAGCAGCCAGCGCACGACGCGCGCGCTCTTCGGCGCGAAGACGCTCGAGGGGCGTCCCGGCGCCCGGAACCGGTTGGGGCGGCCATCGACGATGACGCGGAGACCAGGAGCAACGATGTGTGCGTTCCCGCTGAAGTCGAACCAAGGTACGCGAGCGGCTTCGCAGGCACGCCTCCCGACCTCGCTCATGAAGGGCACCGCCATCAGAGGGATGGCACGACGCCGGACTCCCTTCGTCACCTCGGCCAGGCGCTGAGCGTGGGCTGCCACGGCCCCAGCAGGCGCTGCGCTGAGGATTTCCACGA
Organism: uncultured Polyangiaceae bacterium; assembly: GCA_964609655.1. Classification (GTDB taxonomy): domain Bacteria; phylum Myxococcota_A; class Polyangia; order Polyangiales; family Polyangiaceae; genus JBBRRP01. The sequence goes on along the minus strand of CAZSUA010000391.1, from coordinate 1,902 downwards.
CGAAGGTTTGACCAGCTGCGGAAACGATGAGCTCGGCCCCTGGCTCGCTCTGTTGTAACTCGATCTTCGCGACGCTGATGTCGAGGAGCGCGGCGAGCGACGCCGGAACTTCAGCAATCAGCTGACTTTCTAATAGCCGGACGCGCATGCTTCACTAAATAGCACTGCTTTACTTTTGAGTGAAGCTAAATAATTTAGTGAAGTTCGTGCGCCTCGCGTCTCGCTAGCTTCACTAATAAGCTCGACTTCATCGTTGCCTCAAGGTGGCGCCTTTAGTGAAGCTAGGACCTTGTCTTGGCAACCATATTTGGTACTTCAACAAATGCACCATGCCGCACCATGAGCGTGGTGCGGAGCTGCACCACTGCTGGGGTTCGTTGGTCTGCCCATCCTAGATTGCTGTTGATACGCAACCCCACTGGCCACGCCTGCCCCCTCTTTTCGTTATGGCCGACGATGCGTGCGACGCTCTTCCAGTGCGGACAACAAGGCGGCTGAAGAAATCACGATTGAATCCTCCAGCACCACTTCCTTGGCCGCTGCCTCGGCAGCTTGCGTGATATCTGCGTAGCTCAAGCCCTCCGCTGCCTTCACGGCGGCAGCCCAATCCAACTCTCGCAGGTCGAACACTGCCAGCTTACTGCGCAGCGCGGTCTCAAGCAGTTCAACTGGGGGCAGTGTGTACTCGATCACGTCGTCGAATCGGCGGAACAGGGCGTGGTCTAGCGCCTCGGGGTGGTTCGTCGCCGCCAAAACCAAACTTTGCGAGTCATCCTGCTCCAGAAATTGCAAGAATGAGTTCAGCACGCGACGTATTTCGCCAACATCGTTCCCAGCCGAGCGCTGCCCTCCGATCGCATCGAACTCGTCGAAAAGGTAGACGCCGCGATGCTCAGAAAGAGCATCAAACACCAATCGCAGCTTTGCCGCTGTCTCCCCCATGTATTTCGTGATCAGGCCATGCAGAACAATCACGTAAAGCGGCACGTGCAACTCGCCCGCAAGCGCCGACGCGGTCATCGTCTTGCCGGAGCCAGGCGGGCCTACCAGCATCAGCTTTCGCCGAGGCCTTAACCCATGAGCTCTCAGCTTGTGCTGCCCACGGTGCTCCTTGAGAATACGCCGCAGCCTGCGCTCGATGTTCGTGTCGAGAACCATGTCCGAAAGGCGAGTCTCTGGGTACGAAACTGACAGCAGGCCCGCCAGTTCACCCTTGGGAGTCGCAATCGGGATCGGTCGCAGAGCGGAGGCAGAGCCAGCCTTGGAGCGTGCCTCGTCGATCAGGGCCTTGATCTCAATCGCGACCTGCCCCTTGCCCTGACGAGCCGCATGGGCCGCTACCTGGATCGCAACGGCACGAAAGCGTTCGTCGTCACGTTCTAAGTGGCTCTTGATCAAAGCCTTGACTTGGTCTGCGGTCGCCATTGTCCCTGACCTAGCGTACGAGGCCGCGTGACTAACGGCAAGATAGGCGTGCAATTTCGCTACTTCGGACACTATCTTCTCACGCGTCAACATGGTTTATACTCCGAATCTTCACACACCATGTGGCACCTACGATTACTGAGCCTTGCGTTCGCAGCGGCGTCGATATTGTTCTTATCCACGGCTCGTGCTGAAGGCCAAGAAGCGACAACAACGGAACCAACTCAACCTGTCGTGGTTGAGACCAGCTCACTGCGCACCGCCGGCTGGATTACGGTTGGTGGTGGAGTCGCCTTTCTATCCGGCAGCGCCGCCTTGTTCCTGCTCGCCGATCATCAGGTCTCGGACGCCCGGTCGACGCCAAACTCGTTTCACCAGCCAGACTTGATCGAAAACTATAGGACTGGCGGACAGGTGCTCCTCTTTGCGGGTCTAGCTGGTGTCGGCACCGGCCTGTCGTTGGTCCTGTTTGCGCCC
>CAZSUA010000390.1:0-4779 GCA_964609655.1 uncultured Polyangiaceae bacterium | reverse complement strand
GCAGCGGGGTTCGCGGGTACTCCGAATGCGGGGGGCACAGCAACGGATCCAGTCAGCGGGCCCACGCCGCAAGAAATTGCGAACGCTCGGGGGCGAACGCGGATTGCATTTCTTAAGGGGGAGCTTAGCGCGCTGAAGATGAAGGCACCCAACGGCGAGTGGACCAAGCTCGACCAACATTTGACCGCGCTCCGAGAGTTGGAAAGGTCCGTGGCTCTCCCAACGGCATTTGATGAACAACAGCTACCGGCCAACCCCTCGGCGAGCCCTGCCCCGGTTCCCACGGCCTCAGGAGCTGCCATTCCTCCGCAGCCTCCGCAGACCGTTGGCCCAACCCTGCTGCGCCGCTTGACCCGCCAGGAATACCGGAACACGTTGCAGGCGCTCGGACTGACCCTGTCTGATTCCGAATCCCTGGAGCGAGATCCGAGCCGCCCTTGGGGTTTCGACAATGATGCGGGGGCCTTGGTCGTTTCTCCTGTCCTTGGGACGCAGTATTCCTCAATCGCCTCAAAGCTGGCGGGGCAAGCCGTACTCCCCGCATGCGCCACCCCGAGTCGAACCTACGAGCAATGTGCGACTGCGTTTATCACGGACTTCGGGAAGAAGGCGTTTCGCCGACCGCTCACGTGCGCTGAGCAGCAAGCCTACCTCGATCTCTTCGCTCAAGACCTGTTCACCCCCCGCTTCCCAGCTGCGACCTACGAGGAAAGCCTGCGTGAGGTGCTCGCCATCATGCTGCAGTCGCCGAACTTGCTCTATCGCACGGAGCTTGGAAACGCCAATAATCCGGGGCAGCTCACCTCGTATGAGATCGCGAGCGAGCTTTCATATCTTTTCACGGCTGGTCCACCCGATGCCGAGCTTTACGCGAATGCGGACGCTGGCCTGCTTCTGAATCCCGATTATGTTTTCCAGCAAGCGCAGCGCCTCCAAGCTTTGCCCGCGTTTCGCCCCACCTTGCAGGGTTTCTTCGAAATGTATCTCGGGATCGATCGCATCGAGGAGGTGGTGTTATCGCCCGCCGAATATCCCAGCTTCACGCCCGAGCTGGCACGCTCAATGCGCCTTGAGACGGACCGTTTTCTTGAGGCGGTGATCTGGGAGGGCGAAGGCACGTTCCCCGCGCTGCTGGCAGCTCCCTACAGCTTCATCAACTCGCGTTTGGCGCAGCACTATGGGCTCCCCGATCCGGGTCAGGGCGACACACTGGTTCAGGTTGGGCTCAATCCAAGTCACATGGGACTGCTAACGCAGGCGTCCGTCATGCTGGCCTCCGCGCCCTTGAGCATGGGTCATCCATACGGGCGTTCCGCGCTGATCCTGAAGCAATTTCTTTGTCAGGCCGTTCCCGCACCGCCGGCGGGGGCTCATTATCAGAGCCAGCCTCAATTCGTTCCCAATAAGACCATTCGACAGTCCTATGCAGAGCTCACCGCTAGCCCAACCTGTGCGGGTTGCCACAGTCTATTCGAGCCGCTCGCGTTCAGCCTTGAGAACTACGACCGGATCGGAGCTTTTCGCACCGCAGACCGTGGCCTGCCGATCGACGCGTCGGGTTCACTCGTTGGCACGGACGTGGACGGCCCGTATGTTGGTGCCGTCGAGCTTGCGATTAGGCTTGCGGGGAGTCAGCAGGTTCAGAATTGTTTTGCCTCCCACGCTTATCGCTGGGCCTTCGGGCGCGAGTTGATCCCGGGCGAAGATGTGAATGTTCGGCAGGCGGCAAATACTTCTCTATCGAACATTCGCGCGGTGTTCGTCGCGCTCACGCAGTTAGAAACTTTCTACCGACGCAGTCCTGGGCTGTAGCCCCGCTCAGGCGGGGGTGTTCGCTTCGCCCACGGAAAGCGGTTGGCTCGGTGGACGCCCTCCGGGCAGTTGCTGCGCTCCCCCGGCATCGTCGGATAGGATTCGCACGGCTGGCGTTTGGGTGTCGTCAAACTGTCCACGGCGGACCGCCCAAATGAACGCGACCGTGGCTGAGCCCGACAACAGCAGTCCCAACGGTAGAAGCAAGAAAAGGACACTCATGCGGGCTCGGACTCCTTCAGAACGTGCGACTCCGATAGGCGTTGAGGACAACGGTGATTGAACTGAGCGGCATCAAAATCGCTGCAACAAGCGGACTCAGCCTGCCGCTCATTGCCAGTGAAATCGAAACCACGTTGTAGAGAAGCGAAAAGACCATCCCCCGGCGAATCACCGTGAGCGTGCGGCGGGCACCCGTGAAGAGCGTCACGAGCGGAGCGAGGCCTTCTTGGGTGATAAAGACGTCGGCTACTTTCAGGCTGGCCTCGGCGCCTCCGTGCACTGCGACCCCGACACTTGCCGCGACCAATGCTCCGGCGTCGTTCACGCCGTCACCGACCATGACCGCGTGCTCAGCTTTTCCGTAGAGCGAGAGGGCGTCACGTTTTCCCTCGGGGGACACTTCACCGCGCGCCTCAGTAAATGGGTTCCCCAAGTACTCAGACACACTGTCGACTGCCCGTTGCTGATCGCCGGACAATAGAGATAATCTGAGACCAAGCTTCTTGAGCTCGCGGATGGCAACCGAGGTGTCGGCACGAACCCGCTCCGCCAACGACAGCAGAGCTCGAACCTCGCCGTCCACGGAAACCGCCAAGAGACTTCGGCCTAGGCGACGTTGTTCTTCCACAAACGCTCGCGATGCTTCGGGCACGTCCCGTGATTCCAGAACAAAACTGGGCTTTCCGACGCGGATTTTCTGCCCATTCAACTCGCCCTCCACTCCTGAACCCAGCGTCGTTTGGAGGTGTTCGATGCCGATCCGTGCGTCCGAGGGCAACCCGGCCGAAAGTGCGCGACCCACCGGATGAGTGGCTTCGCGCTCCAACGCTTGAACCACAGGTTTCAGGTCAACGTCACCCCACCACGCGGCAAGCTCCAAGCTGCCTTCTGTCAGCGTCCCGGTCTTATCGAACACCACGTGTTGCGCTTGGGCAAGTCGTTCCACAGCCTCGCCGCTTTTGATGAGAATGCCCGCCCGCGCAGCTCGCCCGAGTGCGCTGCTGATCGCGAGTGGTGTTGCCATGGCCAAAGCGCAGGGGCAACTCACGACCAAGAGCGCGATGGCGTTTTCGACTGCGTGTTCCGGACTCGTCGGCCACCAAAGCACCAGCGTGATGAGCGCCAGGAGCGTGACTAGCACGACGAAATAGCCCGCCACCTGATCCGCCAGCAGCGCCACTTTTGGGCGCAAGAGTGCTGATTGCTCCAGGCTTCGCACCAATTGACCGACGCGCGTGGACTGGCCTGAAGCGGTCGCTTGAATCCGCAACTCGCGCTCTAAATTCAGGGTCCCCGCGTAGACCTGCTCACCAGGGCGAACTTCCGCGGGCACGGATTCGCCCGTCAGAAGCGCCAAATTCAGCGAGGACACCCCGGAAATCACCGTGCCATCGACCGGAAGCACGTCCCCAGCCTGCACGATCACCACCGCTCCGATGGGCACCCGAGTGATCGGCACCTCTTTCACGCCATCGTCGGTCACCATGCGCGCACTCGATGGCGCCAACGACTGGAGCAGGGAGGCTTCATCCAGGCTCCTCCGTTGACTCTTCTGCTGAATGTAGCGTCCCACCAGCAATAAGAACGTCAGCACACCCAACGTGTCAAAGTAGATCTCTCCGGCACCGCGCACCGTATTGATCGCTCCCCAAATGAACCCGGAACCGATCGCCAGACTGATCGGAATGTCCATGTGGACGCTGCGAGCCCGCACGGCGGCAATGGCTCTCTGAAAGAATGGAAGTGCCGACCAAAAAACCGCGGGGATCGTGACTGCCAAGCTGCCCCAGCGAAACAGCGACCAGAGGTCCCGGTCGAGCCCCGATGCCAACCCCGAATAGAGCGCAAATGCCATGAGCATCGCATTGCCAGCGGCTGCCGCGGCGACGCCCATTCGAACCAGAAGCTTGCGATCCTCCTCGCGAACCTCGGAACCGGCGTGATCGCCCACGTTGGCGTGACAAGGGTAGCCAAAGCTATCCAGCCGGCGCGCCAAAGCACTGAGCTTCAATTCTTGAGGATCGAAGGCGACAGTTAACCTTCGGCGCCCTAAATCGACGCGCGCTTCGCGCACACCAGGAACTCGGCTACACACTTTCTCAACGAGCCACACGCAGGCCCCGCAATGCAAGCCTTCCAGGTGGAGATCGACTCGGCTCAGGTTCGAAGACCAACGCTCGACCAGCAGATCTTGCAGCGCGTCGTCGTCAAAATCTTCGTAGGTGCGTTTTGTCACCAGTGCGCGCTCGGTACGGCCGCCGAGCTTCTCGCGAACGTCGTAGTACGCAGTCAGCTCTGCGCCGCGCAGCAAGCTATAGACCGAAGCGCAGCCGTCACAGCAGAACTGAAGCTCAGCGCCGAGCTGCACGCGCGACGCGGGAACAGGCAGCTCACAGTGGCTGCAGGTGATGTCGGCAACCGGAGGGGACACCCAGCGTGGCGCAGCGGAACCTCCGACACCGAGAGTCAATGATTCCTCCTGTGCATCGGGCAGTCAGCAGGCATATCTGGGACGACCGGCGAAGCGGCTCGTGTGGTGGGTGGCGTCATGGAGATACGCTGAATGCTCGACGCAAGGCTCGACCGTGTGAATACCCCAATCACTCCCAATGCCACCAAGGCCAGCGCGCTCAAGGAAGGCACCCAGCGTCGCAGACCTGCCGTTAGCCGACCGAAGCCCCAAGCAAAGAGCACCAAGGCCGGGACCGTGCCTAACCAGAACGTCCCCATCGTGAGTGCGCCCAG
>CAZSUA010000389.1:0-4802 GCA_964609655.1 uncultured Polyangiaceae bacterium | reverse complement strand
CCCGTGCGGTGAGTCAGCTTTCCACCCGTTATGAAGTGGTGGCGCGCGCAGCTCCGCTTTTTGTGCCGCTGGTCGAAGAGGGCTGGCTCGAAGGCGAGGTGCCGCGGCTAGCCGTGGAGCGCTATGTCGGAGAGTTGATTGGTGAGGGTGCTCAAGTCATCGTTCTAGGATGCACGCATTATCCGCTATTGAAACCAATCATTGCGGAGGTGGCTGAACGTTTAGCGGGGAGGCCGATCCCCGTGGTGGATGGCGCACTCGCCACCGCCCAGAGCGTGGTTCAGTTGCTTTCCGAAGCGCGTATCGGTGCGCGCCCAAGCCCACCTGTCGGTAGTCGCCTGAAACTGCTCGTTACCGATCTACCCTCGGGTTTTTCAGATTCCGCACGGCGCTTCCTCGGAGAAAATGTCTCCGAGGTGGAGCAGATCGATCTCAAGCCAGGCTAGTGCCTTTCCATTGGACTGACGACGAATACCGGGGCGCCACCACGATCGGCCTTGTCCGGTCGCTGATAACCGGAACATCCACCGCCGGCAGAGCTTGTCCGAAGTCGTTGCTCGGCAGAACTGGGTACGAATGGGGGGCAAAAGCGCAAAGATCGCTTGCAATTTCGCCATTGCATGGCGAAATTGTCACCACTTCATGGCGAATTTGCGAGCGCTACGCAGGGATGGTTTCAAGCCCGCTCGCGCTTGCTGTGCTTGTTTTAAAGTTTACGGACACGCAGGAGGTTTGCGGGCCCGTGTAAATGCAACCTGCTCAAAGCGGTCACGAAAGAACGCGGTGCCGATGCCACCATTCAGATCGTTCAACGCCCAGAATCGAGGCGCTAGCCTTCGAAGGGCTGCTCAGGTTCGCTGGCACAGCGATAGAGCACGGCCATGCGCACCGCAACACCCGCTTCCACCTGGCCCAAAACGACACTGCCTGGCCCATCGGCGACCTCTTCGGAAATCTCCACCCCTCGATTCATGGGACCGGGATGCATCACGATGGCGTCCTTCGCTGCAAGCTCCAAGCGCCGAGCGTTCAGTCCAAAGACGCGCGCGTATTCGCGGAGGGTGGAGAACGCGGCACCCGCGGCCAGCCGCTCTTGCTGAATGCGGAGCATCATCACCACATCAACACCCTCAATCGCTGGCTCTAAGCGGTCAAACACCTTGCAGCCCAAAGCCTCCGCGCGGTGCGGCAACAACGTGCGCGGCCCCATCAGGCGCACCTCAGCTCCCAACATGGTGAGCAAGAGCGCATTGGAGCGGGCCACGCGGCTGTGGGCGATGTCGCCGCAAATGGCGACTTTGATGCGGGAAAAATCGCTGCCTTTGTGCGTGCGAATCGTGAAGGCATCGAGCAAGGCTTGGGTAGGATGTTCGTGCATGCCATCGCCGGCATTCACGATGGCGGCGCGCGTGCGTTGGGCCACATAGGCGGGCGCACCCGATGCTGGATGGCGCAGCACGATGACATCCGCGTGCATGGAATCGAGCGTGCGCAGCGTATCCATCAGTGTTTCACCTTTGGTGGCGCTGGAAGAAGAGCTGGCGATATTTACGACGTCCGCACTCAGGCGTTTTCCAGCCAATTCGAACGAAGTGCGGGTGCGAGTGGAGGCTTCGAAGAAGCAATTGATGATGGTCTTGCCCCGCAGCGTGGGCACTTTGCGAATCGGACGGCGCGTGACTTCAAGAAAAGCCGCTGCGGCCTCGAGCAACGAAAGCGCTGAGGCTCGATCCAGGTCGCGAATACTGAGCAGATGCCGCAAGTTCGGTTGGGTCATGGTTTTGGCGGCAGGCTAGGGGCGGAGGAGTCCTGCACAACGGCATAAAATCCTCGGCCATCGTGACCAACATCGACACGCTCAGTCGGCGATATTTCCAACTTGCGAACCAAGTAATCAGCCTGGATCGGTAGCTCGCGGCCGCCTCGATCAATCAGTACGCAGAGCTCGATGCACTTCGGGCGCCCATAATCCATCAACGCATCCATCGCCGCTCGAATCGTGCGCCCCGTAAAGAGCACATCATCCACTAGCACCACGCGCTTGCCTTCCAGCGACACGGGGACCTCGCTCGGACCGATCCGTGGATTGGGCAACGCGGTGGCCGCATCATCTCTGTAGAGCGTGATGTCCACTGAACCCGAAGCAATTTCGCCTTCGCCAATACCCTCCAACAGGGCCTTCAAGCTCTTGGCGAGTGGGACACCGCCGCGCCGCACCCCGATCAAAACCAGCCCCTCAGTACCTCGATGTCGCTCGACAATTTCCCGCGCAACCCTTTGTAGGCCCAGGTCGGCGCTTTCAGAATCGAGAACAACTCGCATTCCGATGCGGAATAGCAACCGCCCTCGGAGGCGTCAACGCACCTGCTAATTCAACCACTTGTCGCCCTTTTTCAGGGGCTTTGGCTTACTTGCGGCGCCGCCTTTGAGGACCTCGAAGCCAGCGGCTTTGGCGCGTTCTTTATTCCTCTGGCGGGCCGTCATGGTTTCGCGATCCAGCTGGCGTAGCCGAAACTTGAGATAGAAGCGGCGGAGCGGCGAGGGAGTGCCGCCCCCAAACAACCAACCAGCAGCCATCCCGGAAAAAACAGCGACATGACCCGACGGTGGCATCGAGCCAGCGATCAAATACATCAGGCTCAACGCCACCACGACGACCACCAGCCCGCGCGATGAGATCGGCAAGACGAACGCCAGGCGCACTGTGCTGTTCCGAAAACTGAGTGCCCAGGCGATGGCTGTAGCTTCCACGGCGGGCATGGCGCCGAACCAATAGTCACCTACCAGTTTTGCGGAAAAACTCGCTGGCAAGAGCAGTTCAAGGACAAGCTGAACTCCATAAGCGAAGAACGTTGAAGCCAACAAGAAACGCAGAAAGCGTGCGCCGCCCCAAGCTTCTTCCAAGGCCGTGCCCAGGAAATACAAGCCCAAGAGTGCGCTAAGAATGTGGCCGATCGAGCCCGAAGCAACATGCACCAGGGGTGCCGTCGCGAAACGCCATAGCTCGCCATCCAGGATCAAGCGCGTGTTCCCGCAGAACAGCAGAAAGATGCTTTCCGGCACATTCGCCCAATTGAGAGCGAGCGCGAAGCTCAGCCAGACAGAGAAAAGGGTGACGAGCACTGCGGTGAGTGCACGCCCTGGGCGGGGAAGGCCCAATTGTGGAGCAGCAGTTGAAGGAGGCATCACGGCGCAGCTGAGTTTGTGCCGTGATCCACGAGCGGCGCACAAAATCGGATGAACTGCGTCGCGCGGTTGACGGCTTCCACTGGGCGCTCGTCGCAGTGGGTGGTCCAACGTGGAAGAACGGCCTGGCCTGTGGCGTCTGACATCTGTCGGCTGCCAGGTTGAACGGGCGTTAATGTGGTTTGCTCGTAACCGTCGATCTGAACGGCGTAAAAGTTGCCGAGTGTGATTTCAGAGGTCACGACGATCCGCGAGCAGCCCACGGGCTCCGAACTCAGAAGCGGAATCCCATTGCTTGAAGCACCACCAGCACTCACTCCAGCCGCTCCGGAGGCTCCGCTGTTGCCAGCAACCGAGAGTCCGGATGCCTGAGTCCCGAGTGTCGAGGCAGCCCCTGCGGCGCCGGTAACGTCGCTAAAGGTTGCGACATAACGTCGAAGCGTACCGGGCTGGTCGCTGCAGGTCAGCCTGCCGAGAAAATCTGCGGGATCGATCGCTACTAACGTTGGCCGCACGACTTCGCCTGAAGAGAGACCGGACGCGAAACACCCACCAGCGCTAGCTGCCGCGAGCGTTGCGAGGATGAAGGCTGCCTTGGTGCTGGAAGAGAGAACGATTTTCATTCGCGTCGTGTTATTTCGCGCCACCGGCGCCGGCTGAGCCCGCCGAGGGAACAGGGACTAAGAACGCACAGGCTTTTGCCTGTTCTGGTGCCTTGGCCACGCCGCAGCTTGCATCCGCATTGATCGCGGCTACGCAGCTGTTCACCTGGGAGGCGTTCGGCGTCACCTTCCCGGGCACCCCGCCCAAACACTGATCCCGATAAAAACGCTGACAAGCCGCCAGATCTGCGACTAACGCGCAGCCGTGGAACCGCGTACAGCGGGCATCCTCAATTTTTCGGCAGGCTTCGACACCGACGGCGTCGGTTCCGCACGCCAAACCCAGGAACGCCGTGCTGAGGAGGGCGAAAAGAGCTGAGCTTTGCCGGGTGCGCATGGGGGTCGCGTAGCACACTCGCTTAGGGGAAGGCGAGCTTTGGCCCCCGATAGAGATCACGGACAAGTTTGGGAGCATGCATTAGCCTTTACTGCGCCACCCAGAGAAGGCAGCATGCCGAGGCGTGCTCACCGCAATGGTGCTCTCAGCCGGTTTTGGCAGTCGGCTTCGTCCGCTCACCGATGAACTGCCGAAACCCCTCGTCCCGGTTGGCGCTTGCCCGCTACTCAGACATATTGTGTTGGCGCTGGCGAAGAGTGGCGTTCAGCGAGTGGTCGTCAATGCGCATCGCCACCCGGAGCAGTTTGACGCCGTGGTGCGGGGGGCCCCGATCCCCGTCAAGATCCTGCGCGAACGCTGGCTGCTTGGTACGCTCGGCGGCCTGGTCAGCGCAAAATCGTGGTTTGAAACGGAACCTGTAATTGTATGCAACGGGGATATCTTGACGGACTACGCCATCGAGCCCCTCTTGGCTGCCGTGGGGAATGGCGCGCCTTCACTGCAGGTGGCCCGCGCTGCTCAGACAGGTAGCGTGGGCGTGGGCGCAGATTCCAACGTGGCTCGGCTGCGCGGAGAGGCTTTTGCGCCGGTTGTTTGGGAGGGGGACTACGTGGGGG
>CAZSUA010000388.1:0-4809 GCA_964609655.1 uncultured Polyangiaceae bacterium | reverse complement strand
GCCCGCCGCGACGATCGACATCGACGAGGACGAGCGAACCCAGATCGCAACCCGCGGGGCTGCCAGCCTCGGTGGAGCCGCCGATCTTTTTGGCGGATTTGCAAGCGCGGGCAGCGAAGAGGAAGTCACGACGAGCGCTCAGCACCATGAAGCGCCAGCACCGATCGCAGGCCCCGTTACCGCTTCTACCGGCGCCCGCAACGAGTCTTCCGTTTTGTTTTCACTCTCGGCACTCACGGCGGCGGCAGCCTCTAAGCCATCGCGCCCAGCGCCAGGCCCCTCGTCTCCGAGTGAGGATTCAGGCCTGATCGATTTGAAAGCGTTGGCAACGGCCGCGCAGAAGTCACCAGCTAACGTCCCAGGATTGGGAGTTGCGGCTGCACCTCTTGGGTTTTCCCCGCTCGGAGCCGGTTCCCCGCTGGGGGGAGTGTCTCCGGTGGCGATGGCAATGCCCTCGCCATTCGCGGGCGGCGCCGACTATGGAGAAGGCGCAAAGAAGAGCAAAACTGGGCTTTACATCTTGGCCTCCGTAGCCTTGGTTGGCGTCGTGGCGGTTGTCCTCGCTTTGATCCTTAAGCCCACCACCAACACCAACCCTGAAGGTGCGGCTGTCGCCACCGCCACCGAGGCCCGGGTTGCGGAGCCCCCCGTCGCAACGCAGGAAAAAGCACCGGAAGCGGAAGCCGCTGCCGCGCCGCCCGCTACCGGAACGGCCGAGGAGGCTAGCGCTGCGCCTGAAGTTAAGGCTCCCACCACCAAACCAAGTCGCAGTTCTGGCGGCGGCAAGAAGGCCGCGAAGCCTGCGGCGGCCAGCAGCAAACCTGCCGGAGCTGCATCGGAACCCGCTGCCGCGGCGCCCGCCAAAAAGAAAAGTGCCTGTGGTTGCGCACCGGGAGATCTCATGTGCGCCATGCAATGCGCATCAAAGTGATTCCCTCACCACGCTAAGTGAGCCGGAACCAAGAGGCTGACTTCGCCGCGCGCTGCCTTAACCTCAAAGACGGTGCCTCGCCGGTCCGCTATCCCAACGCGGACGAGGCCATCTGAAAAGTTCACCGCAAACGGCGCCTCTGCCACCGGCTTGCTGCTACCCACGGGAATGATCTGTACGGTGAGCAGCTCGTTACCGGCGTCAAGCCGCGCTCTGGCAGCCAAGGACGGCTCCTCGCGAACCAATCCTGCGCAAGTCGCCCCTCCCTTTAGCCCGTGAAGAGCGTTCATCCGGACGTAGGGATGGGGGTCGGACAGCAGCGAACAGAGCGCTGATTGCGCGGTACCCCCTGTGCGAGCGGACAGCCGCGACAGCGCCGCCGCCGCATTCACAATGACCGTTACATCTCTGTCACGGGTGGCGGCGATCAGCGTTGCTAGGTCCTTGGACTCTGCAAGCCCTCCCAAGGCCCAGACGCCAGCCGCACGCACGGAGCTGTCTGGGTCGGACGCCAGTCGCCGGATGAGAGGCAGGGCCGCCGTGACGTCTGCCAGTGTCTCAGCGAGCTTGCGTCGATCTGCTGCGCTGAACCTCCCGGCCGTAGTAAGCTGCTCAAAGCGTTTGAGGGCGGGTGGTGAATGCGGCCCCCCCAGTCCTTCCAGCCAACTATCCCGTTCGGCCCCCTCCGCCGCCAGCATCTCGGCAAGCGCGCGCTCCCGGAGTCCACGATCACCGCTCTGTCTGAGAGGTCCAGGGAGTGCCAGGAGCCATGCCTCCTTTCGCGAACCGACCGCTGAACGAAGCTTGTCGTAGAGGAGTGGGAGTAGCTCAGCCCCTCCCGCACGTCGGAGTGCGAGCGCAGCTTCGCCAACGACTCGAGGGTCTTCGTCCTCCATGAGTCGCATCAGCGCGCGGCCATAGGCTCCTGGCTCAAAATTTCCCAGCGCTCGGATCGCAGCCAAACGAATCGAAACTGGATTGCCGGTAATCAAGAACGGCTGCAGGCGCTGACTTGCACGTTCGGCGCCGGTCAGACCCAGCAGGTTGATGTGCTGCAGCAGGCTCGCCTCATCCGCTCGATATTGTTCGAGCGCCTCCCAAATCGGATCGACCGCACGTGTTTGCCCTGGATTCGCGCGCAAGATCAAAGCGCTGGCGCTGCGCGCTTGGACACGCACTGCTGGGTCTTCGTCCATGAGCCCCGCAAGCACTGCCGGCAGGGAATCAACCCCACGCCCCGCTCCAAGTGCGGCGACAATGGCGGGGCGCGACGCAGCGCCCGACTTGGCTACGTCAGAGGCCGCCGCCATCGCTCCGACCGCGTCAATCTCAGACCAAACCTCCAAACACCGGTCAGCAACAGCGCGGACTGCCGAAGACAACAGACACTGTCGAAGGAGAGGAACTGTAACCGTTCCGATCTTTACCAAAGCCTGCTGTGCCGACTCGAGCGCGGCTTCTGGCCGAGTCGAAGAGAATACGTTCATGACGGCCGCCGCCGCTTCACTGCCACCCAGACTCGCCAGCGCAGAAAGCCCAGTTTCTTGCTCTAAGGCACGCGGAAGGTTCTGAACAAACGCAGCCACGAGCGGGACCGCGCTCGGCTCGCGAACCCTGCCGAGCGCCCAGAGCGCAGCCAAACGCACTGTTTCATCTCGATCCTTCAGCGCAGCGCTGAGCGCCGCGAACGCACGTGGATCTCCGAGTTTGCCCAACGCGCGCAAAACTTCTGTCCGGATACTCGGATCTGGATCGTTGGCCTTGGCTACCAGCGGAAGGACGCTGGCCACGTTGCCCAAATCGGCGAGCACGCGAAAAACCATGGCGCGCACGTTCGTGTCCTGATCTTCCAAGTGGCCCACCAGGATGCGCGCGGCTGCAGTCCCTTGTTGGCGCCCAAGGGCGACAACAGCCCCGAGCCTAACCTCAGCCACGGTGTCAGCGAGGGCGCGGGCTAGCGCTGAAGCACTCTCGGACACTGGATCGGTTTTGAGGACGCCTAGCGCGGCCAACCGAACTTCACTGCTCGGTTCGCTGAGCCAAGGCACAACGAGCAGCCCCGCACCTGGAATGCGCCTTTGGGCCGCTGCGCCCGCAGCATTGATTCTGACTTCCAGCTCGGGGTCGCGGAGTGCCGTTAAGATAAGTTCAGCGGCCACAGCGCCTGGCAGGCGCGACAAGCGTTCACTGGCTCGCACACGCTCAGCTGCACGTCCCGCCTGCAGCCCGCGCCGCACAGCTTCGATATCACTCGGCCACACAACTTGGGCTGACACTGGAAGCGGACGCATCAGCAACAGCAGGAGCCCGAGCGCCAGCTTCCCGCAGACAAGCGCAGAGCACCAGCGCCAACGGACCAGTGCGGGAACTCGACACTCAAGCATTCGGAGCATCGTAGGTGGCCGCAGGCCTTCCCCCAACCACTGGGGATTTTAGCGCCATTTTTCAATGATAATTAAGGGGCCACGCGTCGAAGCCGCAGGTCTCGCTGAGGCCTGCTCTGATCCGGCTGCTCTGATTATGCTAAGCGGTGCTCCGTTTCGATGCCATTGTGCTAGTTGTTGGGTGGTATCCTTCCACGCATGATTGCAAGAGTGCCTGTCCGGCCGCAAGCCAACCGCGGCTCCTTGGTGGTTCTTTTCGCAGCCATGTCTTTCGCTGGCTGCTCGGGTGGTGTCGCCGACGATGGCAGGAGCACGATGTTGCCGAGTACCGCCAACACGACCGCCACGACACCAACTGGTACTCCGAGCACCTCAAATACGCAGCCAGTGCCCACCGCAATGGCCATCGATTGCAACGCAGCTCCCCAGCCAGGTGCCTCACCCATCCGGCGCATGACACCGTTTGAGTACGATAATACGGTGCGCGATCTAACGCGCGACACGGCATACCCCGGCGCCGCGTTGCCCGTCGAAGGTGGAGCCGGCTACGACAACAACGCTGAGGTGGGAGCCGTATCGAGGTTAACCGCTCAGAAATACATGGAGGCCGCCGAGGTGATTTCAGCGCGCGCTTCCCAGAATCTGCCAGCCCTTCTAGGGTGTGATCCCGCCAGCGGAGAAACGGCGTGTGTGAACACCTGGATCCCAGCGTTCGGTAGTCGGGCCTGGCGCCGCCCGCTTCTAGCCACTGAAAGCCAGGAGATGAGCAGCCTGTTTGCTACGGTGCGCAGTTCACTCACGCTCGCGCAGTCCGTCGAAGCGGTGCTTGAGGCGTTCTTGGAGTCCCCGCATTTTCTGTATCGCGTGGAGGCGGGTGAAATGGGCGCGGCTGTGAAGGTCACCGATTATCAGCTCGCATCCAGGCTTTCTTACCTGCTTTGGGGAAGCATGCCCGACGATCAACTTCTGGACGCAGCCTCGAAAGGGCAGTTGGCTCAGCCGGCGCTCGTAGCCACCCAAGCGCGCCGCATGCTGACCGACCCACGCACCAAGGCGATGACGCATCGTTTCCACGAGCAGTGGTGGAACTACAAAGACGTTCGAACGGTGGAAAAAGATCCGGCAATCTATCCGGATTTTTCCCCGACAACGAGTGCGCTCTACGTTGAGGAAACGAATCGCTTCCTTGATTCTGCCATCTTCGAAGGCGATGGCACACTGGCCACACTGCTCACGTCCACGCGCACCTTCGTGAATCCTGCACTCGCCACGTTCTACGGCGTGACACCGCCGGCGTCTGGTTTCGCTCCCCTGGATGAACCCAGCAAGCGCGCTGGCCTCCTCACCCAAGGCGCCTTCCTTGCGACCCACGCCAAGGCGAATCAAACCTCGATCGTGGCGCGGGGTGTCTTCATCCGCGGCGGGCTCTTCTGTCAGGTGCCTCCACCTCCACCTGCCACCGTGAATACGACGTTGCCTGCTCCGATCCAGATG
>CAZSUA010000387.1:0-4809 GCA_964609655.1 uncultured Polyangiaceae bacterium | reverse complement strand
GATCGGGCCTGAGTTAAGTGTTGGAGAAAATTCAGAAAACTGGCGTCCCCGACGGGATTTGAACCCGTGTTACAGCCTTGAAAGGGCCGTGTCCTGGGCCGGCTAGACGACGGGGACGGAGTTACTTGAGGGCTGCCCGTATAGTCGCTCGCTGCCGGTTCGACAACGCCAAGATGCAAAAATCGCCCGGGGGCACTTGGCGCTCGATTTTACCTCAAAGTTGCCTGATTTTTGGGCTTCGCAATCGGCTCAACCAACCGCACTGATCAGATCGGCCTCGGTGACTTCGTAGCGGAAGTCATCTTCGAGCTCAAAGTCATGCACTGTGGCATCCGAGAGCCCAAATTCGCCATCCGCCTGGATCTCAGTGGCTTGGTGCGGCTTGCTTCGCAAGGGAGGCTGCGCGTGGAGCGTGGCTCCTGCCAGAATGGCTTCGCAGAGATCCGCGAATGTGAAACCTGCGGCGGCTGCGATCTTGGGCAGGAGGCTCGTCTCAGTCATGCCTGGCAAGGTGTTCACTTCGAGCACGTATTCGTTTTGGCCTTCGGTAACCAGCAGATCGACTCGGACTGCGCCCGTGGCTTCAAGCGCTTCGACTGCTCGCTCAGCGAGATGTGTGACTCCGCGTAGGCGCGCACTGCTGATGCGAGCCGGCAAGAAATACTCCGTCATGCCCGGGGTGTACTTGGCTTCGAAGTCATAGATCCCCTTCTTCGGCGCTATCTCGATCGCCCCGAGCACCTTGCCGTCCAGGATCGCCACAGCAATTTCCCGAGCTTCCACAAAGCGCTCGATCAGCACCGAGCTATCATGCTCAAAAGCCGCCCGCACGGCCACCTCAAGCTCTTCAATCGACGTCGCCTTGGCCACACCCACACTCGATCCTTCACGCCGAGGCTTCACGATCACTGGGAATCCAAACGAACCGTGTATCTCGCGCACGTCCGACGTGGCATCACTCACCACGTAGTACGGAGGCGTTGGGATATTGTGGAGGCGAAACAACTCCTTGGCTTTCACTTTATCCATCGCGAGTGCGCTCGAAAGCACACTCGACCCGGTGTACGGCACGCCCAGCACCTCCAGCAGGCCTTGTACGCAGCCGTCCTCCCCCAGGCGGCCGTGCAGGGCGAGTACTGCAGCATCCATCTCCACCTTGCACAGAGCCGCCAGCACGTCTTTGCCAGAACCCAGGTCAACCCTGAGCACGTGATGCCCAGACGCCTCCAGGGCGCCCGCCACGGCCTCTCCCGACTTCAGCGAGATTTCACGTTCGGCAGAGGTGCCACCCATCAGGACGGCGATGCGCTTGGCTTTCTTCACTGGTTTCTCCTCGGTGCTCAATAGGCCCTTTGAGAACGCTCAAGTGCGCTCCCAACATCCACGTGCCCTGAATCGCTACCGGATGCGCGGGCCCGCGGCCAAGAAACGCGTTGAGCAGAACTTTCGAAACAGCCTCAGCTAGTCTCAAGTAAGATCGCGGTAATATTGTCTTTTCCGCCGCGCTCGTTCGCCAAATCAATAAAGCGCTCGACCGCATGCTGCCCACCCAGGTTCGCGATCTCGGCGATTTCTGGAACATTCAGGTAACCGTGCAGGCCGTCGCTGCAAAGTAGGTATTGATCACCCATTTCTGCCTCAGCAACGATGATATCCACCTGGACGTAGTCTCGATTGCCCACCGCGCGCGTGATCACATTGCGTTGCCGGCTCACCTTCGCCTGCTCTTCGGTGATCAGCCCGCGCTTCAACTGCCACGCCACCAGCGTGTGATCTTCGGTAAGCTGCAAGACTTCGCTACCCCGCACGCGATAGATCCGGCTATCGCCGACTTGCCCCAAGATCAAAAGGCTCCCGCAGCGGAACATGGAGCTGATGGTCGTGCCCATTCCCATTCGTCCGGAATCCATCTGGGCCAACCCAAAGACCATGTACGTTGCTGACTGCACGGCGCCTTCGAGCAACCGGGACGCCGAACGCATCAGCTCGGCCGCGCTCGGACTTGAGGCAAACAGCGACTCCTTGCCGCGCTTGACCATGGAGTAGATGGCGTCGATGGCTTCTTGGCTCGCCACTTCGCCGGCCGCGTGTCCACCCATGCCATCCGCCACGATCCAGAGCCCAAGCTCATCGTCGCGTAGAAATGCGTCCTCGTTCGCTTCGCGACGCATTCCAACGTCTGTGGCGCCGTAGGAGCGCATTTCGAGATCAAGACCAGCGGACACGGGCACGATCGGAAAGCGTAGAGGAGTCTGTGGTTCACGTCAGGCCCCAAACGACCAGGAGCGTGGCCTGACCTGCGTGCGCCTGCCTGCGCTGCCTCCCCCCACCTGCCCCGCGCAGACGCCCTTGCGTGGGGGCTCCCACCCCAATACCTTGCCGGTGCGAGATGTATGGGCACGCCTGCGAAGAGCTTTTCAGTAGCTGAGCCTACAGAATCTGCAGTGCTGCGTGCTATCCGAACTGCGTGTCGTGAGGTCACACACAACGCCGGTCTGCTGCTTTTCTTCGGCGGCTGCGCGCCAGGTTTCATGCAAGTGGTCGCCCAGGCCATCGCGCAGCAGGCGCCCGGGGTTCCTGCGCTGCTCGTGAGTGCAGCCGGCGTGCTTACTGAAGCAGGTGAATTGGAAGGCCAACCTGCTGTAGCGGGCTTAGTGTGGAGTGGCGCCAAGGTCGCCGTGCATCCACTCTCCGCGAGCTCAGCCGAACAAATGGCCAAGTCCGTGCTGCAAGCCCTGCCCGAGAAAACGCGACGCGCGGACACAGCTCTCCTCTTTACCGATCCGCAGCGTTTTGATCCGGATATTTTAGACCTGCTCAACCAAGAGCGCGTTCCGCCTCGCATCGTCGGCGCCGGAGCGGTGAGTGCCCCGGCAACTGTTTGTGTGGGCACCGAAGGGCAGATCACGCCAGGCGCTGCGGCATTGTTGGTTCTCCGCGGGCTCACGCCACCCAAGATCGCCGTTTCTCCAGCCTGCCGCTTATTGATGCCGCTTGGGATCATCACCGAAACCCGAGGCTCGGTGATTCTTGAGATCGAACACGAGAGCGCCCTCGAAGTACTGAATCGGCTGGGCAAGGATCTGACCGGGCAGCCGTTGATTCTCACCGCATTGGCGCCCGAAGAAAGTGCTGCGGAAGCGGGCCCACCGGAGCTCTTGCTGCGTGGGATCCAGGGGATCGATCCGGTACGCGGCGGCGTGTTAGTTTCACCTGAAGTGCGCCCAGATCTCCGCATGGCATTTGCCGTACGCGATCCGGAAGCCGCGAGGCTGGATCTTGAGCAAAAAACCCTAGAGCTCATGCGCGGTACCGCAGGCGCGGCGCCACTCTTTGGTCTCTATTTCAATTGCGCTGGCCGCGGACGCGCCCTCTATTCGTCTCCGGGCGTGGATACGCGCATTATCAAGAGCCGCTTCGGCTCGCTGCCCCTCTTGGGCATGCTGAGCTCGTTCGAAATCGGCCCCTACCGAGACGAAATAGCGCTGCACATGTACTGCGGCGTGCTCGCCGTTTTTACACAGCCCAGTTAATCTGAGGATATTGCTGATGCTCCCTGCCCTCGCCAAGCTCTCGCCACCCGCGTTGCAACGCAAGCTCAACGGCCCCGATCTGGTACTCGCTATTTTGGTCATGGCTGTCGTGGGCTTGATGATCATCCCCTTGCCCACCTGGCTCTTGGACTTGTTGTTAACAGCCAACCTCGCGTCGTCGGTGGCGATTCTACTGGTGTCCCTCTACGTTTCTGACGCGCTCAAGATTGCCGCATTTCCGAGCCTGCTCTTGTTAACCACCTTGATCCGGCTGGCACTCAATGTGTCGTCCACCCGGCTCATCCTACTGCAAGCCGATGCAGGCGAGGTCATTTCCGCCTTCGGCAACTTCGTGGTGCGCGGCAATTACGTGGTGGGCGCGGTCATTTTTCTGATCCTCACCATCATTCAGTTTGTGGTGATCGCCAAAGGGAGCGAACGCGTCGCCGAAGTGGGAGCCCGCTTCACGTTGGATGCGATGCCCGGTAAACAAATGGCAATCGACGCCGATTTGCGTGCGGGAGCTATCGACAATCCCGAGGCGCGGCGGCGCAGAAAAGAGCTCGAACGCCAGAGCCAATTCTACGGCGCCATGGATGGGGCGATGAAATTCGTGAAGGGCGACACGATTGCCGCCTTCATTATCACGCTCGTCAACATTGGAGCGGGCGTGGCGATCGGTGTTGGGCAGCGCCACATGGACCTCGGCGTAGCCCTGAAGCGCTATGGGCTACTCGCCATCGGCGACGGCCTCGTCGCCCAGATCCCTGCCTTGGTGATCGCCACCGCTGCCGGTATCCTCGTTACGCGCGTCACCAGTGAAGACGGCGAAACCTCCCTCGGGACCGATCTTTCGGCCCAATTGCTCGGTCAGCCCAAGGCGCTGCTCGCCTCGGGTGCGCTGATCTTGATACTCGGCGTGATACCTGGGCTGCCCGCATTGCCATTCTTGGTTATCGGCTCACTCCTGATCGCCGCCTCCCGGGCCCGAACGCGCAGCTTGGCAGAAAACTCCATTTCTGGTGTGAAACAACCTGTCGAGTGGCTAAACGGCCAGCCGCGTTTTTTGCCGATGCTGGTGCCGTGGTCCGTGGGTTTCGGGCGTCAACCTGCTAGCGAGCAACCCGCATCGAAGGCCAGCCACAGCGTCAGCACCAGCCTCACCCAAGCCGTCGCCAGCGCGCGCGCCCAAATCTTCTCAGTCCTCGGAGTGCCAGTTCCCATAGGCACTTTAGAGCTCAATCCAAGCCTAGGCCCCGACGAAGTTCTATTTTCG
>CAZSUA010000386.1:0-4814 GCA_964609655.1 uncultured Polyangiaceae bacterium | reverse complement strand
AGCATGCTTACTATCTCCTGTTCGACTTTGAGATGGCTGTCGCGGAGAAGTTTGGCAGCACTTGGGCATGCTCAGCCGCTGCCCAGGCACGCTTCTTGGGTCCTTCTGCCTTCGTTGACAGCGTTTGTCTCGCAACGTACCGTGTCGCCGCCTGGGATGGTGTTCTCGGCCCGGCGGCCACGCCTGGAATAGAGTTTCCTTGTGTGGTTTGACACGAAATTCTCAGGTTCAACTCAAACGATGTTACTCGAGCGTTCGTTTGCAAAACCCAGGCGCCCCGCGAATCGCGCCAAGTCCTTGGTACGTGTCTGCCTTACAGCGCGCACTGAACGATGGATGCTTCGGGGCTTTGGGGTTAAGCTGACGCGCTAAAATCTAAGGAGAGTCTTCTCATGCTTCGCTCCTCGCGTGCCATTTTGTCGATTGCCCACCGCCTCACCTTCACAAGCTTGACCTCATTCGCCTTGATCGGTGGAGCGGCGGCCGCAACTGGCTGCAAAGATGAGAATCAGCCTGAGTACTGGATCGAGAAGGCGGATGACCCTGCCTATCAAGCCAAATCGATCAAACGCCTGGAGCAATTCTTTGAGGATGCTTACGGAAAATCCAACAGCGAGCTCGCGTCGCCGGAGGTGCAGGCTTTGGTGAACAAGCTGGTGGACCCTCTCTCCAAGATCTACATCGACAGCTACGACACGCTGGCCACCAAAACCCGGGTGGATCTGATTCGCCTCATCGCATCCTTCCGCGATAAGCGCGCAGAAGGGGCGCTCAAGAAGGCGTTCGAGGAATTTGCCAAGAAGCCCCGCTACGACCGGGACGACGCCGATATCAAGTGGGCCGTGAACGCCGCGGCGGAAATGAAGCTGCCGAGCCTGAATGGGCCAATCGTCGCGGCCTTCGATAAGCTGCGGGCGAGCTCACAACTCGGGGGCATTGCCATCCAAGATTTCAACAAGGCCATGGTGACTCTGCACGATAAATCCTGGACGGGGCTATTGATCCAGAAGCTCGAAGCGGAAATGCCCACACCCAAAAAGGACGATAAGGAGTCCTTCAACCGCACTCAAGATCAGATATTTTGGCAAAATGCGGCAGCTCAAGTTCTTGGCGAAACGGGCGACCCGGCCGCAGTCCAACCCCTGCTCCAGGTGGTGCTCGATCCGTCCAA
The DNA here is from genome assembly GCA_964609655.1 of uncultured Polyangiaceae bacterium. Taxonomy (GTDB): domain Bacteria; phylum Myxococcota_A; class Polyangia; order Polyangiales; family Polyangiaceae; genus JBBRRP01. Next base: position 3,643 of record CAZSUA010000386.1, on the reverse strand, counting down.
AGTGAACGTCCACGCAACGGCGTTTTTGGCCCTGGTGAAGCTCGGCAAACCTGCGGTGGATGGTGCCGTGAAGGTGTTAAGCGGTGAAGACACCAAGCTTGTGGCCTACTCGCTCCAGCGCCAAAAGGATGCCGCCAATGGTGGACAGCTTCCCGCCAATCTTCACGTGGCCACCATGGCGCTGGTGCTCGGAACTGCAGGGCGCGCTGAAGGGCGTGCTCCTTTGATGGTTGCCTTGAAGAAGGAATCCGACGAGGCCAATAAGGCAATCCTTGCACGAGAGCTGGCTAAGATCCCTGCCACGGACGAATCCAAACAAGCCTTCAAAGAAGCCTTCGAGTCGATTGCGCTCGACACGATGATCCCTCCAGGAAATCCGGCGCTCCAGGTGCTCACCGAGGCATCCGGTCAGTTCTATGATCCGGGCCTTGTGCCTTGGCTCTTGGCACGCGCAGAAGCGGTCAAAGGCGATCCTGAGGACAAGAAGGCGCTGCAAGGCGGGATTTTGATCACCGTGCTGAAGCTCGCTAAACCGGATCAACTGCCGCTCGTGAAGAAGGCGGTCGATAGATACGGCACGTCGATTGAAAAGGATATCTACACGCAGGTGGAGACAATCCTCACTGCGTGCGGAGATCGCGTGGGCTGTTATCTCACGGCTCTTGAGAAACCAGAGAATCAGGACCGCCAGACGCAGTTCATCGGGATCAAAGCTGGGTATATGGTGGGGATCCTCGGCAACGAGCAGAGCCGCACTGACCTCATCCAGCGGCTGGATGCCATCGACAATGGAGCTCTTCGCTTCATTTCCGCGCAAACCATCGATCAGCTCTCGCCCAAGGGTTCGAAGGAAGCGGCAGCCTCGTTGCGGATGATCATCGAGAAGAACGCCAAGTCGCCCGACAAGAACAAGGCGGCAGGCGACAGCGGGCTCAAACAAGTCATGTACCGCATTGAAGCCCGCGCCAACTGATTGCCCTAAGTTCCCAGAAACGGGACCCGAACGGCGATCTCAAGCCACCCCATGACCATCGACGAGGAGCCCGAGCCGGAACATCTCGTTTCGGTTCGTCCGCTTTCTGAACTCCCCGGGCAGACATCCTCGGATCAACGCAACGCCGACGTCCTTCGGGCTTGGCACGCGGCCCAGCGCTCGATTGGGCCAGTTTCCAGCCTGCATGAAGTCCTAGCGGCAGTTAGCGATGCCGCGCTCACGCTGCTCGGCAACGCCACGCACGTCACCTTAGTGCTGGGTGACGACGCGGAAGTTGGGAAAGCTACGGAGCTTTCGGCGTTTATCCCGGTGATGACCCGCGTGCGCGGGCCGGACGCCACTTTTTTCACTCCGCCCGAGGGCGTGCGCGTGACGCGCAGCGTTTTTCGCAAGGTCATTCGGGAGCGAGCCGCCGTGCTGGCGGCGGATGCACCTGACGAAGTCTTCAGTTCTGAGTCTCTGCTTGGCGCCAGTATTCGGAGCACCCTCGCGGTCCCTCTATGGCGAGGAGCGAGCGTGGTCGGTGTATTGCAAGCCGATAACCGAGACGCGCCTGCGATGTTTGATTCGACCGACATGGAAGCGCTGGCCGTGCTCGCGGCGTACGCGTCTTTAGCGATCGTGAACGCACGCCTCATCGGTAGGCTGCAAACAGCTGAAGCCGCCCTTGAAAAGGAGAACGTCTTCCTGAAAGCGCGCGAACGGCAGCGCGCGGGAAATGTACGGATCCTCGGCGAAAGCTCAAAGCTCAAGGCCTTGCTGGAACAGCTGCGTAAGGTCGTGGATACGCGCGTGACCGTCTTGATTCAAGGCGAAACGGGCACTGGCAAGGAACTCATCGCCTCCTTTTTACACTACGAATCCGAGAGGGCCGCGAAATTATTTGTGGCCCAAAATTGCGCGGCAATGCCTGAGAATCTTCTGGAGAGCGAGCTCTTCGGGCACAAGCGAGGCTCGTTCACCGGCGCCACCGAGGACAAGAAGGGACTGTTTGAGATGGCCAATGGTGGCACCCTCTTCTTGGATGAGCTGGGAGAGATGCCCATTGGGCTCCAGGCAAAGCTGCTTCGAGTGTTGCAGGAAGGCGAGATCCGTCCCGTGGGTGCCACGAGCACGCGGCGCGTCGACGTTCGAATCGTCGCCGCGACCAATCGTGATCTAGAGGCCGAAGTTAAGCAGGGGCGTTTTCGGGAGGATCTCTTCTATCGCATCACCGCCTTCCCAGTTAATGCGCCTCCGCTACGCGAGCGTCGCGAGGATATTCCTATTTTGGCGCGGCATTTTCTGGAGATTTACGCTAAGGACCTCGGCAAACCTATTGTGGGCTTCTCCCAAGAAGCGTTAGAGCTTCTCACGAGCTACGCATTTCCTGGCAATGTGCGTGAGCTACAAAATGAGATCCAGCGCATGGTGATCCAAGCCGACGCGGGGGCTATCATCACTTCCGAATTGCTCAGCCCGCGCGTGCGCCGCCTGGAAGGCCTGGTGGACGAAGCCGACACGCAGCCCGGCGCGCTGCGTGACATGATGGACCAGGTAGAAAGATTTCTTCTGGGGCGCTCCCTCAAGGAACACGGCAACAACAAGACCGCAGCAGCGCGCGCCCTGGGCATCACCCGCGAGGGCTTGCACAAGAAGCTCAGAACACTAAAAATTAGCTAGTCAGCACGCGGGCGCTGGCTTGTTACTGAATGCCGTAGTCCCGCAAGCGGCGATAGAAGGTTCGGCGCGGCATGCCCATCATTTCGGCTGCTTTCGCACGATTCCAGTTGCTCCCCCGGAGTGCGTGCAGAATGCGCTCGCGTTCGGCCGGGCCTGATTCAGCGGGCACACGAGCAGAGGCGCGCTCCGGAGCCTCGGCGCTCTCTGGCGCCCTGCTCGTAGGCAGGCGCGGAGCGCGCGACGCATCAAATCGGGCATCAGGAAACTCGAAATCTTCAGGCACGAGCTCACTGTCGTCGCTGAGCACCCAGGCGTTGAGTAGGACATGCTCGAGCTGCCGGACATTGCCTGGCCAATGATAGGCCTCGATCAGCCGAAGAGCCTCGCGTGCAATGGACTTCTTTTCGCGCTTGTAGCGAGCCGAGAAGATACCGAGAAAATGATCCACCAGCTGCGGGATATCTTCGGCCCGATCCCGCAACGCGGGCAGATGCAAATTCACAACTTGGATCCGATAGTAAAGATCTTCGCGAAACTTTCCCTGCTGCACCAGCTCTTCGAGATCTCGGTTGGTCGCGAACAACACCCGCACATCAACCGGCTCCTCGGCGTGCCCACCCACCGGACGCACCGTTCGTTCCTGCAAAACTCGCAATAGCCCCGCCTGCATCTTGTGCGGCAACTCCCCTATTTCGTCGAGCAGGAGGCTGCCGCCCGCGGCTTCACGAAACAGCCCCTTTCGATCCCGGTCCGCCCCCGTGAAAGCGCCACGCGTGTGGCCAAAGAGCTCGGTCTCCAACAAATTTTCCGGGATAGCGCCGCAATTCACGCCCAGAAATTTCGCCTTCCCACGTTGCGAGGAGTTGTGGATGGCGCGTGCCACCACCTCTTTCCCGGTGCCGCTCTCACCGGTGATCAACACCGGCACATCGGCATCTTTCACCCGCTCCACCAGGGCGTACACCTTACGCATGGCCGCGCTCGTGC
>CAZSUA010000385.1:0-4822 GCA_964609655.1 uncultured Polyangiaceae bacterium | reverse complement strand
GGCCGTTAGCGCGGCTGGATGGGCAGACTAAACTCGAGCAAGGTGGGTACGCGCTTGGCCAGAATGATTCCTTTTTGCAGCGCTTGTTCTTGCCGGTAGTGATCAGTGTCGAGGCCAAAGACAATGAGCCATTGTCCACGGATCGTTGGGGAAAGAGTGCAGCCATCACGCTCATCCCGCCCGCCCTCGGCACGCTTCAAACGGCGCGCTTGGATGTGCTGCTCAACGCTCGAGACGCCCTCACCGAATTTCTTGCGCTGCAACTGCACGCCAAGGGCGTCGACGCCACAGCACAGATCAACCCTAAAGTTCGCGTGGAAGCGCTCGCGAGCGAGATACAGGCCTCGCTCCAAGGGAAAGTCACCCTCAATCCCGGAGTTCAGGCCTTTATCACAGCTCAAGTGGCAGGGCTCTCGAAGCTTTCGGGCGAGGAGCTTGCGGCAGGCACCGAAAGTGCGCTGCTTGCCGTGGACATGCTGGCTCGACGGCTGGCGGTTGAGGATGCGCGCTTCGTTGCCAAACAGTTGGCAGATGTCGCCAAGGAAATTGCAGGGGCAGCGCGGCAGGCACAGCTCCCCGAAGGCAGTGGTGGGGGCGCTGAACGGTTGGATGCTGCTGCCAAGGTTCTAGAAGAGGGCGGGAAGAAGCTCTCCCTGCTGCTTGAGCTCGGGCATGACCTTGGCACGCTCACGTTGAGTGAGCTCGATCGGATCCGACGTGCCCGCGACAAACAAGATTTTCTCCACGCGGAGCTCGCGGCCCGCCATCTCGCGCTGCGGCTCAGTCGACCGAACCCTTCGTTTGGTTCAGCGGCTTCCGGGGGAAGCGAGGCGGGGCAAGGCAATCAATCCTCCGCGAGTTCCGAAACCTCCGATGCCGATCAGAAGTTTGACCAATGGGCATCCGAATTGGAACGCTTGGCGCAAGAGCATGCCAAGGAAATCGCCACTGTAGAACGTGCGCTCAAAGACGCGGATACCGAGCTAGATCTCGAACCATTTCGCCAGGAAGCCAGCGTGCGCGCGAGCGCGATTCGGCAGCTCATGAAAGACCTGCCGGACGTCGGAGCGCCGCCCGAAACGGCGGAGGGAGCACTGGCTTTGGCTCGTGAGTACGCGGCAGCTATGGCACAGAATCTGGACCGGCTAGCGTTTGAGCACGCTGTTGAGAGTGGCCGAGATTCGGTCAGTTCACTCAAAGACAGCGCCCGCAAGCGCCGTGCTGAGGATTACAACGACCTGCCGACTCCGGAAGCTTTGAAGGACAAAGAATCCCAGCTGAATGAGCATCTCGCGTGGGCGGAGCGGATCCAAAAGACTCTCCAAGATCGAGCCGCCGTGCAATCGAAGGGGCAACTTGAGAATTCGGCGAATCGGGAAAAAGAGCTCGGAACCTGGGCAGAACAAATGACGAAGCGCGGGCAAGCAAAAGGTGCTGCAGTTTCCCAGCAGAGCTTGGAGGGCCTCGGCAAGGCGGGCCAGCTGATGCGGCAAGCCGAAGCCGCGTTGGCTGAGGGGCGCGGCGAGAATGGCCGCGACCTCCAATTGGAAGCCCAGCGTTATCTTGAACAGGCGTCGACAGGCACCACCCAAGCCGACAACGAGGGCAGCCCAGGCGGTAGCGTTGGCAAGGTTTCCCGCAGCGAAGACGAGGTGCCGAAGGCGGAGCGGCGCAGGAAAGCGGAGGAATTCCGAAAGCGCGTGCTGGAGGGGCTCGGTCAGGCCAGCGGCGGCAAGCTCGCGCCCGCCGTGAAGCGGTACGCGGAAGGGTTGCTGCAATGAAGCGTTGGCTCGTAGCGCCGTGTCTTCTGGCCATCGGTTTGGCTTTTTCTGGTCGCGGTTCGGCGCTGCTCGGTTCAGAGCCAAGCTTGAATCAGATTTCCAACGCGATCACGGAAGTGGAGCTCAAGCGAGCTTCTGAGCTGATTTCTCAGGTGAAATCTCCATCGCTGGATCTGGCTTTGGAAAGAGCACGCCTCGCGATTTACGTGGGCGATTGCGATTCGGCGGATGCCATCCTGAGATCGCCTGATCTCGCAGAATCTCCACGGGGGGCATCGCTGGCTAACCTCGCTTCGCGCTGTGCGATGGCCACAGCGGGCTCGCTGATCGTCGAGGACAAGCAAAAAGGAGTGTGGTTCCGTATTCAGGATGCTGAGGACCGCGCCCTCGTGCCTTATCTCACTGACGTTATCTTGAAAGCGGCTGAACAGCACGCGCACGATCTTGGGACCAGCCTGCCGCGACCGATCCGCGTGGATCTGGTGCGCGATCTCTTCACGTTGTCGGCTATTTCTGGCTTGCCGCTTCAAGCCGCAGAAACAACTGGCACTGTGGCCGTAGCTCGCTGGGGCCGGGTCACACTGCTTTCGCCACGCGCCGCACCCGAAGGCTATCCGTGGGAAGATACGGTAGCCCACGAACTCTCACACTTGGTGGTGAGCCGTGCCACGCGGGATAATTCTCCTTTGTGGCTGCAAGAGGGCTTGGCCAAGCACCAGGAAACGCGCTGGCGCAACGTGCAGCCCTTTGATGAGCAATACCAACCTGACCGGATTGCCTTCGTGGCGATGCAGACGGGCCAACAAGTAGGGTTGGATCAGTTAGGGCCCTCGATCGCCATGCTGCCGTCTCCACAGGCTGCATCGATTGCGTTTGCTGAGGTCACTAGCTTTATCCAGTTCTGGATTGAGGTGAACGGTTATCCAGCGCTGAGGCTCCTGCTCACTGATCTGCGCGGCCTCGGGCCGAACGGTGTGGACCAAGGGTTGCGCAGTGTGTCGGGTTATTCGCTTGCCAATTGGGATCGGCGTTGGAGGCAGAGCTTGCGAGAAAAATTCAAGGTCCAGAAGCTGCCAGCGTTGGCAGAGTTGTTAGGGGGTGGTGTCGTATTTGATCAGAAGATCTCCCAAGCAGTGCGTTTGAGCGATCTGCTCTTTGAGCGAGGACACGGTGTCACCTCTTCGGAACGGATCCTGCCAGAGCTTTCGCAGGATGCTCAGGATGGCTTTCTGCGTTTTCGAGCAGCTCGGGGTTTTGCCGATGAAGGCGATAGAGCAGGCACCGAGCGAGCGCTCGGAGAGCTTTCAGACTTGAAGTCGCCGCACTATGGTTGGTTCGCGCTCAAAGGTCGTTCGCTGTTGCTCCGTTCGGAAAAAGTCGCCGCCGAACACTTGTTTGCATTGGCCGTTGCCCGCCATCCTTTGAGCGAAGTGGCAGGTTGTGAAGGGCAGTGGCTGCGGCGCTCGCAGGGTTATGCAGCGTTGGAGGTAGGTCGTCCGGAGGGCGAACGCGCCCGCGCGTTGTGCGATGCCGCGCGCCGCTGGGACCAGGCTCGCTGATTGGGGTGAAAAAGATCCGATGTTGCGCCATTTTTGAAGGTCCAGGCGCTACTGAGCTCAATGCATGCACCACAGCCGATCTTGCGTTCAAAACGAGGCGAGGATCCTTCAATAAGGGAAGTGAAGCGTTGCACAATTGACCGGGCCCCGAGCTACCGCCTACGATAATGGGATCATTAGAGGTGTCCGTGAGTGTCAGCACGTTTGCAGCAGCTCAATTCTTAAAGGTCCTTCCCCGCGCTCAGATCAGTCGAGCCCTGGGGAGCCTGTGTGATCTCACGCTTTCACCGACGACCTCGAAGCTGGTCTCGAACGCCTATTGCCGCCTGTTTCCGGTCGACCTCGCGGAGGCCGTGCCCCAGGCCACACCGTATTCGAGTTTCGACGCGTTCTTCACACGGGAGTTGCGCCAAGGGGTGCGCCCGATTTCTCATGATTCCATCGTAAGTCCCGCGGACGGTCGCCTGTCCGCAGCCGGACCCATCGTGGGTGGCACGACGATCTTGGTCAAAGGGCGTCCGTATGAGGTGGGTGAGCTACTGGGCGAGCCGGCGGATGCTGCTCGCTTCCAGAATGGCTCGTTTGCTGTCGTTTACCTGGCGCCGGGAGATTATCACCGTGTGCACAGTCCGGTGGATGGCCAGGGCGTTTTAGTGCGCGGGATCCCCGGAGATTATTTTCCGGTCAATCGCATCGGTGAAGAGCATTTCCCTAGGCTGTTCGTGCGAAATAATCGGGTTGCCATCACCTTAGAAACGAAAGCTCATGGGCGTGTAGCTGTGGTGCTCGTGGGTGCTTACATCGTTGGTCGCATCAGCATGTCCGCGCTTCCGTATCCGGCGGTCCCGCCCGGACCTCATCTGCTGTCGCCGGCCCTCAACGTCCAACGGGGCGACGAGCTGGGCGCCTTTCACCTGGGTTCCACCGCGGTGGTGATCGTGGAGCGCGGCGGGAATATTCAGAGGCCGCTGGGACGGATCCGCTACGGGGAATCGCTGCTGAGCGAAGCTGGCCAATGACCGGTGACGAGAAAGACTCTGACGTTCAAGCAGCCGTGCTGGTTGCTCAAGCGGGTTCAGCTCTGGGAGAGGGTGTTGCCGACTTGTCGGATGAGGTGGAGCCTGCCTCAGTTCGGATCACTGCGCCCGCGCCAACCCGACTGACACCGCCCCCCAAGCCCAATTCGATGGTTCCAGCCGTGTCGATTTCCTCGCCGCCGGTCCGGCATCATTCCTCACCGCGTCCGCCCCCGCCCTCCAAACGCGCTCGGAGCGAACCCCCGCCTCCGCAACTGTTGGTTCCTAGCTTTGATCCAGTACCCAGTTTCATCGCGCCGCCGCTGGCTGAGGTTGCAGGTTTACAGTCAACGCCACCTGTTGCTCGTGGCGAGGAAAACCAGGTGCCTGAGAGCGAAGCGAAACCGAGCAGCCGCACCGTTGCTTCCCCAATCATGGCGATGCGCATTATCGTGGTGGGTGAGTC
>CAZSUA010000384.1:0-4838 GCA_964609655.1 uncultured Polyangiaceae bacterium | reverse complement strand
TGGACGCCGTTAACTTTCTGAAGGGTCATCATCGAGAACTTGAGGCTCAGTTCGATTCACCACCGCACCGCGCGCTCGCGGATCCAGGAGCAAGCGTCGAGCTTGTGCAGTCACTTCCGCGGGAGTGCCCAGCTGATTGTTCTTCGCAGCATCAAGGAGTGCCGAATCGGGCATGCTTTGCCAGAGGAAGTACGAAAGCCTAGACGCTAACTCGTAACCGCCCGCTTGCACCACACCCGGCGCCGCCGCCACAGCCGGACCACTTGTGTCAGCAACTTCCATTCGATACAGAAATTGCGCTGTCTGCAGCATGGCTTGCCCCAGCATCTCTGACGCTTGCTGGAAGCCAAACTCCGTCTTCGAAGCTTGATAGAAAGCCAAAAGGCGCGCTTTTTCGTTAACGCTGAGTGGACGGCGATAGGAGCGGCTGCCGAAACTATCAATGAAGCTCGTGGCGCACGCGTCTTCTCCTGTAGCGACGGGATCACAGCCCAAAAGTGTTGGAAGATTGGCGCCAGCGGCCGTCGACAATTGTCGCGCGGCAGCGGCATATTGTTCCGCCAAAAGCTGACTGACTGTTCTGACGGTCGCGCCGTTGTCAAAGCCGAGCGAGCGTTCTTCCGCCACAAATGCCCGGGCCGGCGTCGTGGTGGTGTTTAAAAGATCGCGAACAGTGTTGTCGTATTCCGTGTGCGTGAGTCGACGCATGGGGGAAGGACCGGGGTTTGGAGCCGCAGTTGCGCAGACACTTGCCGGCGGAGGCACGGCGGGAGGTCCCGAGGTGGTGGGCATCGTCGTCGGCAATCCTCCAGTCTGTCCCCCCGTTCCCGCATTCGGATTCGGAGTAACCAGGGTGCCGTCAGGATTCGTCGCGCCCGGCAGAGGAGCCGCCGCCCGGGCCATGCCCGTTAGTAGAGCCGACGGAACCTTCGCAACCTGTGACGCACAGGAGCAACGCTCCGAGGGCCAGTGGAAGGCAGGACCATGAAGGGTGTCGACTTTGCAACGGCATACTTCTCTTCCTTCGTGCACGTGGGTACAGGTGCGCGCACCAGTGGAGCGCTGCCTGACCCTATGAACGGCTGGTGCAGTTCAACCTGTGGTGTAAGACTAGCCGGGCCACCCGAGCAGTTCTTCCTGCTTTCCCAAAAAGATCATGCGTAATCCCACCGCCCTAGCCATCCGAGAAAATCCTCCGAGCCCACGGCCACTCCCTCGACCGAGCGATGCAACACGACGACCCACCCAAGCTCTGTTCCGATGAGCCCGGCCTCGCCGCCTGCTATGCCGCTGCGACTCGCGGAGTAGCAGCCTCTGGGGACCGCGCCGGTCTGCCCCCACTCCGCTTGCTCGTCTCCCCCGCACCAGCGTGCAGCGTGCTGCACGAGTCAACGGAGGACCACGGTCGGCGAGCCCCTGCGAGCCGAAGCGCCGAAGGCGCTAGTGCACGCCGCTGCAGGTATATTACCCGCCCTCCCCTTGCTCAGGACCGCCTGGAACTCCGCCCCGACGGCAAGCTCGAGCTCACTCTCAAAAACGTGGGAAAGACGGCACCCGCGCTATCCTGCTTGAGCCTCCGCGGCCCTTCCTCCTGAAAACTCAACCGTCGCTTCGCTCCGATTTGCGATCGGGTGCGCCCGGAACGGCTGATCGGCTTGGTCGGAATACGCAGACAGGCCGCCGAGGTTGCTCAGAAAAGGCACGTTCACCGCTGGTAGAGCAACCATTGGGGCCTCGACCGCACCGATGCTGGTGACGGGCAAGCCTGCAAAGGCCGCAGTGAGTGAAGCGATAACGAGCATGTGGCGCATAACGATGCCTGACGTTGTTGAGGGATGTACCTTACATGCTTATCGACAATCGCCAGAAACGCTTGCCATGTCAGATGTCATGCACCAAACAGCACGAGGTGCGCTCCCGGACGTTTGAATACCGCCGTCAGTCGCGCTCGGCCATCGGCCAAGCAAATCACCTCCACGTTGCCGGCAGTTGCCGGGGCGCTCCACCAATGGGATGACACAGGGTGCGCCGTGGTGTGCTGCCAGGTGCCTGGAAGAGTGGCAAAAATGGCGATGAGCCCCCTTCCATCGTGCAACTTTTCGTGGATTTCAGGGCTGCCGCCTGGGCGGCCCACCACGCGGGGATACGCCCGCGTTACGGCGTGGCGCACGGAGCGATAATGTTGCAACACCGTGGCGATGCGCTGCACACCGAGAGCGCTGACGGCCAGTAGATCACCCCAGATGCCGTTATGCCCCAAGAGCAGCGCTGCAAGATTCACCTCAAGACTATCGGCAAAGCCGTGTGGCCGTAGCCACTGCGCGGCAGGTGGCGGCGGATCATCGGCCAGGTAATGACACAAAGTCACAATCGCCGGGATCCACGCATCAAATGCCAATGTTTGGCGCAGAATCCATCCGCGTGCTTCGCCGGGCTGGAAAAACAGATTGACGTTGGTGTCACGCGTTGGCTGCAAATCATAATTGGCAAAATAGGGGCCGTTGTTGACCAGGAAATACTTGCCAACGGTGATGAATGCCAAACCGAAAGCTCGGCCGTTTTCGGTGACATCAAAATCAACAATCGCCTGCGGACAGGCGGCCGCCAGACGTTCGACGATGCGCACCAGTAATAACGGCAACAAAAAGGCGTGACGATCAGCGCGCTCAACTGCACTGAGGTTGGCCGACCCATGCCCATGATTGGCGGCATCGCAACCGTATTGGCTGATCGCATCCCATTTGAAATAATCGACGCCGTGTTCGTGTGCGCAGCGGATCAACTCATCCGCAAAGGCATCGCACCAGCGCGTCGCAAGGCACAGATTTTGACTGAGGGCAGTTTCCCACACTGGCCAACTGCCACCTTCCTCGCCATGCATACTCATCAAGCAATCGGCGTGCGTATGATGTTGCGGTGACGCAACTGCCACATGCTGTGGGCCAAACCACAAGCCCAGGCGCATGCTGTGCGCCGTGAGGCGTTCGCGCAGGGGCGCCAGGCCGCGTGGAAAACGCTCCGATGAAACCTGCCAATCGCCGGTGCTGGAAAACCACCCGGTATCAACCACAAAAACCTCGATCCCCATGCGCGCGGCGACATCGATTTCGGCCAACATCCGCGCTTCGTTCATCTCGCCAAGACAACTGCCGGTGCGCTCTTTCACGCGTTCTTGGTGATTCCATGAATTGTAGAAAATCAGTGGTTCACGTGTGGCGGGCAACAGCGCGAGGTGATCCAAGACAAAGCGCCGATAAGTCTGCGCCATGCCCAGCGGCGGCGCTGCTAGATGCGCCACCTGCAACCACACCGAGGTCCACGGTAAGGCGTCGCCCGCGGCGACATTGCCCTTTACGGCCTGCAAGCCGAGCTGCTTCGTAGCGGATAACGCAAACTGCAAAAACGGATCCGTCGCCGCCGAGCCGTGCTCATAACCCAACATCACGCTGCGCCGACCATCGCTGGCGACAATCAACGGCCCCATCGCCGTGTCGTTGGTGACGAGTTCACGCTCTGCCGGCAGATGGCTGTGGGTCAGTTCATTAAACGCCGACAGCTCGATGACGCGCACATCGGGCAGTGTCATCACATCGGCATGGACATAGTGCAATGTGGACTGATCACACACGGCCGGCCACACCCCTGCACCCGTCAGGCGATAGTGAAAGCGCACCACCGGATCATCAGGGGCATAGCGCAGCACCACCGTGAAAAGCACATTCGGCATCGCCATCAATGGCCCACCGTAGGCAATTTCGATAGTGCCGTTAGCCAGATGACGTGGCTCGGCACGGCATTGGGGGTCGGAGACGGCACCCGCCACCCCCTGAGTGACTGAGCGACATTCGCTCTCTGGTAAAGACTGAGACCCTTTCGCACCAGCCAGTGGAAAACATGGTGGCGCAAGGCGCACAACAGCTCCATCATTTAGCGTATACGTGAGTAGCGTTGTTGCCGACAAGTGAAGTTCAATAACGCCGTGATCAAGGTGAATCAGCATGGTATTCACCGCATTGTAATCATATCGGTGATGACGGGCAATTGTCCTCGTGAGTTGCATAGGCGATGCTCCCAACAGCCTCCTTGCGTGTGCCACTGCAGGCTACCCCACACGCGGGTAGCAACATCAACAGCGCCAGGCGTAGGCTATCTTTCACTCTCTAACTCAGGCTGAGCGCCCCTTTATTGAACTCCGCGTCGCCAACAATTGTTGCATTCAAGCCCATGGTATTTACCACGGTGAGCAGCACATCGTTGATGTTTCTGTTCATGGCATCCACGCGCCTGCCGGTGCGGAAACCCCCGTCGCCTTACCAAAGATGGATGAGAGCGCTGGGGTGAGGGCGTGCCCGCCGTTCCCCATCTCGGAAGCCAGATAGACAATTGAATTGTCGAGCATATTGCCATTCCCCTCGGGAGTGCTCTTCAGCTTATTGATGAAGACGGCCATTTGCTCGAAAATCCAGGTCTGCGCCTTGATGTACTCGCCACCGTTGGAGCTGTGCTCCATTCCGTGGTGATCACCGGAGCAGCCAAGGAACCCGAAGCGCGGGATATGGTCGCCAGATGAAAGCCACTGCAGGGCAATGATGCGAGAAAGATCGCAGTTAACCGCTTGATAGGCGATTTCGTTGAACGCTGGGCTCACCGTCTCCACGGTGCCATTGTTGCCGCCGTTACCCGCAGGCAGCGCACAGCCAGCACTCGGATTCGCCGGAGGCCCGCCACCGACAACACCACCGCCGCCACCCACCATGCCTGGACTCGCCGTTTGCAGCTTAGCCTCGAGTTCACGTAACGCCGTGAGGTGAGCGTCCAGCTTCGTTTGCCGACTGATT
>CAZSUA010000383.1:0-4887 GCA_964609655.1 uncultured Polyangiaceae bacterium | reverse complement strand
GGCGCGGGAGCCCGTCATCGACCCGACGCCTGAGACCGCATGACGGCGCGCGCGCGTGGGCCGCTGGGTCAGCAAGCTCGCGGAGCGGCCTTCGGGTTGTGCGCGGCCGCCCTCTTCGGGCTCTCCGCACCACTCGCCAAGGTGCTGCTCGGGGAGGTTTCGCCCGTTCTGCTCGCGGGCCTCCTGTACCTCGGCGCGGCGCTCGGACTGTGGGCCCACCGGTTGCTGGCACCACCGACGAAGGAGGCACATCTCGGTCGGAGAGACATCTCGACGCTGGCGTTTGTGGTGCTCTCCGGCGGCATCGCAGCGCCGGTGCTCATGCTCTTCGGCCTGAGCCGCGTCACAGCGCTCACTGGTTCTCTGCTTCTGAATCTCGAGGCCCCGTTCACCGTGCTGCTCGCCGTCCTGTTCTTTCGCGAGCACCTTGGGCGCTACGCCGCTGTCGCTTCACTCTTGATTGTCGGAGGCGCGTTGGTGCTCAAGCTCGACCCGGGCAGCGTCGGAGCGGACTCGCTCGGCGTGATGCTCCTGGCCGCTGCGTGCGCCTGCTGGGCCCTCGACAACAACCTCACCCAGAAGCTGTCCCTTCGCGATCCGTTCGCCATCGTCCGCGTCAAAACCCTCGTCGCCGGAGCAACGAACACTGCGCTCGGCCTGATCGTTGTGCAGGGGGCGCTGCCTTCAGGCCGGTACGTCGCTGGTGCGCTCGTGCTCGGCAGTCTCAGCTACGGGGTGAGCGTTGTCCTCGACGCCTATGCCCTGCGCTTGGTCGGCGCCGCGCGAGAGGCTGCGTATTTTGCCACGGCACCGTTCGTTGGAGCACTTGCTTCGGTGGCCGTTCTCGGCGACTCGCTCCGATGGCACGATGGCGTCGCGATGGCGACTATGGCACTCGGCGTGGTCTTCCTGCTCCGCGAGCGCCACTCGCACGAGCACGGACACGCCGCCGTCGAGCACGAGCATCTGCATGAGCACGATGAGCACCATCGCCATGAGCACCTGCCAGGCGATCCTTCCGGAGAGCCGCACAGTCACTTCCATCGGCACGAGCCACTGGTCCACGACCACCCGCATCTCCCGGACGCGCATCACCGGCATCGGCACTGAGAGCGAATGGTCGTTTCCAGGTAGCAGCGGCGAAGCGGCTATTCACGCGAGGGCGCAGGGGGGCCTTGCTGAAGAAATCCGCGTCTGAGAGTGTCTTGTTGACCCCGTTCGTTTGGCGCAGCTCGACACCAGCGAAACGGCTTGCTCTTGCCTCTGCTCTTCCTTCCGACCCGGTGGCGTTGACTAGAATGAGAGCACCGCATCTCAAGCGAAGATCTCATTTCGTGCTTTCTCGGAGATAGCGACGACAGCAGGGTGTCTGATCTTGCGCTCGAGCGAAATGGCGTAGAACCGTTGTCGCAGAGCCTCAACGCGCCCGACGACCTGCACCTCGTACCGCTTCAGAATATCCTTCTCGATCACATCGGGCGCCGCGAAGACGCCGAAGCCCGCTTCTCCGACGACCTTCGCCAGCGCAAGATCCTCGATCTCAGCGACGACGTTCGGTCGTATGTCGAGAGCGTTGAACCACTCCTCCAACGCTCGGCGCAGCGTTGAGTTGGTGCTCGGCATGAGGAAACGGACACCGTCGAGCGAATGTGGGAACTGCCGCCGGCAAGTCTTGGCGAGCTCGGGTGCCGCGAAGAACGTGGTGCCGCACTCGCCGAGTGGATGGCTGAACGCACGGACTGACGTTCCAGGGGCGGCTGGCGCATCCGAGAGGACAACGTCGACGGCGTGCATGGCCAACTCGCCCATGAACGCTTCCGCGGAGCGGTCCTCTCGAACGATGACGCGCACCTGTTCATCAAGGCGAAATGCAGGCTCCAAGATTCGGTACACGATGGACTTTGGGAGGGAATCCGACGCCCCGACAACGAGACGGAGTGGCCGCCCGCTTGGTCGCCCCTTCGCGGTATCCAGAAATTCGCGCCCCAGCGAGAAGATCTCCTCGGCGTAGCGAAAGGCGACGCGGCCGAACTCGGTGAGCACCAACCCGCGACCCTGCCGCTCGAACAGCTTCGCGCCGAGCACCTCCTCGAGCGCGTGAATCTGCACGCTGATCGTCGGGTGCGCGAGGCGAAGCTCTTTGCTCGCGCCCGCGATGCTCCCCTCCTTCGCAACAACCCAGAAATAGAGCAGGTGTTGGTAGTTCAGCCATTCCATGCCGGGAACATACCAAGGTTTAAGCTACGGATTACATCACGATTTTCTAATAGTTTACGGCCGCGCCTTCAGCTTGCAGCCACTGACTTGCCTCATACGCCCAGGGGCGCCCAATTTTTGAGCGAATCATTCGGGGAGCCGAGTGGTGAGAGCATGAATTAACACCGACTGGTGCCCCTCTCGCCGTGCTCGCGCGAAGCGCGGCTCGCTCGGCGGTCTCCCCTTGCCAGTCGCTGCGCTCTGGCGGGGAGACGGAGCGCGTGACTGTGTGACGGAGTCGCGGTTTGAATCACACCAGGTCGTAGGGTCGTAGGGGAGGTTTGGCCTACGGATCACGTCAAGACTTTCTAATAGTTTACGGATGTTGCCGCGGCTACAAAGCGAGGACCGAAACAGCCCACAGCGAGTGGTCACGCAATAGGCCCGGTTTAAGGAGAACAGCATGCAACCTGCTAGCATCCCTCAAGACTCTGAGACGCTCCCGTTCGACTTTTTGACCTATCTGGAGCGTCAATTGGGCGTCAGCCGTGAAGCTGCGCAGAAAATGCTGGGGGAATGGCTGCTTAGCTATCAGCCACTGCCCTGCCCCGTACGCCCCAATGCGTTGCTTGGGGGACAACCGATGGTGCCCGACGGGCCAACAAGCAAGAGGGCCAGGTCGTAGGGCAGGTTTGACCTACAGATCACGTCAAGACTTTCTAATGGTTTACGGATGTTGCCGCGGCTACAAAAGCGGGGACCGAAACAATCAACACTGGAGGTTTTTCATGCAGGCGCATCAGCAGTCGGCCAGTGGAGCCGCACAGGCGATAGATCGAGAGCAGCTCAGCAGTCACATCAGGACACTCATTTCGCTCGAAGAGACGGAAACACCGATCGTTAGTTGGTACACCGACCAATGCGAGGAGACATTCGAACGCGTCCAGCGCTACCTCACGAACGAAGTCCGTCCGACGACTCGAGGAGTGGCGATCTTTGCCCGCGCCGGAACGCGTCCCTTCTTCCTGGGCTTGCAGTTACAGGTGCCGGTGCCGGGTCGGCTGTCGGTGAGCTCGACGCCGAACGTCCATCACCTGGTCAAACTCAACGACAGGTCAGCTGACATCGTCGGCACGCGCGCCGGAGCCCAGCCATAGGATGATGCCATTCATGGTGGTATATATCCATGCTCGGAACATCAAGGTTGATCAGGCGTTGCGCGCCCACGTGGATCACCGCTTGCGGTTCGCACTCAGCCGGTTTGGAGAGCGTGTTGCCAAGGTCACGGTTCGCTTCGATGACGCCAACGGCGTGCGTGGCGGCGTCGATAAGCAGTGTCATATCGATATCGCACTGCGACCTTCAGGCAACGTGCTCATTGAGGACATCGACGTGGACATTCGAGTGGCGGTCAATCGCGCCGCCGAGCGTGCCGGCCGGGCCGTAGAGCGTGAGCTCCAACGACGTAGGGACGCTGAACGATTTTGATTTCGCGCGGATGACGCGCTGCCCACCACTTGCGCTGCACCAAGTGCGCGCTGGCGCTTTCGGCCCTCCGCTCGCTGACCGGCTCAGGGCTCGCAACCGACAGAGATTTATCGGCGTGTTTCGGACCAGTATCTTCTGCGCACGATGCGTCGTTGTAAACTACGTATCGAGAGCAAACTTCCTAATTGCCTCTATGTTCTCCGACACTACATTGTACCTGCCTCACACAAAAAGGAGCGCCAATGCCAACCGATACTCTAGCTCTCATCCTCTTCCTTGCGGCGGGTGCACTCGGCCTCGCTGTCATCGCCACGTTCTTCACAGTCGAGCAACGCACGGTCGCGATGGTTCAACGGCTCGGAAAATTCGTGCGGGAAGCCGGCCCGGGGCTTCACGTCAAGGTTCCCTTCATCGACCGGGTGATCGGGCGGGTGAACCTGCGTGTCCAGCAACTGGACGTGACGATCGAGACCAAGACGGAGGACAACGTGTTCGTCCAGATGGTCGTCGCAGTTCAGTACTTCGTCCTGCCCGAGAAAGTCTACGACGCGTTCTACAAGCTCGACGACGCAAACCGGCAGATCACGTCGTTCGTTTTCGACGTCGTGCGGGCCCGAGTGCCCAAGATCAAACTCGATGATATATTCGAGAAAAAAGACGAGATCGCCGACATCGTCAAGAGTGAACTCGCCGTGGTAATGGACGGCTTCGGGTACGGGATCCTCAAGGCTCTCGTCACCGACATCGAGCCGGATTCGAGGGTGAAAGAGTCGATGAATGAGATCAACGCTGCTCAGCGGATGCGGGTGGCCGCCACCGAGAAAGGCGAAGCGGATCGGATCCTAAAAGTGAAGGCGGCCGAAGGAGATGCCCAAGGCAAGGCGCTGCAAGGTCGGGGCATCGCCGACCAGCGAAAGGCCATCGTCGAGGGCCTCCGAGACTCGGTTGACGCGTTTCAGAAGGCAGTGCCAGGCACGACGGCGAAGGACGTGATGAACCTCGTCCTGATGACCCAGTACTTCGACATGCTGAAGGACATCGGGGCCTCGTCGCGTACGAACGCGATTCTCATCCCGCACTCGCCGGGCAATCTCGCCAGCCTGAGCGAACAGATGCGCACAGCGATGATCGAAGCGGACCAGACCGTCCGCACGCAGGATGACAGGGCGGCCCCAACCCCACTGGGGAACGGGGGCGCGAACG
>CAZSUA010000382.1:0-4894 GCA_964609655.1 uncultured Polyangiaceae bacterium | reverse complement strand
CACCCCCAGCGCCCACCACGCCAAGCTCCCCCACTTCGACTCACGGCGGCAAAGTGTTCGCTGGCGTTGCCCCAGGGAGCGTCCACGCCGCTTCTGATTCACCCCCACCCAAAGCGACAGACGCTGAGAGCGACACGCCCGAGCAGAAAGACTTCAAACCCTTCACGCTCGCCTTCGGAATTGAGGGCGGCCTGGGCGCGAACGCTCGAATTGATGATGGGCCTTCTGGGTTTGCCGATAAGCAACGTTTCGATATGGCGCTGAGTCTCGGTGCTTGGGCTGAACCCAATCGAACCTGGGCCTATGGCCTAGAATACGCACGAACAGGCCTCGGCGGCGCGCGGACACCACCCACTCGCGACAGCGTGACCGTGGCTTACGATTTGAACACGCTCTGGGCCAAAGCCCGCTATTTCGCGCTGCGCGAGCTCAAGTATCGCGCCTATGCCGGGCTTGGTTTGGGGCTCTCGATCGAGGAAGTGCGCGCGAACGGGACGCGTGAGAGCTCGATGCCCTTCAACCTGCCGCCACGGGTATTTGCTTGCAGCGCTGTTTCGAATCCCACCGTTTCTTTGGGTGCTGCCGCGGGTGTGGATGTCGATCTCGAACAGCACTTAGCTTTCTTGTTCCAGGTGGAAGCCGCCGCTCAACCTATCACAGGCGATGTGGTGGGTGATTGTGCCGTCGCTAGTGGCGCCGTGGTGAATGCTGTGGCGCGCCTCGGCTTCGCTTACAAATTTGATGCGGCCGATTCGTTCATCGACGACGAACCGGTCCGCAACAGCGCGCAGCGTTAGCTCACACGCGATAGTTCGGAGCTTCCTCCGTGATGATCACGTCGTGAACGTGGCTCTCACGCAGGCCCTGGCTCGTGACCCGGATAAATCGCGAATCTCGGCGCAGATCCGCAATGGTGCGGGAACCGGTGTAGCCCATGCCCGAGCACAATCCACCCACGAGCTGCGTCAAGATCGAGGCCAGTGAACCGCGATGCGGGACTCGCCCCTCGATCCCTTCCGGCACCAGCTTCTCATCGGCGGTACCGCTCTGCCCGTAGCGATCTTTGCTTCCCTGCTTCATGGCACCGAGCGACCCCATGCCTCGATAAACCTTGTAGCTGCGACCTTGATAGAGCACGAGCTCTCCGGGAGATTCGTCTGTACCCGCCAAGAGCGAGCCGATCATCACGCAGGAAGCCCCGGCTGCTAGAGCTTTGGTGACTTCGCCAGAATATTTGATGCCGCCATCCGCAATCACAGGTATTCCATGCCGATCGCCTTCTTCAGCACAATCAGCGATCGCCGTGATCTGAGGAACGCCCACCCCTGCCACCACGCGTGTGGTGCAGATGCTGCCTGGGCCAATTCCCACTTTTACCGCGTCCACGCCCGCTTCGATGAGCGCACGCGTGGCGTCGGCTGTGGCCACATTGCCCGCAATCAGTGGCAATTTGGGATAACGGGCGCGGGTGTCCCGCACTGCCTCGAGCACGCCTCGCGAATGCCCATGTGCGGTGTCGATCACGATCACGTCGACGCCCGCTGCAATCAGCGCTGCGGTTCGTTCCAACCGATCGGCGCTGGGTCCAATCGCCGCACCGACGCGGAGCCGGCCTCGATCATCCTTGCTGGCGAGCGGATTGCGTTCAGCTTGGAGCAGATCCTTGATCGTGATCAGACCGACGAGCTGATTGTTCTCGACGACCAGCAGCTTCTCGATTCTGTGGCGGTGAAGGAGCTCGCGCGCTTCTTCGGGTGCGCAACCCGGCGAAACAGTGACCAGCTGGGTTGTCATGAGCGCGCTGACTGGCTGATCAAGATTCTTCTCAAATCGAATATCGCGCGAGGTGAGGATCCCAACAGCCGTCTGACCTTGCACCACCGGTACGCCCGAAATATCGTTACGCCGCATCACTTGCAGCGCTTCGCGGAGCGATTGGGTCGGCCCCACCGTCACCGGGTTCAGAATGATGCCGCTTTCGGCACGCTTCACCCGATCCACTTCGTGCGCTTGAGCGGCAGGCGAGAGATTCTTGTGGATGATGCCCAAGCCTCCCTGTCGGGCCATGGCAATCGCCGTGCGCGCCTCGGTGACCGAGTCCATCGCAGCGCTGATGATGGGGATGTTGAGTTCGATGTCCTTCGTCAGCCGTGTTCGAACATCGACCTCAGCGGGCAGCACTTCGCTGTACGCGGGGACCAACAGAACGTCGTCAAACGTCAAGCATTCACGCAAATTACGTTCAAACATGGGCGAAGCTACACAAAAACTGGGCGCGCAATCAAGCTCGACCTGAGCCAGCGCCAACCGAAGCAGTGGCCCCGCGAGGAACAAGCCTGTAAAAAGGCCAGAGGCGCTGCCAGGGTGCCCCTCAAACCATGACTGCCCCGCCCTCTCGCCCACGCCCCACCTCCGGACAGGACTTGGCCATTGGGCACTCGCGCGCGCCCGAAGTGGTGGCCACGCACGGCGATCACCATGACGATCATCACCATGACGATCATCACCATGACGATCATCACCATGACCATCGAGCAGCTCCGCGCCGCGCGTTGGCTCAGGCGTTTGCTCTCACGGCCACTTTCATGCTGGCTGAAATGGCGGTCGGTTGGTGGTCGGGGAGCCTCGCGCTGCTCGCGGATGCTGTGCACATGCTCGCTGACACGGGCGCACTCGGGCTCGCACTCTTGGCGCAGCATTGGGCGGGTAAGCCACGCACTTCGAAGACAACATTTGGTTTTCACCGAGCCGAGGTGCTGGCAGCGTTCAGCAACGGCATTCTTCTGGCGATCACGTCGCTTGGCATCGTGAAAGAAGCGGTGGAGCGCTGGCTCAGCCCGCAACCGATCCACGGCTCCGCGATGCTCATCACGGCCACCTTGGGACTGTTCGTGAACCTGCTGGCGGCCTTCATCCTGATGCGAGCCCAGAAAGATAGCCTCAACGTGCGTGCTGCCTTCGCGCATGTGATCACGGACGCGGTGGGCTCGGTCGGGGCCATCATCGCTGGTGTTTGCGTCGTATTTTTTGGGATTTATCGGGCCGATCCTGTGCTCAGCGTCCTCATCGCCGGACTCGTCGCGTACAGTGGCTGGCGCGTGCT
This sequence comes from uncultured Polyangiaceae bacterium, assembly GCA_964609655.1. Classification (GTDB taxonomy): domain Bacteria; phylum Myxococcota_A; class Polyangia; order Polyangiales; family Polyangiaceae; genus JBBRRP01. The sequence goes on along the minus strand of CAZSUA010000382.1, from coordinate 1,791 downwards.
GCGTGAAACCACAGGCATCCTGCTGGAAGGAGCGCCCCCGCACCTAGATGTTCAACGCATCGGTCGCTCCATCTTGGAATGCTCAGGAGTCGGTGAAGTGCACGACTTGCACGTGTGGCGCATCTCAGACCGCTTCGACGCGGTCACCGTGCACGTGACGCTCGCTCACGGTGCTCATGGCACAGATGTGTGCCGCAGCGTGTGTGCGCATTTGAAGCGCGAGTTTGGGCTCGACCACGTGACGGTGCAGCCGGAAGCCCCGCCACCGAATCAGTTGGTTCTCGTCCGAGCGAGTCGAGATGGCCAACCGCTCATGAAACCTTAGCGGCGCTATTCTGTTGGGCCTTCAAACTTTCAGCTCTTAGCTGTTGCGGTGAGCGATTGGGCACGCTCACGCTGGCTATTGCTGGACCCGACTCATTTCGTGGGTTAACTAAAGCTGCGCGCTGGACGGGCGTTGATGTCCGCGGGAGATCGTCACGAATTCATGAATAAGACGCTTGTTTCTTGCCTGTTCTGTTCGAGCAGTCTGCTCTTGTCTGCCCCGGCCTTTGCTGATGCGCGCTTTAACGCGGAGCCTTTTATCGGCAAGAAGCTGCGTCTGGATGGCCTTCCTCGAGAATGGCCCGGCAAAAACGTGCTCCTCGACAAGAAGCTAGTGGGCGATGCTCAAGGTCGTGCTGTCTCCGCGAAGATTGGCTACGACAAGAGCTACCTCTACGTAACGCTCGATGCCGAAGACGCTACCCTGGTGCGTACGCCAGCTGCGGGAGAAGCAGAAGATCACGCAACGCTCTACCTTGCATTCCCCTCACCGGGCGGAGGCTTCAGCAACCACAAGCTCACGCTTTATCCGGGAAAAGCCGGCACCACGGCAGGCCTCGTGAAGGAAGGCAGCCAAGCAGTCCCTGGGGCTAAGCTGGTTGAAGCTGCGCATGATGAAGGCTTCACGTTCGAAGCCCAGATCCCTTGGGAGCAGTTTTCGGAAGCCAAAGATGTCCGGGTTGGATTGAGGGCCACCATCACCTACTCGGATGCTGACGCACCGGGACGCATCCGCTCGGTTGTTGGTGCTAGCGCTGCAAAAGCTGGAGCCGCTCTTCCGGTGCTCCCACTCGAAAGTGAACAAGCCTTGTTGGATGCACTGGTGCGGGGAAAGGGGCTCAATCCCAAACCGTCACGCACCGCGCTCGGCAATATTTCCGGTGGCCCAGCGCTCGAACAGGTGGCGCTGTTTGGGAACTTCCTGAGCATTGTGGGGCCTGACTATCGCCTCGGTAAGCAGTTTTACTTCGCCGATCTGGGGCTCGGGAGCAAAGGTCGCGTCACCCGGCTTGAGCTGCAGGACTTTGATGGGGATGGGCGAAGCGAGATCGTGATTCAACGTCGGGTGGGCAGCACAGCTAAGTATCGCGAAGCCTTGCAGGTGCTCACCATCAGCGAAAAGGACGCTCCGGTCGTGAAGTTCGAGTACGAACTTGGGATCCACGCCGACGAGATTGAGCTTGAGAATGAGGTGCGCATGATCGGTCGCCCCGGCGCTCGTCAGATCCGATTCTCACAGGGGCTCGCCAAGAATGTGGATCCGGAAACTTGGAACCAAGCACCAAGCACCGAGCATTCAGCGCTCCTCCCCTGGGATAAGGTCAAGAGCCGCACCTTCGGCGTGAGGGACGGACAATTCGCGGAAGTCGGATCGGAAGCCTGGAAGCCACGTGTAAAAGGTCCGGCGAGCGCTTCGAAGCCAATAGAATCAGCGGTCAGCGCAGGAGCTTCAGCGCCCCAACCGGC
>CAZSUA010000381.1:0-4943 GCA_964609655.1 uncultured Polyangiaceae bacterium | reverse complement strand
CCTTTGATGCCTGGGTCGATGACCTGAAGCCGAAGATCGGCAAGTCAACGCTCCTCGATAAAGCCATCAACTACGCTCACCATCAACGTCCCTTCATCCGACGCTGCTTCTCAGATGGCCGCTTCGAAATCGATAACGGTGCCGTCGAGCGCGCCATCCGAGAGCCCGCTATCGGCCGCAAGAATTACCTCTTCACTGGCAGCGAAGCCGCCGGTCGCCGCCTCGCTGCCGCCTACTCTTTGGTCCAAACTTGCCGTGCCATCGGCGTCCCCACTCGCGACTACCTCGTCGACGTCATCACCAAAATCGAACGCCGCTGGCCCGCCCGACGCCTCACCGAATTGCTCCCCCACCGCTGGTCCCCGGGCCTCACCCTCTAAATTCAAACTCCGTAAATCTCGCCCCCTTGCAGTTTATCTGAGTTTCCAGCCGCTGCGGAGAGGTGGTCCGTAGATGGCTTACGCTAAGGGACCTGTTCACCAAATTGAGTGCGATCTTTAGCTGCGCCAAATTGATGCTGTGCAGTGCCAAAACAACGATTGATGACTCTGCCTGGGGCCTCAAGATCAGCTTGTGGTCTTCATACCGAACGACCACCTGAGCCGCGGCGCCGTCCTGGCTCAGCGTCTCCCGGAGCCGAAGAACTCTGGGACCGACGTCTGCCAACACGTCATTGGAGAACATCTGAGGAAGGTCCCGCAGAACGACATGCTTCACCGACGACATGCGCCATGCGGACGGCGTAGGCCGAGAGCTCAGCGAACTCTTCCTGATCTCCATCTCCGCGTGCGACGACGACTTGCCCTCGAGCGTCCAAACGCGCCGCGCGAATCACGCGACGTCGGACGCGTTCCGATGATGCGCCCGTTTCAGGCTCGCCCGAACTCAGTCATTCAACGTCGTCGAGATCTTCAGGCTCGGGTCTATCATCCTTGCGTTGCTCATCGATGCGTTGAGCTGAACGGAGCACGAGCTCCTGCCAGGTCCTAGTGATCGGGGGATGTTCTGAAGCTGTAGCCGACACGGCTCAACGCTGCCGTGCTGCCAACTTAGAATCTCAAGAGCAGCGGCTTCCCCCCGCAAGGTTCGAGTCATCGCGTGCACCACCTGACCACCAGAAAACATCAGGTACCCCGAGCTCTGCCCTGAGCTTACCCGGAGGGAGCGATCCGACCCCGCTAGGCACTCCATCTGGACAAGGTCGGGCAATGTTACGTGTTGAAGCTGCGCCTTGAACCCGATCGGACGCACACCCGATTCTTGCGGCAAAGCTTCGGAGTTGGCGGGTAGATGCCCGAGAGTCTTGATCGCCATGATCTGAACTAATCTCCGCTCAGAAGCTGGTTAGATCAGGCAGATTGTGAGTGTTTGGGCTAACGATGCTTTGCTATTCGAAAGCCCTCGCGATGGCCTCGCGTCGAAAGTCAAAGATTTGTTTTAGAGATCGTTTGACGAAGACGTGGCCAAGAGGTGCTAAGGGTCCCCCGGGCAGCTCGTAGTTCACGGTGTCCCGCACCAGAGTACCTCCCTCAGCATCGGCAAACTCGTGAAGATGACGCCAGTACCGGTACGGCCCGCTGAGTTGCGTGTCGACGAAGCTCTCAAACCTGACAAAGGATTCAATCTTGGTGCGCCATCCGATCGGAATTCCGTATAATCGAATCTGGTAATCGATCAGGGTGCCTGGCGCCATGAAAATGGGCGGGGGGGAAATGATCTTGAAATTGAGGAACGGCGGAGTGAGCACCTCCAGGTTAGCGGCTTCCGAGAAAAAGCTGAAAACCAGCTTCTTTTCGGCCGGGACTAGTTGCGTGCACTGAAGCTGATAACGCTTGCCCATGTTCACGTCTCTATACGCGAGATAAGGTAAACCGCTCCGACCACAAGGGTCGTGATAAACACCCCAAGCGCAAACAGAATTACATCTCCATTACTCACGGGAACCTCCCTTGGCTGCTACCAACAGGGCTCCGAGGCTCAGAATGGAGGGTACCCAAAGACCGACAAAGAGCCCACGTTCTCGGTCGCCAGAAAACCAAAGACCGACCGACAATAAGAACGAAAGAAATGCCGCAATGCCAAATAGGAGCACGGATCTGTGTTTGAGCATGGGAACTCCAGAGTTGACTCAGAAGTGTCTGAAACTGAGAAGTGTCTGAATTGAGCTATTGAGCACTTAGAACCCGCGTTGCATTTTGCAAGGGCCGCGGGGAGCATGAGGTGCTCAGGCCTGCTTCATCGAGCCTCGACTCTTCGTCACTCGCAGGTGCGCTTCTGCTGTGTGAAGGAAGCGGTCGCGTGCGAAAGCGTGATTGACGCAGGGCAGGGGATACGTGGTGCCGAGCACAACATTGGCGCGCTTCAAGACCTCCTTCGGCGCCTCTGACGGGCAGTGAATGAACTTTGCGGGCATTTTGGCGAGCTCGGGAACCCAGCGTTTCACGTAGGCTCCCTCCGGATCAAAGCGCTGCCCTTGGAGGGTTGGATTGAAGACTCGAAAGTAAGGTTGAGCGTCACATCCGGTGCCTGCGGACCACTGCCATCCCATGTTGTTGTTCGCCCAGTCACCGTCGACAAGGTACTTCATGTAGTGGGCCTCCCCGCGACGAAAGTCGATCAGCAGATGCTTTGCTAGAAAACTCGCTGCGACCATCCTGGCGCGATTGTGGACGAATCCTTCTGCGTAGAGTTGTCGAGCCGCTGCGTCAACGAGTGGATAACCTGTAAGGCCATCGATCCAGGCACGCCAGCCCAGCGGATCGTCACGCCAGGGAAATCCACGAAATTCCGACCGAAAAGGCTGTTTGAGGAGGTCCGGCCTGTGCCAAAGCGTGGCGTGTGCGAATTCGCGCCACAACAGTTGTTTCTGAAACACCGAATGCGACTCCTGCGCCGAGCTGGACGCGTGACGTTTCAGGATGGCGCTCCAGATAGTGCGAGGGGACATGGTTCCGAACTTGAGATCGGGAGAAAGGCCACTCGTTGCAGCGAGTGACGGAATGTCGCGAGAGGTAGCGTAGTTATCCAAGGGGCCGCGCAGAAAAGCGCGGAGCCGATCGCGTGCCGCTGCCTCACCACCGCGAGGGAGGAGTGCGTTGTGAGGGATGCCTAGATCGGCCAAACAGGGAATCGCGACGGCGTCCGATAGCGTCATGTCGACTGGCAAAGGGGGGAGAACACGCGGTGCTGGGATGGGTTTGCCGATCTGATTGGCCTTCAGTGCAAACGTTCGGGCGAAGGGGGTGAAGACCGAATAGGGGGCGCCAGCGCCGTTTCGACAATCTGCGGGGGCCAGGAGCGTCTCTCCCTCAAAGAGGTCAAACGGGACACGCAAGGCTAGAGCTATCTGCCGATCGCGCTCGCGCGCAAAAGGCTCCGTCCAGCGCTGGGAAACGACGCGATCTACTCGCCATTGTTCACAAAGGCGAGGAATGACCTCCACGCTTTTGCCAGGCACAACGAGCAGCTGCGATCCAAGGCGGGACAGATTCTTCGCGAGCGCCACCAGCGATTCGAGTAAGAACTGCATCCGATGTGGCAACTCGCGCGCGCGATGCGGCGCAAAGAAATACGGATCGAGTACAAACACAGGAATCACCTCGTCGTCCCCGAGCGCGGCAGCAAGTGGTGCGTGGTCGGCAATGCGCAGCTCCTTGCCTCGAAACCAAACGAGCGTTCGCACGTCGCTGGTCTAGGTCTGAGGCCTGGGTGCGCAAGCTTCTAAGAGGCGTTTCCTCGTTGCGGGTGTCGGTAGGCCCGACGAGGATTCGTCGGCCAGGGCGAAGAGCATAGCCACATCGAGCGCGAGCGGTTGTCGGCCAGGAAAGAGATCCCAAAAAAGTGACTCTGTGGGTTCAAGATCGCTCACCAACCCTTCCACGAGTTCGCGCGCAACGCTTGTTTCCACGGTAGTGACCCAGCCAATCCAATAGCTGGAAAGGCGGGGGGTAAGTACCGGTACGCCGATCATCGCTGGATTCGGGAGGCCGATTGCCCGGGCCGCACGCAACAACATGTCACGGTGGCTGATTCGCTCGGGGCCAGGAAGGTCGTAACAGACGCTCTTTCCCCGCGAAGGAAGCGAGAGCGCCTCAACCAGCGCCCAAGTGATATCATCAATGCTCACCGGCCAGCTGTGCCGCAGAAGCCACTTGGGTAGCAGCATCGCCGGTAACCTGCGCGCCAGATCTCTGACCATCTGCCAGCTGACGCTCCCCTTGCCGACGATCATGGCCGCTCGCAACTCAACAACTTCAACGGTGCCGGCGCGTAGCACGTCGCCGGTAGCAAGCCGACTCGCCAAATGCCGGGATACCTTGCCAGAAGGCGCGACTCCCCCCAGGTAGATGACACGAGAAACACCGGCAGCTGCGGCTGCTTGCGCGAACAGCTGAGCCGCGCGCCGCTCTTCTTCGGGATAGTGTTCGCCCGTGCCAAGACGGTGAACCAGATAGAAAGCTACGTTGCAACCCGCAACAGCGTTCTTGAAGGACTCCGGATCGCGCACGTCGAAGTGCACCCAGTGCGAGAGCGGCTCCGCGTTCCTCGCGCGATCCACATCGCGGGCACAACAGATGACTTCATATCCCCGCGCCTCGAGCCCGACGCGCAAATGCCGACCTACGAAACCAGTGGCCCCCGTGACGAGGACGCGAAGCCCGGGCTCAGGCACGGTGACGCCACCAGTAAACAGGCTCCTTTTCGCGCCGCATTCGCGCACGCTAGCATGGGGTGCCCCCAGCCGTCACCTTGACAAGTCCGAGTGGCGTTCGCGTGAGCTTGGGAAGCTCGCCTAGTATGACGAGCCGGTCGTAAGCCAAGAACACCAGTAGGTGGTAAAAGCCAAGAGCAACCAGAACGTGCCAAACGCTATGGAGTTCGAGGTAAGGTATGCCGTTTTGCGGCAGAATGATGCTGACTAGATGGCAATAGCGTAGGTCCAC
>CAZSUA010000380.1:0-4945 GCA_964609655.1 uncultured Polyangiaceae bacterium | reverse complement strand
CGTCCGAGTTCGGGATACAGCCGCAGGTGGGGTGGTGTTGGGATCCCCTCAGCTTGAATCGTGGTGGAGTCGATCTCGTTTTCGCCTCCAGTAGGGATCGACTCGATCACGCAAACAGGCTCGGCACTCGCGTCTTCGTGGCTCATGAGGGTGTTAAGTAGACCGCCCTTCCTTCACGCGGACAATCCCCAAAGCTTCGCCCCCCCGTCGGCTGCTAACTAGCCCGTCGCCGGTAGAGTGGGCGCGGATCGTCCGCGGCTGCCTGATAGGTGACCGAAAACTCACCAAACGCCCCCAGAGCCGACTCGAGACTCTTTCCGGGCGTCAGCTCAAAAGCGTTAAAACCACAACGCTGCATGTAAAACATCTGATCCCGCAGCACATTTCCTACGGCACGCAGTTCGCCTTGGAACCTGTGGCGTTCACGCAGCATGCGCCCAGTCGTGTAGCCGCGGCCATCCCCGAATTTCGGGAACTCAACCGCGATCAAACTGAGCACGAGGATGTCCGCTGCCAAGACGGCTGGATCCTCATCGCTCTTCAAACGCACACCGAGCGTTCCCGCGGGGCGAGCGAGGAGCTGCGCCCGCTCCTTGGCAAACCGTGCACTGGAAACAATAATATTGGCCGCAGCAGGCAGTGGTGCATCATCCGGCAGAGCCGTGTACGTATCTTCAACGATCTTCTGATCTTTAATTATTTGCATAGACAGCTTCCTTGAAAGGACTCGGGCCAAGACGACGGTAGGCGTCGATGAAGCGCTCCTCGGCAGACTCCCGCAACTTCAGGTAACAGCGAAGAACTGACTCAACGGCATCCACCACCTTAGCTTCTGGCATGGCTGGCCCAAGAATCACGCCGATCGAAGCTTCGTTCCCCGAATCACCACCCAGCAGCAGCTGGTACGCCTCCTCACCGCTCTTATCAATGCCGAGAATGCCGATGTTGCCGATGTGATGGTGCCCACAGGCATTGATGCAACCCGAGATCTTGACGCTCACTTCTCCGATATCGTCCAAATAGTCGATATCTTCAAAGCGTTTTGAGATCTCTGCGGCAACAGGAATCGAGCGTGCATTGGCCAACGCGCAATAATCGAGCCCCGGACAGCAAATAATATCCGTGACGCGTTCGAAGTTGGGCGTCGCCATATCAAGCTTCTGAAGCTCAGCAAACAAAGCTGGCAGCTCGCTGGTCTTCACATCGGGCAATACTAGATCCTGAGTGTGCGTCACCACGATTCGGCCGAAGCCGTAGCGCTCGGAGAGGTCGGCGATCGCATCCATTTGCGTATCACTCACGTCGCCCGGTGGGATCTTCGGATGTTTGAGGCTCAACACCACGATGCTGTAGCCGGCTTGCCTATGGCCGCGCACGTTGTTGGCTACCCAGCGCCCGAATTCTCGGTTCGGAGAAAGCGTAGCCGCCGCCAAGGAATTCTCAGAGCTCGAAATATTTTCGTAACTCGGCGGCACAAAGTATTTAGCAACACGCGCCAGTTCGGTGCGCGTCAACTTGAGCGCGCCATCCTTCATGAGCTCCCATTCCTCTTCGACCTGCTCGCGAAACTTTTCGATCCCCGTTTCGTTGACGAGGATCTTGATGCGCGCCTTGTATTTATTGTCGCGCCGCCCGTAGCGATTGTAGACACGCAGAATGCTCTCCAAATACGAGAGCAAGTGCTCGTAGGGCAGAAATTCGCGCACCACCTTGGCAATCACGGGCGTCCTACCGAGGCCGCCACCAGCTAAAATCTCAAATCCGCGCTCGCCTTGGGCATTCTCGATAATCCTAACACCTATATCGTGGAAACGCACTGCTGCTCGGTCTTCGCCTGGCGTGCCTGTGACTGCGATCTTGAACTTTCGCGGGAGATAAGCGAACTCCGGATGAAACGTCGACCATTGACGGATCAGTTCGCAATACGGTCGCGGATCTTCCAGCTCATCTTTGGCAACTCCAGCAAAAGGATCGCTCGTGGTGTTGCGGATGCAGTTGCCACTCGTCTGGATCGCCTGCATCTGGACGCTGGCCAGATCTGCTAGAATGCTGGGGACATCTTCCAGCTTGGGCCAGTTGAATTGAATATTCTGCCGCGTGGTGAAGTGGCCATAGCCTCGATCGTACTTCCTAGCGATGTGCGCTTGCATGCGCATCTGCTGCGCGGAGAGCAGGCCATACGGGATGGCAATTCGCAGCATGTAGGCGTGGAGCTGCATGTAGAGCCCGTTTTGGAGCCGTAGTGGCTTGAATTCGAGCTCCGTGATCTCACCCGACATGCGGCGCTCAACCTGCCCCTTAAACTGACGGGCGCGTTCATCGACGATGGCCTGATCGTAGTCGTCATACTGATACATGGGCTTCAAGCTCCTTTCTGGGAGAAACCGGCGTCGGGGCGACGCAGCGCGACCGTTGGCCCTTTGGCACGGATCTCTTCGCGTGCGCTCAACGGATCGATCACGCCATTCTCAACAGAGACCGAGATGGTGTAGATGTCGCAAGCCTCAGCTTCATCGCGACTTGCCGCTTCGACTTTCTGATCGCGCTCGGCAGGCGTCTCGAAAAGCCCAGCTTGCTGGAGGTCAAAAGACCATCCACCCTGGCTCGTGAAGTAAATCGGGGTGCCAGTCTTCGTGAGCGATGCCGTCACCACGTGGTGTGTTCCTCTAGGTTTTCCCATGTCCGTTCCCGGAATCTGGGCCATCGGCTGAGATAATTAAAGGACATAATTATTATGTTCTTAATAACTTTAGGTTATGCTAAGATTTTCCGGTGAATCTGAACCAATTGCGGGTTTTTGCAGCTGTGGCCAGCCAAGGCAGCCTCACGGCTGCCGCTCGCGCGTTGCGTGTGAGCCAGCCAGCCGTCTCCAAGCAGCTCTCCGAGTTAGAAGCTGCCCTCGGTCTGTCGCTCTTGGATCGTCTGCCCCGAGGAATTGTCTTGTCTGAGGCCGGGCAAGCGCTTCGCCGGCACGCCATCACCATCTTCGCAGCCGAGCGAGCAGCGGAGCTTGAGTTAGCCGAGCTCAGCGGTCTCGCACGCGGCACGCTTTCAATTGGCGCCAGCACCACGATTGGCAACTACCTATTACCGCCACTGCTAGCCCAATTCCGACAACGCCATCCAAAGATCCAACTGGATATTGAAATCAACAACACACGCCACGTTCAATCCGAAGTGTTGGAGGGCCGGCTCGACTTTGGCCTGACGGAGGGCCTCGTCAACACGAGCGCGCTTGAGGCAGAGATTTTCGCTCACGACGAGATCGTGTTGATTTCAAACCAACACAGCAAGCTCCCGAAGGGCGGTGCCTTAGCCGTCGCTGAGCTACCAGCCTATCCCATCATCCTCCGCGAGCAGGGCTCGGGAACTCGCGATGTGGTCGAAGCGGCGTTGCTCGTGCAGGGCCTGGTGCTGAAGCCGGTGATGAGTCTTGGCGGCACGGAGGCGCTCAAGAACGCAGTCGCTTCGGGTCTTGGTTTGGCCTTCGTGTCCCGTTTGGCGATTGAACGAGAAGTCGCTGCACGCCAATTGCGTGTGGTGCAGGTGCGCGGCTTGGAGATCCGAAGGGGGCTGCAGCTGATCACGTTGAAGGGGAAACGCGCGGGCAGTGCCGCCCAGGCGTTTATCGAACTCCTCCGTGCTCACCCGCGGGCAGGCTGAGGGATGGAGGGCTCGGAGAGGGTCGACGTGCTTTTATTAAGCAATTACGGAGACTTGGCGAAATTGCCTGTTAAGACGTTTTCTTATTGAAAACGACTTTCACTTTCAATATGGTGCCCGCATGTCCTTTTCCAAGAATCTTCGTCCCTCCCCCGCCCCCGGTTCAGCGCTAATCACCGCGGCAGCTATCGGCTCCGCCCTGCTCTGCGTTTTGGTGGCTCCCCGTTCGGCCCAGGCTTCGGATCGCCACTTCAACCGCACCTACGAATCCGGGGTGTTGAACCCGGGCAGCGTGGAGCTTGAGCCGTGGACGACATGGCGTGCTGGTCGTGAAGCTTACTTCAGCCGCTTCGATCAACGCTTGGAGTTTGAGTTTGGGGTAGCGAAGAATCTTCAGACCGCCCTTTATTGGAACTTTGAGGCCGTCACCAAGGATGTGAACGTCCCCGATGCCACTGCCATGGGAACCGTACGCGCACGTCAAACAGAGTTTGCGTTCGCTGGCATATCTTCCGAGTGGAAGTACAAGCTGAGCGATCCGGTTGCCGACGCGCTCGGAACAGCGCTGTACGGAGAAGTCAGTATCGGGCCAAGCGAAATGGAACTTGAGGCGAAGTTCATTCTAGACAAGCGCCAGGGCAATCTGCTGTTCGCAGTGAACCCGGTGGTCGAGTTTGAATGGGATATGGGAGGCACTGAGACTGAGAAAGAACTCAAACTGGAAGTTGCTGCCGGGGTTGGCTACTTCTTGACCGAGAACGTTTTCTTGGGCGGTGAGTTGGTGCAAACGAACAAATTTGAAAAAGGAACATTGGAGCATTCGCGAGTGAGCGCGGGGCCTTCTGTTTCTGCTGCCTCCGATCGCTACTGGGTGTCCCTGAGCGTGTTGCCTCAGCTGGTTGCCTTCAAGGGGGCCTCATCCGGCAGCCACCTCGATTTGAGCGATGGCGAATACGTTCAAACCCGCGTTTTGATGGGCTTTGATCTCTGATAGGCTGATCCATGCCAGCATCCTCCCCCCGAGCTCACTGCGCGACTCGCCTGCGGCGTCGAACATCTCAAACGCAGGCAATCATCCTAGGATTGTTCGGGGTCAACTCTTTCGGGTGTGTGTCCTCGCTCCCTCAGCCTACAGCTGCGCAGGCGGCGTCGGCACAAGAACGCTTCCCTGGCACGACGGTGGAAGCACTCGCCGACGCCCGCACGACGTACGCGCAGATCTGCGCGGGCTGCCACACCTTGTATCTTCCCGACCATCTTTCAGCCGAACGCTGGCCTGCCA
>CAZSUA010000379.1:0-4950 GCA_964609655.1 uncultured Polyangiaceae bacterium | reverse complement strand
GGTTTAGCCTTGGTGTTGGTCGAAATGTTGGTCGGTCATGCCGTGATGGAGGGCGACCACGCGGCCATGATGGGAACGACACTCGATCCGCAACGGCGTCCGACGCCGCGGACGGAGGGTGCCCCGCTGAGCGATGCGGCGGAAGCAGTGTTCGCCAAAGCGCTCGCGCTCGATCCCCGGCAGCGCTACCAGGAAGCCGGCGAATTTTGGGACGCTTTGGAGCAGGCAGGCCGCGTTCCAGCACCGATTCGCAGCCAGCCACGACAAGAATCATTCCACGAGAACCCGAAGAGTTTTGCGGCTCAAAATCGGGTGAATGTGGAGTCACCCACGCTGCTTCAGCCCCCCTCGAGCAGTCGCGTGCCCCATTCAAAGCCCAGCTGGATGGAGGATTCTGGCGTATTGCCGCCGAGTTCGGTTCAGGGTGGGAGCGGAAACGTGAATCTGGGATTGTCGCCAGATCAGGTGCCGATCGTGATGTCGCGTGCCATGGCCGTGAATGTGGAACGCCGGCGGTACTCTGGCCCATCTTTGGGGGAGAGGATACGTCCTGGCTTGCTGCTCCTCGCTGCCGCACTAGCTGTTACCGGAATTGGGGTGAGTTACGCCAACATGACGGGTGAGTTGCTCGTTGTGGGGCCCGTACACGCCAGCTGGGGAGCCGCAGCCTTGGGCGTTCTGGGCGTGGGCCAAATCGTCCGCGAGCTTCTAAAACAGCGTTAGACTTGATGCCCACTGGCTGCCGCGAAGCTCGGCGGCCACACCTTTTTGGTCGTTGGAAGATAGTAAGCATGCTTACTATCTTGTGTTCGACTTTGAGGTCACGGACAGATTAGGGAGCGCTTGGCGGTGCTCAAGCTCTTCTGCGCGGGCGCCGCCGAATGGATCGACTCCTCGCGACGACTGCGAATTGGGGCTAGGATGAGGCCCGTGGCCACGTCGAATGTCATTCACCGCCAGCTTGTGGAGCGAGCTGCGGGGCGTCAGCGAGCCAATGCTTCTGCGGCGGTTGAGGCGCGGCGCCGCTTGGAAAGCGGATTGACTGGAGTGTCCCGCGCCTTCAAGGTCCAACGCGCGATCCTGTTTGGGTCGTTGGCTTGGGGTGGATTTCGTGAGGATTCAGATGTCGATCTCATGGTCTGGGGTGCCAAAGCCGAGGAGGTGGATGCCCTCGCCGCCCAGTTGGGTGAGCTCATGCAAAGGCCGATGCATGTCGTCATGGGCGAGTTGGCCTCAGTTGGTTTAGTCGAGCGTTGCCTTCGCGAAGGAGTCGAGCTGAATGTCACCTGAGCGCTCAGCGGGAATCGAGCTGCTCCGACTTCGTCAGGAGGTTCACGCCGAGCTCGGTGCCCTGGATCTGATGAGGAGCAGGCTAGAACGTGTGGCACGAGTTGGGCTGCCAGGCTCAGCGGAGGAAGCCATTTCGGCGTTGCTCGCCGTCGATCTCCACGGCTACTACGGTGCCGTGGAGGCAATATTTTCTCGGATCTCACGGGTTGTTGAAGGAGGCCTTCCGAAAGGAGCCGACTGGCATAGGGATCTGCTGCGATCGATGAGCCTGGATCTACCAGAGGTGCGGCCAGCGGTTATCTCGCAAGAGTCCGAACAGCAGCTATTGCCGCTACTTTCATTTCGCCATTTCTTCCGGCATGCGTACGCGGTCACATTAGATCGGGCGCGGCTCCTAGGGCACGCGGAGCGGGTGCTAGGCGTGCATGCGCGTTTACGCGAAGAACTGACTCGCTTCGTCGACCAAGCCACCGGATCCCTAGAACCATAAGCCTGTCACGAGCTTGAACGACGCTCAGATTCGCGGCCGCCTGGCCCGAGGACTCGACGTGCGCGGCGCCCTGCGCCTGGTTGCGCTTGGCATTGCGACCTTGGCCTGGTCCCTGCCATCATGTGCCGATGGCAAAAAGGGAGAAACGTGAGAAGGGCTCAGCGAGCCCCACCTTGGGAACCCCGGCGGCATTGCTGGAGCAGCTTGAGAAAGACGGGATAAAGCGCGCTAAAATCGGCGGCTTCGACCTGGATGGCGTGTTGCGGGGCAAGTACGTTTCGCTCGACAAGCTGCGCTCGGCTTTGGGATCTGGATTCGGCTTTTGCGACGTGATCTTCGGCTGGGATATCAACGACGCGTTGTACGACAACGCGCAGGTGACGGGCTGGCACAGTGGTTATCCTGATGTTCAAGCGGTGTTGGACCTTGCCACCCTGCGGCGGATCCCCTGGGAGCCGAACGTCGTCGCTATTTTGGCCGATTTTCGCGACGGAGCTGGCAATGCCCATCCCGCCTGCCCGCGTTCATTGCTCAAATCGGTGATCGCGAAATCGGAAGCGTTGGGCTTTTCGCCTAAATTTTCAGCAGAATTTGAGTTTTTTATCTTCCAGGAAAATCGCGATTCGCTGTATCAGAAGCAGTTCCAGGGGCTCACGCCGCTCGATCCTCAAATGATGGGCTACAGCTGGGTGCGGACGGGCCAAGACCAGGAGCTGATGCGCGACATCTGGGATACCTGTAGTGATTTTGACATTGAGCTCGAGGGCCTGCACACCGAAACAGGTCCCGGCGTGTACGAAGTAGCCTTGCGTTACGACGATATTTTGCGCGCCGCCGACAAAGCCGCGCTCTTCAAGACCACGCTGAAGCAGATCGTGCACCGGCATGGGCTGAGCGTCACCTTCATGGCCAAGTGGAAGGCAGAGCTCCCCGGGTGTGGCGGGCATATTCACCAGAGCCTCTGGAAGAACGGCAAAAATGCCTTCTCTGATGCAGAGCAGCCGAACGGTATGTCGCAGGTTATGCAACACTACGTTGCAGGCCAAATGGCACTCTTGCGCGAGCTCACGGCACTGGTGTCCCCAACCATCAATAGCTACAAACGTTACGTGCCGGGGCTTTGGGCACCGCTCGTGCCTTCGTGGGGCATTGAAAACCGCACCTGCGCGCTCCGCGTGATCGGGACGCGCGATGCCAAGGCGATCCGGGTCGAGCATCGCCAGGGCGCCGCAGATATCAACCCGTACATCGCAATGGCAGCAGGCCTCGGCGCTGGGCTTTACGGCATTGAGCATGAGCTGCCGTTGCCGCCCGAAACGAAAGGTGATCCCGGATTGGATTCAGGCGAGCGATTGCCGGTGAACCTTCGCGACGCCAATCAGCTCTTGATGGCGAGCCAGGCAGCCAAGGAAATCTTCGGCGAGGCCTTTGTGGACCACTACTGCCGCACCCGTGATTGGGAAGTGCGCTGCTATGAACGCGCTGTCACCGATTGGGAACTGAAACGCTACTTCGAGCTCACATGAGCGTCGTATTCTGCCACCGATTCCGCCTGACCCCGCACCCAGAAAAGAAGTTGAAATGACTGCAATTTGGAGTTTTCCGACCAGGATTGTGTTTGGCGCCGGCGAGGTTTCGCGGGTGGGCCAAGAGGCCAAATCCTTTGGCATGTCGCGCGTGTTGATCGTCACCGATCCTGGTGTCCTCAAGGCGAACATGGTGGGGAAAGTGGTTCAGGCACTCGACGAGGCCGAGATCAATTCGAGCGTGTTTTCGGACGTCGCGGGGAACCCGACTGAAGCCAACGTGGAGGCGGGTGCGAAGGCCTATGCTGCGTTCGGCGCGAACGGGATCGTGGCATTGGGCGGTGGGTCGCCGATGGATGCGGCTAAAGTGATAGCGATCCGCACCCGAAGCGAACGCCCGCTGGCAGACTTCGATGACGCGATTGGCGGTGGGAAGCATGTGATGCCGGGTTTGCCACCTATCATTCAGATCCCAACCACCGCCGGCACCGGGAGCGAGGTGGGGCGAGCTGGTGTGGTCACGTTAGAGGCTACGGGCCGAAAAACGGTGATATTTTCCCCCTATCTGCTAGCAAAGGTCGCGATTTTGGACCCTCAGCTCACGGTTTCAATGCCCGCGGGCACCACGGCCGCCACCGGTTTCGATGCGCTCACGCACTGCATTGAAGCCTATTTGGCACTTGGGGATCATCCTCTGGCCGATGCGATCGCTCTTTCTGGAATCGAGTTGGCGAACCGCCACCTATTAACTGCCGTGAATAACGGCAGCGATCTTGAGGCGCGCGGCGGGATGATGAAAGCTGCGATGATGGGTGCTGTGGCTTTTCAAAAGGGGCTGGGTGCTTGCCATTCCTTGGCGCATCCGCTTTCGAGCGAATGTGGTCTACACCACGGGCTTGCCAACGCGCTGTGTTTGCCGGCTGTTGTGGCGTTTAACGAAGAGGCAGTCGAGGAGCGGGTGTTGCATGTGGCGCTGCTTATGGGCGGCGACGCGAAGCGCGGATCCTGCAGGAAAGCTCTCCGTGAGTTGCGCACGGCTTTGAACTTGCCAAGCTCGTTGCGGGAGGTGGGAGTGCCACGGGATGTGTTGCCCAGGCTCGCGGATCTTGCGTTCGAGGATGCCTGTCACCGCGAGAATCCACGAGCCTGCACGCGGGATGATTTGTTCGCTTTATACGAGTCAAGTTACTGAGAAGTACCGGGCGAGTACTGCGAAGTACCAGGCGAATTCCTGAGACAGACTGTGGTGTTACAGGATTAATCATGAATCGCTAGAATCTCGCTCGTCGGGCGCCGCACATTTGCTTGGAGCTGAGCGCAAAGAAGATGAGATGCGAAGCATTTCATGCCACTATGCACGGGCTTGAACGCCCGGGTCGCCAGCAGCTGGCACCTTTCCACTTGTGTCACTGGAGAATCACTATGAAAATTTCACGACAAGACTTATTGAAAGTTGGCTTCTCAACGGCAATCGTAGGCATTGCGGGTGTCGCGTGTAGCGAAGATGCGGGTAGAGCTTCTGTGACGGAGAACACCGGCGGCGGGGGGAACCAGACCGGCGGGGCGACTGGCTCTGGCGGCGCTAAGACAGGCGGCGCGACTGGCTCTGGCGGCGCTAAGTCAGGCGGCGCGACCGGCAGCGGG
>CAZSUA010000378.1:0-4954 GCA_964609655.1 uncultured Polyangiaceae bacterium | reverse complement strand
GAAGTCCCTCATCAATTTAGCGGCGACGCTGTTCTGGATACGCCGCTCGCCGGCGATCAGCCATCTGGTAGCTCGCCGAGGACAATCAGCTCCTTGGTTTTAACAAGTTTCTCGATCGCTGGAGCAGCGATCGGAACGAGCCCAACGCCGTGAGCATAAGCCATTCGAACTGAGAAATCGGTCGGAAGTGAAGAGCACCCCCCGAGGGCAACGAGCCCGGCGTCAGAACCTCAACAGAACTTGAGCCGGAGCTGCCCGAAAGAAACCGGTGGTGGCGTCGGAGGAGGTTGAGGAGTGAGCCCAAGCTTGGCGAGCAGCGAGGTCGCAGCTCTTGGGGAATTCAAGCTGGTCGCCAGAAGCCGGTGGCTGCTTGAAAGCGGCAGAATTCCGTGGCGACCTAGGGACTACTTCAGGACGCAACTTGGAGTGGCTTAAGCTTGGCCGGCGCGGTCACCGGAGGATGCTACTCCGCGCGACGCAACGGCATAGCAGGCCGCATGGCCAGGCTCATCGGAGCAGAGCTTGGGCGGCTCGTCTTGCATTGCCGGGTGGAGGGAGCGGCCGTGTGCTCGGAGGATTTTCTCGATACGTCCTACCGTGCGGCGGGCGATGTCGGCGACTTCTGCATGGGTGGGCGTCGGAAGGGTGCGGAAGACGAGAGCATCTCTAGCGTCGCGGAAAGTGACGCCGTCTAAGGCGAGAATATGGAAGTGCACATTGAGTCGGAGGGCGCTGTCAGTTCTCTGCACAGCGCCGATAGCAGCGGTGTGGGCGTCGGCAACGCTAGGGAGGTCAAGAATGGCTTTGGCTCTCTTGCACAGCGAACGGTCGAGCTCGTGCGCGTCATCTTTTGCACCATTCTTGCCTTAAACTTCTCACTGTACTTCATGGCCTCCAGGCCTTCTCGCTCCCTAGTTTCTTAACTCATCCAGAGGCGGCAACTTTCCTGACACAGGGGGCAACCGCTCACACAGCTCAACGACGAGCCGCTCACATAAAGGCTAGGACGCGATCGCGCGCGGAACTTGCGGGGCAAATTCTCCATCCTAGAAGATGTGAAGAGAAGGCTCCTTGGCGATTCTTTTCAGCCGACGGGCTGGGTGGGACCTCGCAACTGTTCGGTCAGCGCCAGCGAATCACCCCGAAGCGGTTGAACTCCGGCCCGAAGCTTGTAGGGGACCAAAGACCCAGCAGTGAGGCTGATATGGTGTTTCAGAAAACGGAGGTCACTCTCCACTTTCGAGGAAAGTGGCACCGCCAACACCATCGGCATCCTTCGGTGAACGTGGTTAGAGGAGAGAACCAGCCACGGACAAGGCTTTGTGATCGGGTGCGTTTGCTCGCAGCCACGGCTTTCCTGCGGAGTAACATGGGCCCAAAACACCATGCCGCGCTCGATTCCGATGATGCACTCATGCCCCCCTGCGTTCTGGCGACGCTCAAGTTGCGGCTGCTCAATACCGAGCAAGTCTGGCATCATCATCGTCCCAGGGGAGCATCTCGTCGACCACTGGATCGTCCTGCCTACGAAGCCTAGTGGCCTCGCTCGCAGAGTCATACGCGCGAAGAGCGCCAGCTCGTAACACCTCAAAGCTCGTCGCGATTGCGGCGGCCGATGGCTGTACCTCTAGATCAAGGTAGAGAATCGCTGTCTGGCCGAAATTGAAAAGGCGTGAGCTATGTTCGAATGCTTTAGCCAGCCGCAAGTCGCTCTCCAGCTCCCTCGGCTGTCCAGCATGCAACGCCTCAGCTAGACGACAGGCTCGATCATAGGTCTCAAGGGCGAAAACAACCTCATGCTCTGCATCTGCGCCCGCGATGCGCACGACGATATTGATCAGCTCCACTTTGCTGAGGTCGTCGGACTCGGCTTCCGAGCTTCCGAGTGATCCGGACACACGTTCATTAATGTAAATAAACGCTTCCAATGCGCGCTCGTGATCGTGAATCCCTTGCCTTAGGTAAGCGAGGTACTCGTCGCGAGTTGACGCACGGATGCACTGCTCCGGGAGAGCCGCCGCAAGTACTGCAAAGCTTTCAAGCCAATCTTCCTTCTTACCGCAGAGCACTCTCCACCGCTTCAAAGCTCGGCGAACGGCTGGCGGAGTCTGAAAGATCCAATCGCTCTGATTGACCACGGTCCCCATGATGTCATCGTCGCCTAAAGGCGCCTTCAGAGCCGCTGCAGTCATAGAACCACCACTATCAGCCCTCAGGTTGCACCTTTTCGCGATGTTCAGGCCTGCCCGCCCCGAATCCGTCCCGCGACCACTGCTGAGTGGCATCTCTTCCGACATCAAGCGATGCGCCTCACGCTTCACCAACCGGCGCGGTACACACCGGCGGCGACTCCCGAAGAGCAGAAGCAAGAGCAGTCCAGGTAGCCGGCGGCGCTCTGAACCCAGCTCACCACGTCACCGAGGCTCAAGGAGCGGTGCTGAGGAGCAAGCCCAAGCTTAGCGAGCAGCGAGGTCGCAGCTCTTGGGGAACTCAAGCTGGTCGCCGGAAGCCGGAGGCGGCTTGAAAGCAGCAGAATCCTGTGGCGGCTTAGGACTACTTCTGGGCGGAACTTGGAGTGGCTTGAGAAGACACCGAAATAGCGAGCCAGATGAAAGCGGCCCATCGCGCATTTTACGCGGCGAGCGCCGTGCGGAAGCCTTCAATGCCCACGCACGTTACATCAAGGCCGCCTATCTGCTGGGTGAACGTCGGTAGGGTTTGCCCTGTGACCAGCCAATTGCGCCCCTTGGGATGGGTTGCTCGGAAAGCTTTGAGGTTTCGCGCCTCGAAGGCGTCAGCAGTCCATTTCGCTTCGACGGCGTCAACACGGTCCCTGTCGAAGGGCAAAATAAAATCAACCTCTCGCTTTGCTTTGTCCCGCCAATAGTGAACCCGCGGCAGATGTGAGAGCGACTGCATCGTTTCTAGTACAAGGTGTTCAAGCAAAACACCCCGATCGTCTGCGCGTATGTCGCGAATGCCGCGGGCGTGACAAACGAAGCCCGTATCAAATGCGAAAGCCTTGGGGGCTTGCACAAGTTCACGGTCGTTCGTGCCTCCGCTCCACGGTCGAATCCGCGTGAGGACATGGGTTACTTCTAGAACATCCAGGTACGTCATGACCGTGGGCCGCGACAAACCGCTCACGCGCGACATGGATTGAATCTCCAATATGCCGCCGCTTTGGCGCAGCAAGGCCTCCAGCAGTGCTAGGAAACCAGCGCGCTTCTCAACGCGGAACAGCTCGCGCACATCGCGTGCGAAGTAGGAATCCAGCCACTCGCTGTAAAACGACCGATCGAGAGGCGCCGCCAGCAAGGCTTGCGGCAAGCCTCCGTGCAGCATTCTCTGATCGAGGCTCCGAATGCCAAACGTCGGCAATTCATCGACCAAAACGGGAACCAAATGTACGACGCGTTTTCGACCAGTCAGACTGTCGCTAAATTTTTCGGTGGCGGCCAAAGTCGATGAGCCTGTGGCGACCACGCGTAGATTCGGAAACTCGTCGGCTGCAATTTTCAGCACCCGCGCCGGATCGGACAGTTGATGCACTTCATCTAGAACGACTGTCCCTGCGTTGACCGCGCGAAAGAACCGAACCGGCTCGGCCAAGATCTGCGCGACTTCAGGAAGGTCACAGTTGAAAAACTGAGTGCCCGGCAGGTCTTGGCAAAGCGTGGTCTTGCCGGCCCGACGCACCCCGCTTAACCAACAAATGGGAGCTTGCTGAAAAGAGGTTTCAATCCGCTTGGTCCAGATTTCGCGCGAAAACATAGTTGCATTTTACATGAAGTCGGACTAAATGTAAAATGTGTTTTCAGAAAACATGCTTGTCGCCTAATCGCGTAGGAATCGGTCGAAAGTTATGCGCTGGGTGTTGTCTTTTATCGTGGTCGTGCACGGCCTCATTCATCTGCTGGGGGCTGGCAAGGCGTTTGGGCTCGCAGAGCTACGTCAGCTTAGCCAACCAATTTCGCGTCCTATGGGTGCGCTCTGGCTGACCGCAGCCTTACTGTTGCTTGCGACTGCCGTAGCACTGTTCGCATGGCCTCGCGCTTACTGGCTGATCGGAATAGCTGCCTTGATCACGTCGCAACTGGCCATCGCCAGCGCATGGGGCGACGCAAAGTTCGGAACGCTGGCCAACGTGGTGCTGTTTCAGCCCCCATCATCACCGAGGCTGACCTCGCGAAGCTGCCTATACCAGTGCAAAAGTACGTACGCGCTATTGGTTTTTTGGGACGGCCGCGCGTTCAGAACTATCGCTTACGGTTCGTGGGTCGGATTCGCAGTGCGCGCGATGCCCGCTGGCTGCGTTTCGCTGCGGATCAGCACAGCTTTGCGAACGAGCCGACACGCTTGTTCTGGATGCGCGCCACGTTGCTCGGGTTTCCCATGCAGGTGTTGCATCGGCTTGCCGACGGCCATGCGAGCATGCGGGTCAAAGCACTTGGAGCGTTCACCATGGTGGATGCTAGCGGCCCAGTGATGGATCGGTCTGAGGCCGTGACACTGTTCAACGACATGTGCATCCTCGCTCCCGGCTCTCTGCTTGCGCCCAGCATTACGTGGGAGCCAGTGGACACACGCAGCGCACGTGCGCGCTTTACGAACGGTGCGCAAAGCATCTCTGCCACGCTATACTTCAATGCTGAGGGTCTGCTCGAGAACTTCGCTTCCGAAGACCGATCTCGCTCCTCGGCCGATGGTAAGACGTTCACGCAGCTGCGCTTTTCCACACCGGTGGGCGACTACCGCGCCTATGGGCCTTACCGGCTTGCTTCCAAGGGGGAGGCGCGTTGGCATGCGCCCGATGGCGAGTTTGCGTACGGCGAGTTCAGATTGGTCGATATCGCCTACAACGTAAGACCGTAAGGTATGCCCGCTTTCCAGCCGTTTTTGAGAGTGAGCTCGAGCTTGCCATCGGGGCGGAGTTCCAGGCGGTCCTGAGCGA
>CAZSUA010000377.1:0-4984 GCA_964609655.1 uncultured Polyangiaceae bacterium | reverse complement strand
ACCGCACGCTGAAGAAGATTGTTGAGAAGTACGTGGAGCCGGAGCGCGTTAATCCACGCCAGATGTTCCTGAGTGCGCTCGACCAGATCCAACGTGAAGTGGCTCAGGTCATCGTGCTGCACGAGGAGAAATCCCCCACGGTCAAGGTCCAGGTGGACGTTGCGAAAGCTCAAGATTTTCGCGTCGACAACGTTCAAGGGCCCTGGGATGTTGCCGCGCGCTTGCGCGAGGTGTTTGTCTACCTTCAGGCCAACCTGACGGGCTCTGGCGTGGATCTCGCCGAAGTCGAGTACGCCGCGTGCAACGGCATGCTGCGCACCTTGGATCCGCACAGCGTTTTCATGAGCCCTGAAGGCTTCGCCGAGATGAATCTCTCGACCTCAGGGCATTTCGGTGGCCTTGGGATTGTGATTGCGATTCGCGACGATGTGCTCACGGTGATGCGGCCGATGCCCGGAACGCCGGCAGGGCGCTCGGGCCTCAGACGCCTGGATCGCATCCTGAACATCAACAATGAATCCACACTCAACATGCCGCTCGACGATG
This sequence comes from uncultured Polyangiaceae bacterium, assembly GCA_964609655.1. Taxonomy (GTDB): domain Bacteria; phylum Myxococcota_A; class Polyangia; order Polyangiales; family Polyangiaceae; genus JBBRRP01. The sequence continues at coordinate 4,438 of CAZSUA010000377.1, read as the reverse complement.
CGGTGGGTCGCTTGCGCGGCGATCCCGGCTCCAAGGTGACGATTTGGGTGCACCGTGATGGCAAGGAGGGTTGGCCGGGGACCAAGGCAATCGAGCTGACGCGTGAGGTGATTCAGATCCGTTCGGTGGAATCACGCGTTTTGTCACGTGGCATCGGGTACATCTCGATCAAGCAATTCCAATCCAATACCTATAATGATCTAGATCATGAGTTGAAGGCGCTTCAGGGCAAGGAAAAGCTTTCGGGCTTGGTGCTCGATCTTCGAAATGATCCTGGCGGGCTTTTGGATCAGGCGGCACGGGTTGCAGATCGGTTCATTGCGCAAGGCACGATTGTGGCTACGGTGGGCAATAGCGAAGGTCGCGATGAGAAGCGCGCGACGCTCGCGGGCACGGAGCCCAACTATCCGATGGTAGTGCTGGTGAATGGCCAGAGTGCGAGCGCGAGCGAGATTGTGGCAGGAGCGCTCAAGAATAACGATCGCGCGCTGATCGTCGGCCAAACAACCTTTGGCAAAGGCAGTGTGCAGCTGGTGTTCCAGAACATCACGCCGGAGAATGCCGCGCTGAAGCTCACGATTGCGCAATATCTCACACCTGGCGATGTTTCGATTCAAGGCGTGGGCGTGACGCCGGACATTGAGCTCGATGGAATGACGGCAGATGCGCTCGACATGGATCTGTTTGTATCCGAATCAGCACTGCGCGAGCGCGATCTCAGTAAGAGCCTCGATAGCAAAGCCAAGCGCAATCGGGATCGCCCTTTCTTCAAGCTTCGCTACAACGTGCCTGAGAAAGAGCGCGCCGAGCTGCGAGATCTGGGCGGACAGGTGGAGGACGAATTTCGGAAAGACTTCTTCATTCGCTTCGCTCAAGAGTTAGCGGCGCACCTGACACCCGGGAAACGCCCAGAGCAGCTGGAGCAGGCTAAGCCACTTCTCGCGCAATTCGAGAAGGGCGAAATGGCGTCGATCGCGCAAGACTTAAAGAAGCTAGGAATCGATTGGCAGCCGCCGGGCAAGACCGTGACGGATGGCCCGCGTGCAGCAGACTACGAGGTCAAAGTTGAAACGAATCCGAAGAACGCTGACGTGCGCGCGGGCGAACCGCTCACGTTGAAGGTGAGCATCAAGAACAAGGGCGACAAGCCCATCTTCCAGCTGCGAGCCATCACCAAGAGCGAGGGCGTCTTTTACGACGAAAAGGAGCTCATTTTCGGCAGAATCTTGCCCGGGGAGACACGGCTTGCGGAGGCTCCGCTCGGTTTCTGCGACATCGAGGGGCGCAAGTTTGGCTCTTCAGAGCCTGTGCCGGTGGATGCGCAGAGAACCTGTCGCCTTCCGAAGGACGCGGTCACGCGTCAGGATGTCGTCAAGGTTCGCTTTGCCGCCGAGGGCGGTGAGCCCCCCGCCGATGTTGAGTTTCGTCCTACAGTCGAGAGCCTGCCTCGGCCTATTTTTGCGTATGCCTATCAGATTGTTGACAATCGCCCCGGCAACGGTGATGGCCAGCTGAGCCGGGGCGAGGGAGCGACGCTCTACGTAACGGTTAAGAATGTGGGCAAAGGCCCTTCTTTGGAGACTAAGGCGGCGATCCGAAATCTCACAGGAGACGGCCTGTTGCTCAAGGCTGGGCGCTTCGATGTGTCCCAGATGAAGCCCGGCGAGGCGCGCGAGGTGGCGTTCACCTTCGATGTATTGGCTAACTTGGAAGCCGACGAAGCCAAGGTGGAGTTGATCATCGAAGATCGGGATTTGCGTGTTTTCTCCAATGAAAAGATCACGCTTCCGGTGGTCGGGAGTGGGGTGCCTGTCTTGGCCAAGCCCGGTTTTGTCAAGGTTCGTGTTGAAGCGGCAGTGCGCGGAGAGCCAGTGCCGGGCGAACACAGCGTCGGCGTGCTGAAGGCGGGGTCCGTCGCCACACGCTTGGGAGCCCTCGGGGCTTTCACGAAGGTGAAGCTCGGTGGCGCGCGTTTTGGCTTCGTCGAAACAGAAAAGCTCGTCGATGGTCCGGGGCCGGAGCGCCTGCTGTTCGAGGCTCAGCTCACACGCTCCCCGCCACTCCTAGAAGTGAAGAGTGCCGCGTTGGCCTCGCGCGATGGCACGGTGAGAATCGAAGGCCGTGCAATGGACGGCAATGGCGTGCTCGACGCCTACATCTTCGTCGGGGGCAATAAAGTTTTCTACGCCTCCAATCGACGCGCCAAAGATCGCACCAGCATGAGCTTCGCTATCAACGCCGCACTCGATCCTGGAATGAACGTGATCAACGTGATTGCTCGTGAGAGCGAGGACACCTCGACGCGCTACACGATGGTGGTGCGCCGGGATGGCCCTAAGGGCGAGGCGCTGCCAACCCCCAAAAATGAGCTATTCGGCGCTGATTGGCAGTTCGGCGGCGAGTAGCCGCATGTTTTAGAGCGGAGCCTTTCATGCCGATTCGTTTGCACATCAACATCGACCACACCGCCACGCTCCGGAATGCTCGTGGCACGCTGTACCCGGATCCCCTGCTGATCGCACAGCTCTGCGAACAAGCTGGCGCTGATGGCATCACTGTTCATCTCCGCGAAGATCGCCGGCACATTCAGGACCGCGATGTGGAACGGCTGCGTGCTCAACTCAGCACGGTGCTGAACATGGAATGTGCACCCACCGATGAAATGCTCAGCATCGCAGAAAGGCTGCGCCCGGATGTCGTCACGCTGGTGCCCGAGAAGCGTGAGGAGCGCACCACCGAAGGCGGGCTAGATGTCGCCCAGGCACGCACGCGAATTGAGAAAGCTGCGCGGATCTGCCACAGCAACGAGATCAAGCTGAGCCTTTTTATTGAGGCCACCCCGGAGCAAATCCGACTGAGTCGTGAGCTCGGCGCCCATCAGGTGGAGTTCCACACCGGGGACTACTGCCTGGCCAAAGAGCGGCGTCAACAGGAGATCTTGGAGCACCTGAAAACAGGTGCGCGATTGGCTCGCGAACAGGGGCTAGAAGTTGCGGCAGGGCATGGGCTCACCCGCCATAATCTGTTGGCGATCGCCGAAATTCCCGAGATCGCTGAGCTCAACATCGGGCATGCGGTGATCTCGGATGCGCTGTTCATGGGGATCGATGCCGCCGTGAAAGCCTTCCGCACCGCGATCGATCGCGGCCTTTCGCGCCGCGCGTAGCTGGGGAGCCTTATGATTCCGGTTCTCAGCCGTGAGCAGATGCGAGCGTTTGATGCCGACGCGAGTGGGCGCGGACAGGTTTCGTCGCTGGTTCTCATGGAGAATGCCGGCCGGGGTGCCGCTCTACTTTTGGAACACCTGTGTGGGCAAGCCGGAAGGCGAAGCCATTCGGATGGATCACGTTCGACGCTCGTTATCTGTGGCACGGGAAACAACGGCGGCGATGGCTTAGTGTTGGCGCGCCACGCGCTTCTTCTCGGGAGAAGCGTGAGAGTATGGGTGGTGGGCGATGAACAGAAGTTCACGGCACCGGCACGGATGCAATTCGAAGCGTTGCGTGCAAGTGGCACCGAGGTTTCACTGTGCGTGCCTGAATCGGCCTGTGCGGTGCTCGGTGGCGACTTGGGCTCGGCCGAAGTGGTGGTGGATGCGCTGTTCGGGATTGGGCTGGATCGCCAGCTTTCTCCGGACTTTGTGGCGATTTTGGCACTGCTGAATCAGGCTTCAGCGTTGCGAATCGCGCTCGATATTCCTTCCGGCCTCGACGCCGATACGGGTCGAGTGTTAGGCGGCGCTTTCAGAGCGAACCACACGCTCACGTTTGTCGCACCTAAGCTTGGCCTGCTGACAACCACAGGTGCACTACATGCGGGTCAAATCCACGTTGTCCCGATCGGCGTGCCTGGGCCATTGCCTGAGAGCGGCAACGTGCAGGCGCGTTGGCTCGAGTGTTCAGACATCTCGCGTTGGCTCGGACCACGTTCGATCACTGCACACAAAGGAAGTGTGGGGCGGGTAGCGATCGTCGCTGGCTCGCCTGGAAAGATTGGGGCCGCGTTCCTGAGCGCCCGCGGCGCGCTCCGTGCCGGTGCCGCTTTGGTGACGCTCATGGGCTTACCCGAAACCACCCAAATCTTTGCCCAGCGAGTAACCGAAGAGATGACGGCAACGCTCAATCCGCGGGATCCTGAGGGCAGCTTGCGCGAGGCGCTCACGGGGATGGACGTCGTGGTGGTCGGCCCCGGCTTGGGTCTCGGCACCACCGAGAAAACGCTGGTGCGTACGATCCTGGCAGAATTTCCAGGAAATATCGTGGTGGACGCGGACGCGCTCACGCACTTTTCCGGTCGCGCAGACGAGCTCAGAGCGGCCAGAGGCAAGCTGGTGCTCACGCCGCACCCGGGAGAAATGGCGCGATTGCTAGGAACCGACGCTGCCACGATCGAGAGCGACAGATTCTCGGCAGTGGCGCGCGCCGTTGAACTCACCGGG
>CAZSUA010000376.1:0-5004 GCA_964609655.1 uncultured Polyangiaceae bacterium | reverse complement strand
GGACTTATGAACGACTTCACTCCCATCTCTGCATTAGTCGGCGGCGCGCTCATCGGTCTGGCCGCCTCGCTCCTTCTCCTCACCCACGGTAAGGTCGCCGGTATCAGCGGCCTGTACGGGGGAATGCTCCGCCGTGGCACGAGCGATCGTGCGTTTCGATTTTGGTTCCTTGGGGGCCTCGTCGTCACCGGCGGGCTGGTCAAGCTGATGTTCCCCGCCGCGTTTGCGACGACTTGGAGCGCCACGCTACCTGTCGTTCTGGCTGCTGGGTTGATCGTCGGCTTCGGCACCCAGCTCGGGAATGGCTGCACGAGCGGTCACGGCGTGTGCGGCATCAGCCGGCTCTCCGTGCGCTCGCTCGTCGCGACCGCCACCTTCATGCTGACCGGGTTTGCGACCGTCTTCATCGTACGCCACCTGCTCGAAGGTAGCCGATGAAGCGCAACGCCGTCGCGTTCGGCACGGGCGCCCTCTTCGCCGCGGGGCTCGCTATCTCGGGGATGACCAAGCCCTCGAAGGTCGTTGGGTTTCTCGATATCAGCGGCGCCTGGGACGCGAGCCTCGCGTTCGTGATGCTGGGCGCGATCGTGGTCCACTTCATCGCGTACCGCGTGGTCATGCGGCGGCCGGCGCCGCTCTTCGACTTCAAGTTCCACGTACCCACGCGCAAGGACATCGATCTGCGCCTCATGCTCGGAGCCGCGTTGTTCGGCGTCGGCTGGGCGCTCGGGGGCTTCTGTCCGGGACCCGGCCTAGTAGCGCTGGGCGGCGGCTCGCTGAACGCCGTGGTCTTCGTCGTCGGGATGACGATCGGAATGCTCGTCGAGCAGGTTGCCGCACGCGCCCTCGCCCGCCGGAAAGCTCACTGAGCGTCGGACGTCCGTCATTTTGGCACGCCATCATGTTTAGGCGATGCTCCTGGCGTTGCCGCGCCTTGGTGCTCGGATGGCCGAATGCGCCCGTCCTCCATCTCGTAGAGCACGTCAAAGAGATCAAGGGCACGCTGGTCGTGGGTGACGACCAGGACCGCGGCACCCCGCTCGTGCGCCACCTTGCGGAACAGCTCCATGACGCTTCGGCTGCGAACGCTATCGAGCGCGGCCGTGGGCTCGTCGGCGAGGATGAGAGAGGGTTCGTTGGCGAGGGCCCGGGCGATCGCCACGCGTTGCTGCTCTCCACCGCTCAGCATCTCAGGATACGACTTCTCGCGATTTTCGACGCCCAGGTAGCTGAGCAGCTCCCGCGCGCGCCGGCGCCCTTGGTCCTTGCCGCCGAACTCGCAGGCGATCTCCACGTTCTCTCTGGCATTGAGAAATGAAGTCAGGTTGGCTTTCTGGAAAACGAAGCCCAGATGCTGCCTGCGCAGGCGCGAGAGATCGGCGAGCGGCACGCCGTCTTTGACCACGCGGCGCCCCTGAAAGAACACCTCGCCAGTGTCTGCTGGCGAGACGAAGCCCAGGGCCTTGACCAGCGTGGACTTGCCGGAGCCGCTCGGGCCGAGCAATGCCGCCACTGTGCCGCGCTCGAGCGTCAGGCTAACGTTGTCGAGCGCCTTGACTGCCGCTCCGTCCGTGCCGTAGGTCTTGCGCAACGCCACCGCCCGTACCGCCTCCGTCATCGTCAGCCTTCCAGCGCGCGCGCGGGGTCGATCCGCATGACATGGCCAAGACCGAGCAGGCTCGCCAGGCTCACGATACTGAGGGTCGCAAGGGGCGCGACCAGTGAGATCGCCGCCGTGATGAGCACACGGCGGGGAAACAGCGGAAAGGCGAGCTCTCCCATCAAGGCTGCAACGGCGTAGGCCATGATTCCCAAGAGCCAGGCTTGTTGCAGGACAAACCCGACGAGGCGAGGCGTGGGCGCGCCCATGAGCTTGAGAACAGCCAGGTCGTGCGTCTTCTCGAGCGTGAGGTTGTAGATGACCATCATTACGATCACCGCGGCGGTGAGCGTGAGGATTACTGTAAAAAGGCCAATCTGCATGCGTGCCCGTTGGACGACGCCGCCGAGCAGCAGCGCCTCCTCTTCATCTTGCGTGTAGACGCTGACGTCACCCCAGCTGCGCAGTGTCTCCCGAACCTCGGCGTTGCGATGGGGATCAGCGTCGATGAGGACGGCGGCGATGGGCGGCGACGCGAGCGCCGGGGCGCGCCAGCGCGGATCGGTCGCCAGGTCTTCGAGCGCGGGTTGCCCGCGACCGAGATCGGTGCGGCGTAAACGGTCGACGACGCGCACTCGCTCGAGCAGCGTCGCTTCGGGTGACTGATCGAACGCCACGAGCGCTGCGTCGGCGACGCTCATGAAGGCGACGGAGTCGCCCCCCGAGGTGAGCGCGTTCTTCGTGAGGCCCACTACGCGATAGGCCTCGCCCGCGAGCGAAAGCGACTCGCCGATACCGAGGCCGAGCGAGGCGTCGACGATCATCTCGCCATGCGGCTCTTGCAAACGCCGCCCACGCACGAGTGGTAGCGAACGCCCCGGATCATCTGGCCAACCCAGCCCCACGAGCGCGATGCGGAGGACTCGGCCGCGATGCTCGCGTTGAATGAGCTGATACGTGTACGGGCGTGCGCTCCGGACGCCCGGCACAGCGGCCGCGCGGGCCTCGACGCTCGGGTCAAGCCGCGACCCTTCGGCAAACGGACCCCGAGTGTCCCGTTGAACGACCCACAGGTCCGCATGCATCGCCCGTGTCAGAATCGTGGCGTCGTCCACCAGGCCCGCGTAGATGCCCTGCATCGCGATGACGACGCTCAGGAGAAGCCCCAATCCGATCGCGGTGCCCACAAAGCGCCCGAGATGCCTGCGGATGTCCCGGAGGGCCAGGTTCATCGGGCCTCCCAACGGCGCCCGGGTGGAAGCTTGACTCCGGTCGCTGGCGCCGCAAGGACCAATTCTCCTTCCCGAAGGCCCTCCAACACCTCGACCTGCTCATTTGCGGTCAGGCCGAAGCGCGGGCGGATGAGCGCGATCCTGCCATTGCGATCGGCGTACACGTGAGGTCCCGTCGGGTCGTGGTGGACCATCCGGATCGGAATGCGGAGCGCTTGCTCTCGGCGACCGATCTCGATCCGAACATCCGCGCGTTGGCCGATGGCCACTCGACGGTTGAGTCGCTCGGGCGTGACCTCGACGAGGAGCTCGTGCGTCTGGCGGTCCGCCTCCCACGAGATCCTGGACACCCTCCCTGTGATCGGAGCGTTCGCGCCAGGGGAGAAGCCCGGGAAGAAGATCGCGGCGTGTTGATCCACGCCGAGCTGCGGCAGCAGCGTCTCGTCGATGGCAGCGTTCACATACACGCGGTTCGTGTCCGCAATCCGCAGGACCGTCGATCCGACGCTGACGGTGTCTCCCGGTTCTCTCAGCCTTCGTGTCACGAGGCCATCGAAAGGGGCGAGCAGCGTGGCGCGCACCACCACGACCCGCCGCTGCTCGGCACCGCCCGTCGCGACGTCAACGCCCCGCGTCGCCTCGGAGCGCTGGGCGAGGACGCGATCAAGGTCTGCGCGAGCCAGGCGCAGGCGGTCGCTCGCTGCATCGCGCTCCTGTCCGGGGACCGCACCAGCGTCGAACAGCGTTTGCGCACGTGTCGCCTCGCGCTCCGCAGCTACGAGCAGCGCCCGGGCGCGCTCCTCCTCGGCGGCCAATCGCGCGAGCGAGGCGCGGGCGGCGGCGATGCCCGTCTGGGCCGAGCGGAGGTCAGCCTGGGCCTGGTCGGTCTCGAGGCGCGCGAGCTCCTGTCCGAGGGTAACGCGGGCACCTTCCTCGACGAGCACCTCGCTAAGCCGCCCCACCAGGTCGAAACCCACGGCCGCTTCGCGCTGGCTTTCGATCGTCCCGCGCCCGAACGCCTCCTGTGTGATCGTGCCGCGATCGACATGAGCCACTTCCACGGCGACGGGGGACCAGAGCCGAAACCAGGCAGCAATGAGTAGGGCCCCTACCAGCAACAACACCCAGAGGCCCCGGCGTGCGATGCTCAGCGCTCGCCGCAGCAAATCCGCAACTTTCATGTAGCGCGCTCCGCGACTAGCAAAGGCGCCTAACCCTGCCGACCCAGTGAGTAATTCGGCGACGCACCGTACTCGACGGGCAAGGCTCGTGCGCTCCATGCGGTCATGCCGCCCGCGAGGGAGGCGACACGCGCGAAACCCAACCCGAGCAGGCTGAGCGCGGCCTTGCCCGAGCGGCCCCCGGAACGACAGACCGTTATGATCTGCCGGTCACGTGGCAGTGTCGCGGCTGCGGCTGCAAGCGTCTGGAGTGGAGTAAGCTGGGCGCCAACGATGTGACCGAGCTCGCCGCGAAACTCGTCAGGCTCGCGCACGTCCAGCACGATCACCTGCGACAGATGTTCGTGGAGCCATTCATCGAGCACCTCGGGCACCCCCGCCGGCGATAGGCTGATGGGTGCCCAGCTCTGATCGAGACGTGCGGGCGCGGCGGGTTCGGCGCCGGCAACGCCGCAGTTGAAATTGCTGGGCACCGCCACATCCATCTTGCGTGGATAGGGCAGCTGGAGCTCGTTCATGATGCGGGTAAATTCTTCGAGCGACTTGCCCTGACCGAGGCGCGGGTTGAATCGCCTTTCCTCCGCAACGCTGCTCACCGTCCGGCCTTTGTAGTCGTGAGCGGGGTACAGTAGCGTCTCGGCTGGGAGCGAGAAGAGCTGCTCGTGTACCGAGCGATACAACGTCGCCGCGCTACCCTGCTGGAAGTCGGTGCGCCCGCAGCCCCGGATGAGTAGTGCGTCTCCAGTGAACGCGAGCTCTTGGGCATCGCAGATGTAGGAAAGGCAGCCGCTCGTGTGGCCCGGCGTTTCCCGCACCTCCAGCTCATGCTGACCGAATACGACGCGATCACCATGCTTCACGAGCCGATCTGCACACACCGCGCCACCGCGCTCCGAAAGCACGGTTCGAGCTTTGAAGCGCTGGCTCAGCAGGCCCAGCGCGGTGACGTGATCCGCATGCACGTGGGTGTCAAGCGCCCACACGAGCTCGA
>CAZSUA010000375.1:3606-5058 GCA_964609655.1 uncultured Polyangiaceae bacterium | reverse complement strand
AAACCCCCAATAACCCTCCGCCGAGCCTCCGCCAAACCCCCAATAACCCTCCGCCGAGCCTCCGCCAAACCCCCAATAACCCTCCGCCAAGCCGTTCCTTGACAGCGACGGGTTCGCTTCCTAGCTGCTATGTCGCGATTGTACGCGGTCTACCTATGCCCTCTCAGCCTTTCTCAAGTGACCTCAAACCCAGCGCCCCAAGTCCCGCAGCCCTCACGGATGCCGAACATCAAGCGCAAATGGTGGAGCTTAAGCAGCAGCAAGATGAGCTGGTAAAGAGCAAACAGCTGGAGCGGGGGATTATTTTAGTCAACACCGGGGATGGCAAAGGTAAGTCAACGGCGGCGTTTGGCTTGGCAATTCGGGCAGCTGGCTCCGGGCTGCGCGTCGGGATCATTCAGTTCATCAAGGGAACCTGGCGAACGGGAGAGGAAGCTGCGTTCAAACGCTTCCCCGAGATCGAACATGTTGTTTCTGGTGAAGGATTTACCTGGAACACGCAGGACCGCCAAAAGGATATCGCAGCGGTGCGGCGTGGTTGGGAACGAGCCAAGGAGATGATCGAAAGCAGTCGATCCGCCGAGCCCGCTTTTCACCTGCTAGTTCTTGATGAACTGAATATTGCGCTCGCCTTCGACTACATCGGCCTCAATGAAGTTTTGCCCGTGCTTCAGAACAAGCCCGAGCAGCTGAATATCGCGATCACGGGTCGCGACGCAAAGCCCGAGCTCATCGCGATTGCAGACACGGTCACGGAGATGAAATCGGTCAAGCACGCTTTTGATGCGGGGATCATCGCCCAGCGCGGAATTGAATTCTAAGCCGCAAAGAAATCCTCCGCAGCTAGCTCAACATCCCGTGTTGCTCGAAGGAGCAGTGCACGACCGCGCGCCGTCACGATAACGCGCCAAGCGCGAGCATCGCCCAGTGTGGGACCGCGGTCGAGCAAACCACGTTCTGCTAGCGCGGCAGATAAGCGAGAAGTGGTCGCCTTATCGATGCCGGCATGTTCCGCAATCGCTTGTTGAGGCACCGCATCTTGCAGCGGCTCCGTGAGGAGGAGAGTGGAAGCCAATACGAGATACTGCGTGTGCGTGAGTTCGTGTTCGCGGAGGGCCAAATCAACCGTCCGCTGCCAACGCATGGCATCCAACCAGAGCTCAAAACCCCGGGCAATACTCTCAGATTCGTGGCGTGGCATACGGAGCTTTCAGCGCGGTCTCAGTGTTCCAATTTGCGAACGGGGTGGGTCTGCGTGGTCGAAAAGGTAGTAAGCATGCTTACTATCGTCGCGCTCATTTGACGAGGGGTAGCCGCGAGAAAGCTGTCGCTAGGGGTAGCCACGAGAGAGCTGTCGCTAGGGGTAGCCGCGAGAGAGCTGTCGCTAGGGGTAGCCACGAGAGAGCTGTCGCTAGGGGTAGCCACGAGAGAGCTGTCGCTAGGGGTAGCCAC
>CAZSUA010000375.1:0-3506 GCA_964609655.1 uncultured Polyangiaceae bacterium | reverse complement strand
CCACGAGAAAGCTGTCGCTAGGGGTAGCCACGAGAAAGCTGTCGCTAGGGGTAGCCACGAGAAAGCTGTCGCTAGGGGTAGCTGCGAGGGCCGTATTTTTTACTGCTGCGTTGCGATTGGCTTTGGGCCCACCCAGCGCTCTTGGCGGCTGAAGGCGACGTCTTTGGCTTCGTCCGGGCTCACGGTGGATTTGTCGAGCTGGATGTTCTTGGTCATGGTGATCATGAACACGGTGGAGCTGCCTTGGCCGCCGATCATGACTGACCAGCCGAGGAATACCATCCACATGCGGAACCAGCGTTGGCCGTACTTGGCGACGATGGCGGCCTCATTCCTCTTCCAGTTTTCGTACCACTTGTGAATCGTGATCGAATAATGCACGCCGCAATTTTCGACGCGATGCACTTCGAAGCCAGCGCGCTCGGCCTGCGAGACCACAAAGCCCAGTGGGCAGCTCGCATCGGCGCCGGGGAAGATATACTTGGCCATGAACAGCCCCCACACGAGGTCTTCGTAGTGCCAGGGGCGGCGGAGGCCAGCTATCTGTAGGTAGAAGATGCCATCATCTTCCAACATGCTGCGTACTTGCAGCAAGAATTGCTGAAAATTCTTGATGCCCACGTGTTCGGCCATTTCTAGGCACGTGATCTTGTCAAACTTGGTGGCGGGAAGATTGCGATAGTCATCCACGATGACGCGAACGCGGTCGCTCACGCCGGCTTTTTTGGCGCGCTCATTGGCCCAGTCAGCTTGCTCTTGGGCGAGCGTGATGCCGGTGCTCTGAGAACCATGGTTTTTAGCGGCGTGGGTGATGAGGGGGCCCCAACCGCAGCCGATATCCAGATGCCGATCACCGGGCTTCATTTGTACGTAGCGGCACACAGTTTCGAGCTTTCGCTCCTGGGCTGTTTCCAATGATTCACTCGGATCATTGAAGATACCGCTCGTGTAAGTCATCGATTCGCCGAGGAACCAATTGTAGAAATCATTGCCCCGATTGTAGACGTGCGCGATATCGCTCTCATCAGATTTGAGCGAATGGGTCACGTTCTGACCCAAAAACTCCCTAAAATAGAACTTTACGTCGCCCCAGGTGAAAGCAAAGCGAAACAAGCGATTGCGCTTAAGCAGCACCTCATACACGTCTTCTTTGAAGTCCAGCTTCTCGGCCATGTAGGCCTCGTACAAGATCTCCATCGGGATGCGTTTGCCCTGCCAGCGGGCATTCTCAGAGTCATCACGCCAGGAGAGGTACTTGCCCCAGTCCTCGGCGGGGGCTCGCGACTGCGAGTATGAGCGATAGACCAAGGCGCCGAGTGGGAACACCACCCCCAGGATCGGTACGGCCAGCCAGGCCAGCGCCGCCACGAGCCAACTGCCACCCGTCAACAACCAGGCCAGAGCTGCGACCGCCGTCGGCACTGCCAGAAGGAACAGGATGTTTTGCTCCAACATCCAGAAAATGAAGGGCATTCCATGCGTGCGCCCCTGCTCCCCGTTTTCGGAGGCTTTCTGGCCGTGCGTGGGAACTTGGGAGACCTCGGGGGCGTTGAGTGCTGCAGATTCTGTCATTTGTGGGCCTTGGGCGGTTGCGCAAAAGTGCGCCAAAATAATCCGCGGGGGGCTCCTTAAACGACGGATCGGGGCAAAAGTCCACTCCATCGAGCCGGGGAGAACGGGCAGCTCGGCCGGTGTTTTGTGGCCTAGATCGACTGATTCAAGATGAAATCCACGACGCTGGGTTCCGGCAGGAAGGAAAGCTCATAGACCGGCACACCGCACACCACGCGTTCCAGGGTTTCCAGGCAGGCCGCCATCAAGCCTGCCGCACAACCACTTTTTGGGGCCTATTTCTAAGTGATCGAAACGATCCAACTTTTGGCGCGATGGCCCTGAAGAGTGCCCGAAGCGGTCACAAGAAGACCGATAGTCTCGGCGCCTACAACAAGCGTCTATTGGTGGGTTGGGACGACGCGTGGATCCATCCCTGAAGCTAGCGTTGCCTGAGATTGCGAAGACGCGCGCCGATGCGCTTGCTCATTCGCCCGTGGTGCTTCCGCCCGCGCCGCTGCCAACGACGCTGCCGACCATGACAGCGCCGCCGCCGATGCCACCCCCGGCGCCAACGGGGTCCATGCCTCCGCCCAAGCCCCGACCGTGGACGGTGCAAAACGGCCCACGCACATTGCATCTGGCGCCGTCCGCGAGCAGCGCTACGGCAGCGACAGGCACACCGGAAACTAGTGACGGCGTAGCGCCACAGGGAAGTGAGCAGAATCAAGGCGATGCGCTGGAGCGCAACAACTGTTCGCTGTCTCCGGGCGGAGAGCGCGCGTTCTCAAGAGGCTGGCTTTCGTTGGTACTTTTCGGGGCTTTCCTTGCGCGGCAGCGCCGCCGAACAAGCCACTAAAGGATGGCAACCGCTGGCGTGGCGGATAGGCTTGCCGCACGCTTGCCAAATGCTCGGTCGAACGTGGTGAAACCAGTTGCGACGGTGCTGCTTGCCAAGTGGAGCGCATCAGCAAAGTCCAACCCTGCGGCGTACCAACCCAGTGCACGCGCCACTCTGGGCGCATCCTCCAGCGTCACCGAAGGGATCTCGACGAGTCGTGCGAACGCGCTTCCGATGGCCTCTGTGGAGAGCTCGTAAGCACCCCGCAACACCCATTCGGTCTCCAGCAGCACGGTCTTCGAGATATAAACATCGTTTCGGGCGAAAAGCTGGGCCGCACGTGGGCTTTGCTTCGGATCATCGTTCGTCACGAGCCTCACGAGCACGTTCGTATCTACCGCGATCATTTTTTCGCCTTACCTTGCTTCGCCACGGCAGCCTCCATGTCCGCGAGGCTCCGACGTGGACCCTCGTACCCCGTGCAGCCAAGAAGGTCAGCGGCGGTCCGGGCACGGGTCAGCGCCCTGGGACGGAGCACGACCCCGCCTTCGGTCGCCTCCACCAAGAGCTCAAGGCCAGGGAGCCAGCCGTTAGCCTCGCGGATTGCCTTGGGAATTACCACCTGCCCTTTTTCTGATAGGCGAGTCGAGGCTCGGGCGCGTTCTGACATCTTACTTCCTACCGATAGTCTTACTCGGGTCGGCCTGCAAGGGTCGCGTGGGTCTCAACGTCCGCCTAAGCGCTTCTCGGCACCATAGCTCGAATTATGGCAGCCAGAAGCAGCACAGCGCCGAAAGCTGCGACGATGGCCGCACCGGTTGGGAAATCCCAAACCCAAGAGGCCCAAATCCCCAGGCCACTTGCGACGATCGCGACTCCCCAGCCAGCAAACATGCGGGGTAGAAGCTGGTTGAGGAACAAGCGCGTGATCAGAGCTGGCACAATGAGATACGAGAAAACGAGCAAAATTCCGGCGAATTGCACGCTTATCGTGATCACCAAGCCAAACAAAACATAAAAACCAAAATCCCAAAGCTCCACATAGCGGCTGGCCTCCTCGGCCAGGGCAATCGCACCAAATTACGAGTGGATTCCGAGAACGCGGAGCAGGTAC
>CAZSUA010000374.1:0-5092 GCA_964609655.1 uncultured Polyangiaceae bacterium | reverse complement strand
TGAGGTGAAAGAGCCGTTGCTCGCTTGCCCCAATGATCCGGATGATGTGCGTCCACTGAGCGCTGTCGCAGGCGCCAAGATAGATGAGGTTTTCATCGGTTCTTGCATGACCAATATCGGCCATTTCCGGGCGGCCGCGACTTTATTGCAGCAATTCAAAGAGCCCGTGCCCACGCGGCTTTGGGTGGCGCCACCCACCAAAATGGATGAGAGCCAGCTGCGCGAAGAAGGCTTCTACAGCATATTTGCGCAGGCGGGCGCGCGCACCGAAATGCCCGGCTGCTCCCTGTGTATGGGTAATCAAGCCCGCGTGGCCCCGGGCTCCACGGTTGTCTCCACCTCAACGCGCAACTTCCCGAATCGGCTCGGCAAGGGCGCCTACGTCTATCTAGCCTCCGCCGAGCTCGCCGCCATCGCTTCGCTGTTAGGGCGCTTGCCAACCAACGAGGAATATCAGAAGTACGCGAGCGGCATCGACAGCATGGCGCCCAGCCTTTATCGGTATTTGAACTTCAATGAGCTGCCGAGTTTTACGGACAAGGCGGCTCACGTCAGGCTGCCGATTTTGCAGTGAGAGCTCGGAGATGCGGGGCGGTGAAACTTGTTGCCGTCTCTTCCCCGCATGCTAGGCTTTCGACCGTGGTCGCGGCACAAGACACTGGCATTCGCACCCTAAAGCGAGATGAATACGCCCGCCTGGTGGACGCGGGTTGCTTTGAGCATGAACACGTTGAACTGCTGCACGGGGTGATTGTTCGGATGTCTCCACAAAGTACGGGTCCAATCCGCCTTCGCCGCCAGCGGCGACTCCCAACCCGATCCCGACGTCGCCGTCGTGCCCCATGCAGATTATCGCTCCGCGCACCCCGATCGCGCTTTTCTCATTGTCGAAATCGCCCATTCTTCGCTACAGCGAGATCGAGAGAAGGCTCTCATCTACGCTAGAAGCGGCGTACCGGAGTACTGGATCGTGAACCTCGTCGATAAGGTCGTTGAACGATTCCGGGATCCGTCAGCCACAGGTTATCAAGCAGAGGACATTGTGAATGCCACCGGCACCCTGGTGATCGAAGCGTTTCCGGAATGTGTGGTTCAGGCGCCTGAGTTCCTCTAGGCCCTATCTTATGCCCCACGCGCGTAGAAGCAACTAACCCAAAGCGCTAGCAGCGGTTCACGTTCACAACTTCACAACTTCACAACTTCACAACTTCAACAACCGAAGCTGGATCTTCGACGCGCAGCGAGCGCAGATCCAGCTGTGCCAGAAGCGCAGGCGGAAGGGTAGCGCGAAACTGAGCGGCAGCATTCTCTGGCGCGCCGAAGATTCGGCGCACCAGCGCGGATTCGGAGCGCCTTAGATTGCGCAAAGGTTCCCTCTCACGAAAGCGTGTCTGCCACGAGCGAGGCCGCACCCTTTCTGGCCCACGGCTTTCAGAGAACGGTACGCCGATAAGGGATTGGCCGGCCTAGAAGGTAACCACGGAGAGGTTCGAGACGCAAAAGTTGAAAGGGACGGCCCCGTCGTTGCTGGGGACAATCCACTGGACCGCTTCGATTTCACCTACTGGAAGCAGAGCACCAGGCACGCTTGCGTTGCAATCCGCGCGCACCTCGTTGCCAAGCACCGTATAGGTCCCCGCGCCGCTCACTACCTTGCAGTACGGGGTAGACGAACCGGGGGCGACAAGCGTTACCAAAACCTTGTCAGGGACTGCTGTTCCTTCCAGCGTGAAGTAACGGGACCTCGGGAGGTTAGGCGGTGGTCCTTTCGGGATCAAGTCCATGGGGTACGTGCACGAGAATCCACTGCTCCTGAGCTTCGGATCCGTTTGTGAGGTGAGGCGAGGTGAATTGAACGCCACCGGTTCAAACAGGCGCCGCTGACTCACGAGGTTGCTATGCACAGCCGGAGTATTCAAGTGCCGCACCAAGACCCAGCAGATCGGTTTATTGCTGCAACCGCACAGGTGTACGGCCTCACGCTAGTGACTGCCGATGAGCAGCTTTTGGCAGGCAAAGGTTACAAGACGCTTGCTCAGCGTGGAGCTTCACAATGTGCGCACGCCAGAGCGGCGCGCTTGGGCTATTGGGCTGAGCCACCGAGAACATCCCGCTGCGAACGCTGTGGAGGGCGTGACAGACTGAGTTGCGTGCCGCCTGTCACCACCGGGGACCAGGTTATGCCGCCGGCTTGATCTCAACCCGATAGTTCAGACCGGCCGCGTGGAGGCTCTCCTCGATAGACAGCCGAATCAAAAGTGTGGACGGGACACCAATCGCTTTGGCAATCTGCTCGGCTTTCTGGGGGCTCACACCTTTACGCCCTTTCTCGATGTCACAGAGATTTGCAACCGACATTCCAACCAGCTTGCCGAATTCCCTGAGGCTGGTCTCCTCCGAAATGCGCCAAGTGTGCAGCACTTCGCCGACAGTGAGCTTGCCCAACCGTTTCTCTAGATTTCTCGACCCAAACGTCTTGCGCTTGCGAGTGGTCATGCTTGTTCACCTCCAAAACTTGGATCAACTCAATATCGCCCGTCTCGTGTTCGATGTACATCGCTCGATAGGCATTGTTCAGTCGCACGGATCTTTGCCCGGTCCAACTGTTTCTCCACTGCCTTGCCCCATATGACCGTCGTCATCCTTTGCCACAATACTGCTACGAGCAGTAAGTGTCCATGCTTGACCGACGGAGGGCAGCGAACGCCTCGTCTGGTAGTGACACTGGAACGGTCGTCATGGATAGAAAAAGTCTGCCACGCGGACGGGTGCGCAAACCCTACGCAGCAGTACGCCATTGGCGCATCGTTGCCGCACCGCATCTGTACCAAACTGTTGTACCAAGCGCCGTCACACTGTTGGGCTTCACCTTCTACTGGGGCTTGTCCCGGAAGAAGACCTGGGTGGTTAAGCAAAAGACGAGCAAGTCCAGTCTCAGCAAGGCGCTTCGCCGGATATCCATCATCGAGTTCGTAGCGCGAGGAGACGGAGTTGACGCGCCGTGTATTAGCTGGTATTAGCTTGTTGCACATGACGGTCTTGCTGAGCCCGCAGGCACAAGCCGAGTTTGACGAACTGCCGGTAGTCATTCGGGCTCGTGTGCTCCGGGTTTTTGACCGCCTAGCCCGCGTGGCCGGCTGTCTCAGGTGCCAAGGCGCTATCGGGACAGTGGGCGGGCCATTATCGGATCCGCACCGGCGATTGGCGCGTGCTGTTCCGAGTCGTGACTCCGAAGGTCGTCGTGGTTCGCATCCAACACCGTTCCCAAGTCTATGAGGATTAGCCAATGAGCAACCCGCAAACCATCAAGCTCGGAAAGAACGAGTACGTTATTTTACCGAAGGCCGAGTACATCCGGCTGCAAGGCATGGCGGGCATTCCTGCCGGTTCGGTGGACGCGACAGGCTACGCGCGCGCGTCGATTGGCACGACGCTGAAGGCGGCTCGTGAACACGCTGGGCTTACCCAAACAGAGCTTGCAAAGTCTCTCAAGAAGAGCCAGCCCATGATCAGCGGCGCCGAGGGCGGTACCATTAGCGTGAGCGACCGCTACGTGTCGGCCGTGCTGAAGGCCTGCAAGCTGCCGGCAAACTGGACCGGACCCAAATCAACCAAGAGGACTGACCAAAAGAATGCTCGCTTATGACGGACTCGGGGCCGAACTTTCTGAACACGCAGCGGCAAGCGCAAGCCCTACCACAATAAACACGATGTGGGTGCGAAGCGTCATGGCTTTCGGTGAGCTGCTTTCTCGCGCAAAGTCGCCTCAAGGACTGGTAACTGGGCGAGATCCTTAGGTCGGCCAAGTTTCCGCTTCAATTCGATCAACCGTTCGAGCCGGATGATGCGGATCCTCTGCCCGGTTACCGTGACGAACTCGGTGTCTGGGAGAATATCCTCAAACGTCAGACCATCGTTGATGGATCCCAGCGCGTCCACGTCACCGGCTACGGTCGCAGCGAGATGATGGCCAAAGTTATTCAAATGGTCGAAGGAGAAACGCTGACGCCGTTTATCGTTCCGCGCGACTGCGTCGAGATCCAGCAGAGCTTGTTCGAGCTTTCGAACATTCTCGTCCTCGACCCTGTAAAGCAAATCAATATCCTCCGTGATGTTGGGGCACCCTGCGATGCGTGCGGCAAGACCACCGACGAGAATGTACTCAACTTGGCGCTCGGCCAGCGCCCGCAAGACAACAGCGACGTTCATCGCTCGACTTCAAATTCGACCGTATCCATCGCCGCAAGGAATTCCTCAAGCGTTCGCAGACGATCGTCCACGCTGAGTTTCAGGAACTCCCGGATGTGGCTGAGATCCACTCCGTTTTCGTCGTAAGTAAGTTGGGTAGCCTCGTGCTCTCCCGTCGTTTCCATCCGGCGAGTGTGAGACTATCGACACCACAATGCAAACTGCTTCGGAGTTCACTCGCTTTGGGGCTCGGAGGTTCCCTACCTGCATACCAACGGTTTTCCGGAATCAACGAATGCTTTGAACGCTTCATCCTAAATTCAGCGATTAAAGCGTCGACTTGTTGAGCCCGTGCTGCCCAAGCCGCGGCGCTGACAACCCGCTTGGATCATCCCGGGACAGGTAACTCGGTAGATGCCTTAGTCTTCAAAACTCGGGCCCACGCAGAACTGCCGACGGGAGTTTACGAAGGTTTTTTCCTCCGAGTACAACCAAATTCCGTTACGGCTCTTCTGTTTCAAGAAGAAAGAACTGGCAGTATTGAGAGCGAATGAGAAATCGCTCTTGCCCGGGCAACCAGGTCGAGCTTTCAGCCCTGCGAATCTCACAATAGGCGAGGTCAATAAAACGTTCCTCATCAAAGTCAAAAAAGTCGTGGAAGAGGAAAACGTCGTCTAAGCCTCGATTTCGCGCGGGTGCAGGGATGCCACCGTCTTGGCGCAGCGCAGCCCGATGTTGTTGTTGCGATTGTCGGGCGTGTTGTTGTTGCGGTTCGAGGAGAGCCACGTTCGACGCATTGTTGTTGAATGAGCCGCCCCGTATCACGCGGTTGGAAGCTCCCCGTCACTCCGGTCGGGCCACGGGCACCCGCCGAGGGAGCTTAACGGCGTTGCACGCTGCGCGT
>CAZSUA010000373.1:0-5099 GCA_964609655.1 uncultured Polyangiaceae bacterium | reverse complement strand
CCCATGACAGCCACTGAATCCCCATCACGCGCGTGAGGTCACAGTTGATGGCTTTAAAAGACGATCTGATTGCTGCGCCTCGCTCTTGGCGAGAGCGTCCGGTTGGCGATTAAATCACTGCGTTATGCCGAATCACTTCAGCGAACCACTTGGCGCTGGCCTTGGGAGTGCGCTTCTGCGTGTCGTAATTCACGTGGATGAGTCCAAAACGCCGATCGTAGCCAGACGACCATTCGAAATTGTCGAGCAAGCTCCACGCAAAATAGCCTTTGTAGGGCTCGCCGCTGTCAATAGCTCGCTGCAAAGAACGCAAGTTTTCTCGCAGGTAGAGAATGCGATCAGTATCGAGGACTTCACCGTCCTGGGTTAACTGATCTTGGCACGCGGCACCGTTCTCTGTGATAAAGAGGTCGAGGTCTCGATTGCCGCGAAGCGAGGCCACACCCCGCGCGGCCCAGAGCATCGAGTCGGGAACGAAGCGCAGCCATGGCATGTTCATGGTTGGGTAGGTCCGCGGAAACGGTAGCTCTTCGAAGCCGCGGGGGTGGCGCGAGGCGCGCACGTAACTTGCCGTGTAAAGATTGATACCCAAAAAATCGAGCGGCTGAGCGATATGCTTGAAATCTTCGACCGAAAAAACGGGAGCCTCCGCACCGCAGTCCTCAAGAAACCCAGAGTCGTACTCGCCTGTCAGGATCGGAACCAAAACGCCACCGTTGCCGCGTCGGAAGGCGCGGAGCGTTGCCTCGGTGTGCTCGGGGGTCTCGGCCAAGGGCACAAAAGTGGCTGGATTGTCGGCGATGCCCACTCTGCACGGTCCAGGGCTAGCAGCGCGGATAGCCTGCGCTCCCTTGCCATGGGCCAGGAGGGCATGATGTACCGTTTGGTTAACCAGCTGTTGATTGGGCAGGGTCGTGCCGGGGGCGCTGTAAGGAACGCGGCCCACGGCGTAGCTTGAGCGAGTGAAGCAAACGACCTCGTTGACCGTCATCCAGTTCTGGATACGGCCTCCCAAAGCGCGCACGACCACCTGGCAGTACTCGGCAAAGGCATTTGCCATTTCGGGGCTTTGCCAGGAGCCAAATCGATCCTCAAGCGCCTGCGGACTGTCCCAGTGGAACAACGTTGCGTAGGGTGTGATGCCGTGGCGTTCGAGCGCGTCGAGCAGCCGTTTGTAAAAATCAAGTCCAGCTTGGTTCACGCGGCCCGTGCCTTCTGGCATGATGCGCGACCACGCAATGGAGAACCGATAGCCTTTGAGGCCCATCTCGGCCATCAGCTTCACGTCTTCTTCGAACCGATGGTAGTGGTCGCACGCCACTCTTCCGCTTTGACCCTCAAAGACGCGGCCAGGGAGCTCGCAGAATGTGTCCCAAACACTTGGAGCCCGGCCCCCTTCGGCAACAGCTCCCTCGATTTGGTAAGCTGCGGTGGCAGCGCCCCAGACGAAACCCTTGGGCAAACTAAAGTTCGTCATAGCCTTGGTAGCACCTCGCGGAATTGGGCCCGATTGAATAGTCTAAGTCTACGGGTCGGATCCGCGCTGAGCCGTACAGCTTTGCGCCAATCTGTGGCGGATGTGCGCACCGTTGCTACCTTCCAGAACCCGCCTGGGCTCGAACGCACAGCTACGTCAGTGATCCACATCCCGCAACCACCGATGGCCCCGAGTTCTGCGGCGCAAATATGCAACGGAATGGCGGGCGGTTGATCTAGATTCACGCTAGCTGGTTGAGCTACTTCCTCTTTGGTGCGCCAAACGGTGCCACGGTCGGTTCAAGCGAGCGAGGACGATGTGAAATACTCTGGTGTCATGTGTGCGCTAATGGCGGCTGTTTTTGCCTGCGGTGGTTGCGGCGTGAATCCTCACCCAAGCACGGCTGTGGAGCGTCCAGCTGACAATGCACCGCTCGGCGACTCTGGCATTATCACGTACGAACGATGGAACAATATCAAAGGCGAAGACGTTAATCTGATTCCGCACAATGCCGCGCCGGATGTGGCGCTGGAGCTCAAGAATCTTCAAATGCCGGACGACGTCGGGCAGGACTTTGCGGCACGCATGCGTGGATATCTGACGGCGCCGACAACGGGTGCGTACACGTTCTGGATTTCGTGCGACGACAACGGCGAGCTCAGCTTGAGCAGCGACCATCTACCTGCGAATAAGACGCGAATCGCCTACGTGAGCGGCTCCCCCGCGTGGACCGGATACCGTGAATGGGGCAAGTTCCCAACCCAAAGATCTCAACCGATCTCGCTGGTCGCTGGTCGGCGCTATTACGTGGAAGCTCTCTTGAAGGAAGACATCGCGGAGGATCATCTGGCCGTCGGCTGGTTGAAGCCCGGCGAGATCGGATCGGTGCCTACAGAGATCGTACCGGGGCAGCACTTGAGCCCGTTTAAACAGTAATCTTAGCGCGTACAGGCTAACGGAGCGCGAAGCTCCGCCGATCCGGGTCACGCCGGCAAAGCTAAAGGACCGCTTTGCTTTGCGCCAAACGTCTGAGCGCTCACTCCAAGGGCATTCAGTAGAGTCACGTAAAGACCACCGCAGGGCGTGTTTGGCGGGAAGGCGTAGTAGCGACCCGTTGGTATTTTGCCGCGAGCACCGCCGAGTACGAGCACTGGAAGATTCTTGTGATCGTGCTCATCGGCTTCGCCGCAATCGCTGTTGTAAATGCCGATACTGTTGTCGAGCAGCGTTCCGTCGGGCTCCACAACCTCATTCATTTTGCTGAACAAATATCCAACCTGGTCCATCAGCCAGCGAGAAATAATCCCGTAGCCTGGTTCGCCATGCGACGTTGCGTGATGGTCTGCATTGACGCCAAGAAAGCCATAGTAGTTGTCGTTGAGGTAGCAACCGAGGTGCAGGCTAATGATACGGGTGGCGTCGCACTGGAGTGCGAGCACGGTGAGGTCGGACATCGCACGCATGGTGTCAGGATAGTTGAGGTTGCTTCCCGGAGCGACACCGGCCCTGCAGGTTGCCGTGCTCACGCCACCACCGGACTTTGACACCACCAACTGTCGCTCGACCTCGCGTGTCGCGGTGAAGTACTGGTCAAGGCGTTGCGCATCCTGGGTGCTCAGCGCCGGTAACAGATGCATGCTCTCGCCGGCCACGTAGTCGAGTACGCTGATACTGCGGTCCAGGCGTCGTACATTCTCAGTGCTGGATGCTTGCGGGCTGGATCCTGAGAACAGTTGTTGGAAGACGACCGTCGGATCAACCACAGAGCTTAGCGGTTGCGTTGCGGAGGCCCAGGACAGATTCTTCAGAAACACTGGACCATACTCCCCGTCACCGTTCGGTGGCCCCTCGCGCAAGCCTAGCTGAAGCGAAGGGATGCGGGTTTGTGATCCGAGCGCTTGCGCCATCACTTGATCGAACGAAATGCCGTTGGTGTCTTGGGGCCCATTGGGAGTGACACAGGTGTACATCATTCCCATGCCAGCGGCGTGATCACCGGGCGGGTATTGGCCCTCGTCGATGCCGAGCCCCGTGATGACGTTGAGTTTGGAGCGGACGGGTGCAAAGGCGCTCAGTAGGGTGGGCAGCGTGTAGTTCGCACCGGGAGCATTGGGAGTGAAGTCTGGCATTGGCATCCCGTTGCCGCAGCCAATGCACAGCAAACGCTGGGGCAGCGCTCCGACCTGCGCGCGCGTGCTCCGGGCCGTGAAAGTCTCAAGCAGCGGCAAACCGACCATAACTGCAGCGCCCGTTCCTCCAAGAAAGCGCCGTCGGCTGTAACGATCCAAACGTGATTGAAACATCGGAAGACTCCTTATCCGCCGCGGCGGAAGCGAAACGGTTTGCTGATGACGAGCTTGGAGAGGACGTTCGCGAGCTGATCTTGATTGGTCGTGACCACGCTGGCGAGGTGGGCGCTATCGTCAACGCTTGGCGCGCGACCGAGCGCAAACGTGAAGAGCTTCTTGGCAACGCAACTCCCCAACTCCGGTTTTGAGCTGAGAATTTTGGCGAATTCATGCGCATCGCGAAACGCGGTTCCATCTCTGAGCATCCCGGACGCATCGACGACTACGCCCTTGTCCATGCTTCGATACTGACCCACGGCGTTGTAGTTTTCGAGCGCAAGGCCCACGGGATCGATCACCGAATGACACCCGGCGCACGTTGGATTTGCGCGATGCACAGCGAGGAAATCGCGTTGCGTCGAGGTTGCGGTGAGCATCTCGGTCTGCTGTTGCTGCGCTATGATCTGCTTCATGACATCCGGTGGCGGCGGCGGCGGCTGTGAGCACAGCATGTTGTCGAGCACCCAGGCGCCGCGCTTGACCGCGGACGTCTTCTCGAGGCTCGACGTCAGCGTCAGGATGCTACTGTGACCGAGCAAGCCACCCACCCGCGTGGTGCCCGCTACGCTCACTTTGATGAAATCTGTGGTGGCGGGCACGGGCAGGCCGTAGTGGGCTGCCAGAGCTGGATTGATGAACGCGTAGTCTGCGCCAAGGAGGGTTCCGAGTGCGCCGCCGTTTTGGAGCAGGTCTTGAAAGAATAGCTGCGTTTCCGCGCTCATCGCCGTCTTGATGTCTGGCGACACGTCCGGGAAAATGTCCGGCTTAATGTCGTGAGTGGCAAGCTTCGCTAGCTGCAGCCATTGCGCCGTGAAAACGCTCGACATCGCGCTCGATTTTGCGTCCACCAGCATGCGCTGAAGTTGCTGTGAGAGTTGTGCGTCGTCTTGGAGTGTGCCTGCGGTTGCGACCGCCCGAAGCTCATCGTCCGGCGTGGAACTCCACAAGAAATAGGAGAGGCGGGCCGCCAATTCATAGCTATTGAGCGGATGCGGCGCGGTTGATGTGAGGTCCGGATCCAGTTCAATCAGATACATGAAGTGCGGTGACGTCAACGCTCCGCGCAGGGCCAACTTGAGCTGCTCTTCAGGCGGCCCTCCTGCTTGTGCTTCAGTAGCCCCGAGGGCCATCAGACGGGCCACCTCAGCCGGTTGAATTGGCCGGCGCCAGGCGCGTGGCAAGAACGCTTCAAGCGATTGGCGCATACAATTCGCATCCGCGACCAAGTCACAGCTAACGACTTTGGCCCGCTGCGTGGGATCCGCGAAGACGGC
>CAZSUA010000372.1:0-5138 GCA_964609655.1 uncultured Polyangiaceae bacterium | reverse complement strand
GTTCGTCGGCGTGTGTTCGTTGAGAGAGTATGTGGCGCAGGGTGTGAGGCCGCACATCATTGCGTCGACGGTCATGTCCAATTAAGAGGCGGAAAGTCGCGGGAACTTGGTCCGCCTGGTTTGCCCGGTACTGAAGCGTGGGGATAGATGGCGGGGGTGAGCAGTCGATCCGAAGGCAGCTCGCCTGTGAGCAAGGATCCCCCAAATGTGATGAGCATTGCCGTTGTCGCCCGTGGTGTTGCCTTCGCTCTTGAGCGAGTTGGAGAGCGCGAGGCCATCCAAAAATAGGAGCGTGTCGCGGTACGGAGCTATTGGTGCGTTCTCCGCGGCGTGGCTGTCTTCCCCGATTGGTGTATCAAGCGAATTACTTGGAGAGCATTCCCATCGATCCCTCGAACTACTTCGACGGCGAAGGTTTGATCGTGCTGACGCCGATGGATCGTGGGCCTTCCGATCGCCAGAAAGCTGCGGCGCTGATCCAACAGCGAGCGATCGATCCGCGGATCTTTATCGACCGCGTCGTGGAAATCGCGGATGCTCCGGCGCAATACAAAGCTCTGCGGGACGACAAAGGCGGGGTTTTTTCGGTGGCTTTCGATTGGCGCAGAGTAGGTTAAAATACGCTGTTTGAGGGCTGCGAAACGTTGTCCGCTGCATGAAGCCAATCAAATGTGCCATCATCGGGTGTGGACCTGGAACCGAAGGCAAGGGTGGGGTGCACTCCATCTCTTATGCTCACGCCTGGGCGTTCGTGGGTGACCCGAGAACGCAGCTAGTGGCTGCCGCAAGCCGCACACCGAACAATCGTGAAGCGTTTGCCAGCGAGTTTTCCGGTACCACCATGTACGCGGACTACCGTGAAATGCTCACGCATGAAAAGGCTGACTTGGTGAGTATCTGCGGCTTCCCTCAAGATCGAGAAGCGATGCTGAGCGCAGCACTTGAAGCAGGAGCACGCATACTCTGGGTTGAAAAGCCGTTCGCGCTTTCGCTGGGAGAGGGTAAGCGCATGCAGGCCGCGGCGCGTGCGGCGGGAGCGCGCATCTTCGTGAATCACCAGCGTAGGATGGGAAAAGTGTTCGAGTGGTTCCGGGCTGCCGTGAGCTCGGGCAAGCTGGGTAGTCTCTATAGCGTGGAGGTGGTTCAACCCGGGTTTGTCCGCACCGCACCACCACGAGCGGATCCGGTCAACGCTACGAGCAAGGCTTCCGTTAGGAACTCGATCCACAGAATGGCGGGACCCCGCCTATCGGTAGACGGGTGCCGTTCGTTCCGCAGGTAGTAAGCATGCTTACTACCCCGTGCGTCAGCCAACGCAGCCTGGAGCTTAGTGGGTGTCGACGAACTGTCGAAAACGCCCGTCGCGAAACGCGAGCGCGAGGTCCCTAGCGCTCGAAGCTCCTTCGGACGCGTGCGCGCTAGCGAAACCTTTGCGGAAAAAGTCATTGAAGCCCGGGATGCGATCAACCTCGGAGCGTTCGCCTTCAACGAAGCCCATCGTCCATTCCGCGAAGCTTGCACGCAGCACTGGACCTCGGAGCAGAACAACGGTGCGCTCATGCCGAGCGTCAGCGCTGATCCGTTCGAAGAGGCTCTCAACGACGCCTTCTGGGCCCTCAAGCACTTGGAAGAACGAGCCAGACTTGTGAACGAGCAGGCCGCTCACCCCGAGGCGTCGATTGTTCTCACGAGCCTTGAGTAATAGGGTGGCTACATCGGGTCCGCTAAAAGGCGCCGTGGCGGCGCTCACGTAGATGAGTTGATGAATAACGGGTTCTTCTGTAGCCACCTGAGGCAAACGGCCAACTGTAGTCCAAGCTAAGCCCTACCGCCGAAACGTCGCAAAACATCATGCAGGTAACGCCAAGGTCAGCGCTCCGAGCCACGTCTGACGAACGCCGAGTACGTCCTGCCAAACCAGCGTTCCGCGAGAGAAAGTCGAGCTGGCACACACCCGAACGGAAACGTTTGGAGCGCAGTAGGCGCAATGCATGTGCAAAGCCGGCCACCCTTGGATAGGCTATTGGGCACATGCGCATTGGCCTTGCTTTCGATCTGAACCAGGGCTTTTCAGGTGGGAATCTGCGGGGGATTGCTGCGTTTGCGCGCCCTTCGCGTCCGTGGATTTTCGAGCACGACGTTCCAACGCCCGAAGGGGTGACGCGGTTACTCGCGGGACGTCCTGACGGGCTGATTCTGGCGGCACCCAATACGCACTGTGCAGAAATTTTGGCTCGCTCCAAGATCCCAGTGGTCAATCTGGGTCTCAGTGTGCCGTGCCGCACGGTGTTCGAAGTCAGGCCTGATCATCGCGCTGTTGGTGAGATGGCGGCGCGCTAATTTCTAAGTCGCAGCTACCGGAACCTGGCTTTCTTGGGTGGCGATCGTCGTCGTTGGCGCGAGCGGCGCGAGGGGTTCGAAGCGGTCCTGAAGGCCCACGGCCTCACGTTGGCGAGCCACGAAGTCGCGGAAAACAGGCCGACCAATCATGGCGATCAGGTCCATGGTGTTGGCGGATGGCTGAAGGAGTTGCCTAGGCCCTTGGCGTTATTCTGTGAGGTGGATTATTCGGCGTGGGCAGCCGCCGAAGCCTGTCGGCTTGGGGGCCTCCGCGTTCCGAGCGAAGTTGCGATCTTGGGCGTCGACAACGATTCAAGGATTTGCGAACTCGCTTATCCGCAGCTCAGCAGTATTCAGCTGGCCGGTGAACGGATTGGCTATGAAGGGGCCCAGTTGCTCGCTCAATGCCGCGGATATTCTCGGCGTGCTGGGCCAAGCGATTGAGATCGTCGGTGCCGAGCCTTGGCTTGAGGGCCTCCATGTCCGCGAGCACACCATCCAGCACGCTCTTTCTTAACCCCAAGCTAATGTCAGCCGGTGCCGGGTTGGGATTGGGAGCCGTTGAAGGGGCGGTGAACCCGGTTCCAAAGACGCGATCAAAGACCTTTCTTGCGTCGATTTCGGCAGGATTGGGGCTCGATTTTCCGTTGTGGAAAATATTAAGGATGCCATCGCCCTCTTTGATTGCATTGTGCTCGAGCACGCCGAATTCGAGCGACTTGAAGCGCGTTGTTGTGCCCGAAGCGTTTGCGAAGCGTTGATCCATGGAAGGTGCCGAACCCGTCGTCGGAAAATCTCCGCCGCCTTCTGGCCCCACAATGTCGGCTCCCGTCATCATGGAGATGGCACCCGTGTGGTGCGCCGCATTCGGGAATTTGATCTCCGTGCCCGACACCACACTCACGTATTCTTTGACGTTCTTGAGCGGTGTGAGCTGCTCCGAGAGCGCCCAATCGGGGCCCACGCTGCTCGGCACCCAGCGCGCGGGCTTCACCCCATTTGCCCAAAACCAAACCAAGAAACGCTTCGGCAACGCTCCCCCCTGTGCGAGCGCCGTGCCATGCGAATCGAGCATCGCCGAGAGCGCGGGCAGCCCAATTCGAACGCTGATGCCGCCCACCGCCCCCATGAGCAACCTCCGTCTGGATAACGTGAATTTAGACATCGATGCGCCGTGACGGACAAATCAGCTTGAAACAACAAGCTCGCCAACGCAGCAGAAGCGGCACTCCCGTCATGAATCTCAAGGTCGTCGTAACTCAGGTCGTGGACCAGCGCGGGCATCACTTGTTTGATGCTGAAACTGCCGTTGAAATCCGGGTGATAGACGTGATCACGCACGATAGGAAGCAGGTCGACAATGCGGTCGTGAAGCAGCGTCTGCTTTTTCGCAAAGCGGGGAACAGCTTCCTTCAAGCCCATGATGCAGCGTTTTTCAAAGGGCGCGTTCCAGGCGAGCACTGTGTCCGCCCCGTTGGACGCATCGAGCAGAGCGGCAGCTAGCGCCTCGCGTGGGTCAGCGGGGCCTTCAGCGATCCAGGCGGAGTGAGTCAGCCCTCGAGACTGTTTCAAAGTCGAGGAAGGCAAGCGGTGCCGTGAGCTCTGACAGCGCGTCCGCCAACTTCGGTGCGACGACTAAGCGCCGCTTGCGCACGCTTTCGATTTGCCGCAGCGCAGCCCCCGTTGCGGCAAAGTCGCTCGGTAAGTCAGCCAGCGTGTGGCGCCCCGCTTCCACGAGTTGCGCGGTCTTTTTGCGAGAAATTCGATACAGGGTGCTGACGTGATGCTTGGGCAGCGTCGGCCAACAGCGACCCGTGAACGGGCACTCGTAAGGGTCAGTACAGTGAGCCCCGGGCTCAACATGGCGGCACTCCCGATTGAGGTGCATCACCTCGGCCCGCTTCACAGTAAGACCTGACTGCCGCAGAACATGAAGCTGCACCGCCACATCAGGAATGTGCTGTCAACCCGCGCACCCTGAGCGAGAGCCTCCGCGGTGGTCGCGATTTTCTCCGAAACCTGATAGTGCGGGAAATCAACCAACACACCGCCCGGCACGTGCTCACGCGCGACCTCCCCCACACTATTCTCCGCATCGAACACAGCTTGCTGCTCCGGCCCCGTCTGTAGCTCTGGCGCGTCGGGTTCATGCACCCGCCACCACTCCTGAGCTCGACGCGTTGGCGCAGGTCATTCTCATGGACGCCCCTACTTCGCGAGGCCAATCCTTTGAGAAAGCGCGCATAGACGTTCGGATCCATCCGTCGGTTGGCGCTCACGATTCGAGCAGCGATGTCGCGCGCCGCCTCCGCCGGGATGGCTCGCGCCGCGACTAATTCGACGAGCAGTTCCAGGCCCCATAGGACCGGAACACCCTCCGCTTCACAGGACATACGAAGGCGTCGGTCGTTGGAGACGCACGTGAAGCCGCTTGCTCCACCTCGTCGAAGACCGGGCTCGGGACGTGCACCTGGCCGATGTGCGCCGTGACGAGCGTGAGCACGGAGAGGTCGCTCGTCGCGAAGTCGATGAGCACACAGGCGTCGAGGAGCAGCAGCCGGGCGGAGACCACACCCTCACGCTACCCAGGAGTTCGCGGTCGAACGCATAGTCGTGACGTCGACTCGGAGGATCTCCGCCGCGCGGCTCATCGAGATCGCGTCGGTCTCGATCGCTCGGCGGACGAGCAGCTCGAGCCGCCCCTCGACGAAGTCGTCTTCGAGCAGATGCTCGGGTTCGTCGGCGACCTTCGCAGGCGGATCGACCCACTTGAAGTGGGAGGCCGCCATCGCGTCGGG